>JASFRZ010000297.1:0-6535 GCA_050114655.1 Acidobacteriota bacterium
GCATCCGGGCACTCGACGGTAGGCCTCGCTGTTTAGGCACGCTGCATTACCTCCTCCCCCAGTTGGGCATACTGCTTGGCCCCACTCGAGCCGGGGGCGTGGCTGAAGATCGATTCCTTGTAGGCCGGGCTCTCCTCCAGCCGGACGCTCTTGGAGATCATCGTATCGAAGACTTTGGCGCCGAACACGTTGCGCACTTGCGCGACCACGTCGCGGCCGAGGATCGTGCGGTGATCGTGCAGGGTGATCAACACGCCGAGCATCTCGAGCTTGGGATTGACGTACTGGCGAATGCGCTCGACCGTCTCGAGCAGGTCGTCGGTACCCTCGAGCGACAGATAAGAGGACTGGATGGGTACCAGCAGATGGGTCGCCAGCACCAGCGCGCTGACGGTGAGTAACCCGAGCGTCGGTGGTGTGTCGATGAGGACGTACTTGTAGTCCTTCACCACCGGGGCGACCGTGTCGCGCAGGCGATAGTGACCGTCGAACTCACCCAGGAGCTTTCCTTCCAGCTTGGCCAGCGAGATCCGCGCCGGGACGATGTCGAGGTTGGCGTCGGGCGTCTCTCGAATGACCTCGCGTATGGAGACCCGGTCCTCGACCAGCGCGTCGTAGATCGACAACTCGACGCTCTCGAGGTCGAGAAAGGACAGCGTACTGTGCCCTTGGGGGTCGAGGTCGATCAGCAGGGTGCGGTGCCCCTTGCGGGCCAGGGCGGCAGCGAGGTTGATCGAGGTGGTGGTCTTTCCCACCCCGCCCTTCTGGTTCGTAATGGCCAGAATCATGCGGCTTCCAACAGGGCGCGACCGGGATCTGATGCAGCTACACTTGGGACCGGTCGGCTCATCATCCCGTTAGACCTCGATTCGGCGAGCGCCGCGCATCCGCGACGGAAGGGGATCTCGTTCGGCAGGGCGATGCTAGCCGCGCCACGTCAGAAGTGTCAAGCGAGCGACCCTCCGCATGGCACCCCACCTTTGCCCCCCTGACCGGCTACATCTCGTACTTCGAGAAATCCTCCGGATCGAGGTTCTCGAACCAGCGCCGCAGACGCTCCGAGTCGGACGGTTCGCCGTCCTCGTCGAGCGATCGTGACTGGTCGAGCACCTGCTGCTCCACGTAGATCGGAGCCTGACTGCGTAACGCCAGCGCAATCGCGTCGCTCGGGCGCGAATCTATCTGCTGCGGCGTGCCGTCGACGTCGAGGTGAATCTGAGCAAAGTACGTGTTGTCCTTGAGGTCGGTCACCACGATCTTGACCACGCGCGCATGCAGGGCCTCGAGCAGGTTGCGCAGCAGGTCGTGGGTCATCGGGCGCGGGGTCTCGATGTCCTCGATGCGCAGCGCGATCGCGTTGGCTTCGAAGATCCCCACCCAGATGGGCAACACCCGGTCCTCGGTCTCGTCCTTGAGAATGACGATGGGCATATTGGTCACCGGATCGACCATCAGTCCCTTGATCTTCATCTCGACTTCCATGCGACGCTCCGCGCTCATGGCGATATTCATCGACTATAGGTGCGGCCCAGGGGCCGGTCAAGGAGTGCAATGCGCAAGTGATTACGCGCGCCTTCCAGCCGCTGCAGCGCGCCCTCCGATCGCCTCAGCGAGGTGTCGAGGCGCGCTCGCCGAACAGGCTGTGCGCCGCGGGCCGGGTGATCGCGACGTCCACCAGGCTGCCGATGAGCGCCGCCTCGCCGGCGAAGTTCACCACGTGGTTGGAGCCGGTGCGCCCGCTGACGTGCTGCGCGCTCATTTTGCTGAAGCCGTCCACCAGCACCTCGACGGTGCGTCCGGTGAAGGTCGCGTTGCGACGCGCCTGGATGCCGCGCTGCAGCTCCTGCAACTCGATGAGGCGCTGGCGCTTGATCTCGGCCTCGACGGTGTCCTCGTACATCAGCGCCGCGGTGTCGGGCCGCGGTGAATACTCGAAGGAGTAGAACGAGTCGTATTGCGCTGCGCGCACCAGCTCGAGAGTGGACTGGAAGTCCTCATCGGTCTCGCCCGGGAAGCCGACGATCAGGTCGGTCGAAAGGCCGACGTCGGGTATCGCGTCGCGCAGGTGCCCTACCAGTTCGAGGTAGCGCGCCGCGCTGTAGTGGCGGTTCATCTGCGTCAGGATGCGGTCCGAGCCCGACTGCACCGGCAGATGCAGATGCTTGGCGATGCGGCCGCACTCCGCCATCGCTTCGATCAGAGCCGGCGACAGGTCCTTGGGGTGTGAGGTCAGAAAGCGGATGCGCTCGACGCCGGGCGTATCGGCGAGCGCTTCGTCGAGACGGCGCAGCAGACCGGGGAAGTCCATGCCGGCGCCGGCGTCGACCCAGGAGTTGACGTTTTGCCCCAGCAGAGTGACCTCACGGTAACCGCGTAGGCTCAGGCCGCGGACCTCGTCGACGATGTCGGCGGCGCTGCGATAGACCTCGAGGCCGCGCGTCGAGGGAACGATGCAGAACGAGCAGTAGTTGTTGCACCCCTCCATGATGGTGACGAATGCCTTGACGCGATCGACACGCTCGGCGTCGGCGGCGTCGAAGTCGATGAAGTCCTCGGTGATGACCTGCGTCCCCTGCCCCTGGTCGAGCGCATCGAGCACCGACGGCAACGCGCGGATGGCGCGCGTGCCGAGGACGAAGTCGACCGACGCCTCGCGCTCGACGATCTCCTCACCGCGCTGTTGCGCGATGCACCCGGTCACCCCGATGCGCACCGATGGCCGTCCTTCGCGCCGCGTCGGGTTCTTGAGTGCACGCAGACGGCCGAGCTCCGAAAACATCTTGTCCTCGGCCTTCTCGCGCACGCTGCAGGTGTTGACCAGGATGACGTCCGCCTCGTCCGGCGTCTCGGCGGGCAGCATGCCGAGGCGGCGCATCTGCCCGGCGTAGATCTCCGAGTCATGCACGTTCATCTGGCAGCCGTAGGTACGGATGTAGTAGCGCCCGCGGATGTCGTGGTCGTGCGTCGGTGCGGTCGGCGCCTCGCAGGTGCTGGCGACGCCG
This sequence comes from Acidobacteriota bacterium, assembly GCA_050114655.1. Classification (GTDB taxonomy): domain Bacteria; phylum Acidobacteriota; class UBA890; order UBA890; family UBA890; genus JASFRZ01. The sequence continues at coordinate 3,003 of JASFRZ010000297.1, forward strand.
GCAGGGTTCGGCGAAGTGCTCATACCGGGCTCATCGGAGGAGGAGACAGACAGGACGCGCAGTGGCAGGGAGCGAATTATAGCAGGCGCGGCGGCGCACAGCGCTGCCGTGGCCGGCTCTCACAGGAGCCGCAGCACGCGCCGCAGCTCCTCCTCCGCCACAGCACCCGCGCGTAGGACGCGGATGCCGTCAGCGCCCAGCTCGATCAACGTCGACGGCGGTCCACCGGGCGTCACGCCGCCGTCCAGCACCTGCGGCGAGCTGGCGCCGAAGGCCGCGCGTACCTGCTCAGCGGTACGTGGCGGCGGTGCTCCCGAGGGGTTCGCCGAGGTGCCGGTGATCGCCGTACCGCATGCAGCGATCAATGCGCGTGCCAGCGGGTGCGAAGTGACGCGCAGGGCGATGCCGCCGCCCGGCCCGAGCAGCGGCGCAGGGATCCCCGCCGCTGCGGGCAGCACCAGCGTCAGCGGACCGGGCCAAAAGTGTGCCACCAGCAGGTCGAAGCCGTTCGGCAGCTCGCGCACCCAGGGAGCGATCTGCTCGAGCGATGCAGCGAGCAGCAACAGCGGCTTGCCCTGCGCGTCTCTGCCCTTGAGATCGAGCACCCGCTGCAACGCGGCCGGCTGTCGTGGATCGGCCCCGAGCCCGTAAAACGTCTCGGTGGGAAACGCCACCACCGCGCCGTCGCGGATCGATCCGGCCACGGTCTCGATCGCGCGATCCTTCACTGCCCGGTCCAGCGGACCAGCATCAACGTGATGTCGTCCTCGCGCTCTCCACCCTGGCGAAAGGCGCGCGCCCGACGACGCACCAGGTTGATGATCTGCTCGAGCGGCTCCTCGCGGTGCTCACGCACCAGCTCGACGAGGCGCTCGACGCCGAACTCTTCGCCGGCGCGGTTGCGCAGCTCGGTTAGGCCGTCGGTGTAGAAGACCAGCAGGTCGCCACGCTCGAGCTGCATCTCCCGCCCCTTGTACTTCGAGTCCGGAAACGCGCCGAGAATGAACCCCGTGCTCTTGAGCGTGGAGGTCTTGTCGCGGCCGATGCGCAGCGGCGGGATGTGGCCGCCGTTGGCGTACGCCAGCCTGCCGCTGGTGACGTCGAGACGGGCCAGCACCATGGCAACGAACTTGTTGGCCGGCGTCGACTCGTGCAGCAGACGCGCGATGCGTTGCAGCAGGATCGCCGGCGACCGCATGGAATCGAGGGTCAGGCGGATGGCACTGCGTACCGCCTGCATCAGTAGCGCTGCCGACAGGCCGTGACCCGCCACGTCGACCAGGGCCAGCCCGAGCTTGCCGTCGGTGCGCACGAAGTAATCGAAATAATCGCCGCCGACGACGTCCGAGGCGACGTTGACGCCGGCAGCCTCGAAGCCTTCACCGCTCAGTGTGGGCGCCGGCAGCGCGGCGCGCTGAATGTCGCGCGACAGCTCGATCTCGTAGTCGAGGCGCGCGCGCTCGCGCTGCTGCTCGTGCAATCGCGCGTTGGTGATCGCCGAGGCGACGTGCTCAGCGAAGATCTCCAGCAGTGCCACCTGGCGGTCGCTATAGGCATCGGGCTCGTCGGACTCGATGGTGATGACGCCGATGACGTCGTCGGCGCGCACCAGCGGTACGGCTACCTCCGAGCGCGTCGCGGGGCGCACCTCGAGATAGCGAGGATCGCTGCGCACGTCACCGATGTTGAGGCTCTGGCGGTTCTTGGCGACCCAACCGGTGATCCCCCGACCGGGCTGTTCCGACAGCATCCCGGCGACGCTGGGCGGGTAGCCACGATGCTCCACATCGATCAGGGCACGTGACTTGCGGTCGAAGAGATACACCCCGACGGCGTCGTACGGCACAACTTTCTCGAGCGTCGTCAGCAACGTCGAGGTCACCTCGTCGAGCCGTAACGAGCCGCTCACCGCGCGCGCCGCGTCGAGGAGGATCTCCCGCTCATGCACCTGCTCGGTGAGGCGATGCACCAGCAGGGCGTTCTCCACCGCCACCGCGAGCTCGTCGGCGACACCGGAGAGGAACTCGAGATCCGAGTGGTCGAACGGCTCGGGGCGCTCACGAATCGCCTCGATGAGGCCGTTGAGGCGCTCGCGGCGGCGCATGGGAACCGCCAGCAGGGAACGTGTGCGGGTGCCGAACTGCGCGTCGAGCTTGCCGGCAAAGCGCGGCTCCTTGGCGACGTCGTCGACCAGCACCGCCTTCCCTGTCTGCAGCACGAAGCCGCTCAGTCCCAGGGCAATCGAGGCGACGCCATGCTCGATCGCGCCTCCGCGGCGGGCAAACGACACCTGCAGGTCGTCGCCCTCGTCGGATTCGGTGTCGCGCACGAACACCGACACCGCGTCGGCGCTGAGCGTTTCGCCGACCAACTCGAGGACGTGCTGCACAGCGGTCTCCATGGTCAGCGAGGCGTTGAGCGCGCGCGCGATGGCGAGCATGGCCTCGTCGCGGGTGTAGGCAGGTGTATCGCGGCTCATCGGTCGCCCGGTCCCACGGCGGCGTGGCGCAGAGAGTGCTCGAGGTGCCCGGTATCGTTCAGCGCGCGCAGATAGGTGCGCTCCGGGGTGAAGTCGAGGGTGGTCAGCCCGGTATTGTCCGTCGGAATCGCGCGGTACAGACTGAGGCCGGTCTCCAGGCTGTCGAGCACCGCGACCCGCACGACACCGTCGTGCGTCACCACTGCTACCGCGCTGTCGGCGTGGCGCTTTACGAGAGCCCGGATGCCGCGGCGCACCCGCTGACGCAGTTCCTCGAAGGACTCGATCCCCGGCAGCCGGAGGCGCGCCGGATCGACGCACCAGGTGCGCCAGGCCTCTGCGTCGCGCGCCGCGATCTCACCCGCGTTGAGTCCCTGCCAACGGCTCAGGTCGATCTCCGTGAAGTCCGCAGCCATCTGCGGTCGCAGGGCCTGCGGCTGGGCGACGATCTCGGCGGTCTCTTGGGCGCGTCGCAGCGGACTGCAGTACAACGCGGCGAGCTCGGTGTCGGCAAGGCGCAGCGCCAGGCGCCGCGCCTGCAGCCGTCCGTCGTTGCTCAAGGGCTCCTCGCTGCGGCCCATGTAGCGCTGCTCCAGGTTCGACGCGGTGACACCGTGCCGGATGAGGTAAATCCGGGTGGTCATGAGGGCTGCGCTGCGCTCGGCTGCTTGTCGTTGCCCGATTGTTTGGCCGGGCGGCGGCGCTTCTTCACCTTTGCGGCCTTGGACGGCCGCGCGCCACGGGAGCCGGGCTCGGTGAGGGCGAGGTCGAGAACTTCGCCGATTTCTTTAACAAAGGTGAACTCCAGGCCCTCGCGCACCTGCTGCGGCACCTCCTCGAGGTCCTTCTCGTTCTTCGCCGGCAGGATCACGCGAGCCAGGCCGGCTCGACGGGCGGCCAATACCTTGTTCTTGATGCCGCCCACCGGCAGCACCAGGCCGCGCAGGGTGATCTCGCCACTGAACGCCAGGTCGGAGCGCACCGGCTTGCCGGTGAGCAAAGAGGCAAGCGCCACCAGCATGGTGATACCGGCCGACGGGCCGTCCTTGGGCAC
>JASFRZ010000298.1:0-6509 GCA_050114655.1 Acidobacteriota bacterium
TATTTGGATCGGACTCGTCTCCACCGAGCACCAGGCTCTCAACGAGTTCGATTTCGCGACCTGCGCGATCTCGACCGAAGACGGGAGGGTATTTCTTGACAGAAGTGCCCGCGGGCACATCGATGGTCCAAGCGTCGACCTCGGAGTCGCCGCTAGGATTGCCGCCGCAGCCAATAGGAAGGAGAGCGGAGAGCAGAGCAGCGCAGATCAGCGTTCGGCGTACCATAGGGTTGTCTCAACTCTTGAGCCGAGGCTTCAGGCCTTCCGGCGCTGACGTGGGCGGCGAGCTGCCCGCCAAGACCCGGTAGCTCGACGATCCGCGTCCGCCCGAAATGCCGCGGGCATGTTTCACAGATTGAAGGCTACTCTTGCGGTTTATCGTGGCCCCACCAGGCGAGACGCGGCCCAGACAATAGTACTGCTCCCGCCTTCGCTGCTAGCGAACGTCTTAGGCCAGCGCAGTCGCGATAGCGACAGCGATCCAATTGGTTGCGTCGCCAGTAGTCCTCTCTCCCGGCGGATGTTTACGGCTCACAGCCCTGGAGGCAGATGTCATACATGTCCTCGGCCGTGAGCTCGCACGTGTGATTCCCATTGCAACTGCCGTAGAATTCCACCATCCAGTCATTCCAGCATACCGATTGGCAGCTGAAAGCATGGGCAGTGGCTGTTACCGCCACGAGGCCGACAACCAAGAGGCATGTTCTTATGAGTCTCATGTTTGATCTCCCAGTCCCCATATTCGAGCCTCGGGACGGTTGATCCGAGCCAGCCCGAGTAGTAAACGGCACCCTTATCGGTAGAAGGCCCGAATGCGTGCATTCCCGATTCAGACCGGCGGCGACGAACTCTCCTTCCGTCCCCTATCGACACTCCCACTTCATGCGTCAGCAAGCATGCTAGGCCACGAATCTGTGAACGGTCAAGTAGAAACCCGCAATCAATGACAGCCGCTTGTCGTCCGATTCGATGACGGCGTCATTCTCGCTACCAGTGGCAGCCGACCTTGCGCGGCAACTCCTCGCCTTCGACAGGTGACCGTGCGGGAGACGGACTAGGGAGGCACAGCATTCGGGGTCGGCGATCCGGCGGACTGCCCTTTCGTGGTTGAGCGGGTAGCGGGCGCCGTCGAGGGTCTGGCGCTGTCTCGCGCCAGCCTGTTCGCCCCGCTGCGCGGCGGGCGCGACGCCGGCTGACGGAGCGCGGGCTGCCGGCCATTGATCCAGCGCCACCGACGCCGCGGCAACGCGCCCCGCGACGTCGCCGGCACGCTCTGTGCGCGCCCCGGCGTCGGTTACCATGCCGTCATGGCGGAGATCCCCTTCCTGCTGCTGCGCCCGTACCTGCTGACGCGCGACCTGCTGGTCGACCGCGACGAGCCCGATCTCGACCGGCTCGAGCGCATCGAGGAGCCGCGCCGCTTCGTCTGGTCGATCCTGCCGCACGCCGCACGTACCTTCTCCGCCTGCATCGCGCTGCTGCCCAAGCGCGTCGCCGAGGCGGCCGCGGTGGCCTACCTGTACTGCCGCTCGCTCGACACCTACGAGGACCTGGTGGTCGATGCCGGCGAGCGCGAGCGCGCGCTGGGTGAGTTCGCCGCGCGCTTCGACGCCGCCGTCCCCGGCGCCGCGCCCGCGGTCGGCGCGAGCCACGCGCGCGACCAGCGCGATGCCGCCCACCTGCTGCTGGTGCAGCGCTACGCGCTGGTCGACGCGGTGTACGGCGGCCTCGATCCGGCCGTGCAGGGGCTGATCCGCCGGCTGGTGCACGACATGTCCGAGGGCATGCGCTGGTCGTCAGCGACCTTCGTGCGACAGGGCGGGGTGCTGCAGGACGAGGAGCAGCTGGCACGCTACTGCCGCGGCGTGCTCGGCAACCCGGTGCTGTTCTCCAGCCGCCTGCTGCACTGGAACCAGACCGGTGAGGCCGAGATCCCCGCCGCGGTCGAGCAGCAGGCGATGACGGTGGGCGAGATGATCCAGCTCGCCAACGTCACCCGTGACATCGAGAAGGACCTGCGCCGCGGCGTGGCCTATCACCCGGCGCTGCGCGACGATCTCGGCGCCGACGCCGCCGACGGCAACCCCGAGCTCACCGAGCGCATCCGTCGCGTGCGCGAGGAGTTGCTGGTGATGGCGCTCAAGCGCGCCGCCGCCTACCGGCCGCTGATCGAGTACCTCAGCCCGCGCCGCATCAGCCTGGCGCGCGCCTCCGGCCTGCTGATGCTGTCGTTCACCGACCAGTACTTCCGCTCGTGCGCGCGCCGCGCCGGTCGCCAGCCCTGGGGGCCGCGCCACGGCAGTGGCCGGCTGATCGTCGGCGCGCTGCCGGCGGTGTGGTCGCGCCGTTTTGCCGGCAAGCGGCTCGAAGGCATCGAGCGCGATTTCCTGAACGCCGCGACATAGGCGGCTGCTGGGGCGCCGTCGGCGTGAGAGCTGGAAGTTCGCTCAGGCGCCGGCACGCAGCACGTAGATCGCCCACGGAGAGACGCTCGTCTCCGTCACCCACTCGTGCGGATCGTCGGCCGTGCCCAGCGGCCGGTGGGTCTCCAGCAGCTCGAGGCCGGCGCGGTCGTAGAGCTTTCGGTAATCCTCGTCGGTGCACAGGGTGTCGCGCACCGGGCGGCGGTCGTCGACGTCGAGCATGACGATGCGCACCTCGTCGCCGCTGCGCGCGGTGTGGTTCTCCGGGAAGTCCTTGGTCGAGAACGACAGCCATTCGTGCAGGTAGATATCTTCCGCCGAGGCCAGGTTCACGATCCTGCCGTGACGCGCCAGGCAGCCGCGCAGGCCGAGCAGCAAGCCCAGCCGGGACTCGTTGCCGGCGACGTTGTCGAAGGTAAAGGCGCTGAAGGCGAGGTCGTATGCTGCCGGCTCGAGGGTGGAGAAATCGCCCTCCGGCACCAGCCGGTAATCGCCCGCCGGGTCCGCCGCCCGCGCGTGCTCGAGCATCTCCGGCGCGATGTCGACGCCGGTGACCTGAAAACCGAGCTCGCGCAGAAAGCGCGAAGAGCGCCCCGCGCCGCAACCGAAGTCGAGCGCCCGCCTGCCGGGGACGTGCTCCTCGAACAACCGCGGCAGGTCGCGAAAGGCGAGGTAGTAGCTGCCGGGGAAGGCGAGGTCGGCGTAGGCCCGTGCCCGCACCCGGTCGGCGTAGACGTTGTGGAAGTCGGCACCGTCGTCGTTCACGGCGCTATTTTGCCGCCGCCGTCGATGGGAGGGAACTACGCGGCACTCTGCCACGTACTACCTGTATCGACGTCTTTATATTCAGTTCTCTATATAGGCTGCAGACAGGCCGGATCGTGGTCCCGGACGAGGCCGCGCAAACCGGGCACCACTCGCACATCAAAGAGCGCCGCCCATGAACAAGCCATCCAGCCCCCTCCGCATGACCCACGCCACCGCGCTGGTGCTGCAGGCCCTCGCCAACGGGCACGCCTACGGCTTCGACGTGATGGACGCCACCGGCCTGCCCGGCGGCACCATCTACCCCGCGCTGCGTCGCCTGGAGGCGCACGGCCTGGTGCAGTCGCACTGGGAGGACGGCAGCCTGGCGCAGGAGCAGGGCCGCCCGTCGCGCAAGTACTACCGCCTCACCGAAGAGGGCGAGGCGGCGCTGCAGCAGGCCGCCGAGCGCTTCCGGCTGGTCGGCATCCTCGGCGCGCAGGCGGCCGCGGAGCAGCAGTCATGAGCGCGGCCGGCGGATTGCCGCTGTGGTGCCGCGGCCTGCTGTGGCTCGCCGCCCGCATCGTGCCGCGGGCGCGTCGCGCGGAATGGCTGCGCGAGTGGTCGGCGGAGCTGACCTGCTACCTGACGGATAGCGCGGCGGCTTCGCACCGTGAGCTGCTGCGGCGCGCTTCGGCGTGTTTCGCCGACGCCTTGCAGGTCCGATGTCTGCGGCAAGGCGCCGCGGGAGCGCAGCAGACGACGGGCAGTGTGGCAGGGCAACCGGCAGGTGATTCTCCGATGGCGAAGGGGATGTTCTCGAGTCGCTCACGCTCGAGTGGCGCGCCCGGCGGCGGCGCACCCTGGGGAGGCGTACAACCGCTCGCCGCCACGCGCCGCGCACTGCGCGGCCTGGCGCACAACCCGGTGTTCGCCGGCGCGGCGATCGTCACGCTGGCGCTCGGCATCGGCGCCAATACGGCGATCTTCAGCCTGGTCAACGCGGTGGCACTCAAGCCGCCGGCGGTCGAGCGCCCCGGGGAGCTGGTGCGCATCTACACCAGCACGCCGGAAGGGCAGCCCTACGGCGCCACGTCGTACCTCGAGCTGCAGGAGATCGCGGCCCACGACGAGGTATTCCAGGGGGTGGTGGGCTACACGCTGGCGGTCGGCGCGATGATCGAGGAAGGGCACATCGAGGCGCTGCTGGGGGAGATCGTCACCGGCAACTACTTCCGCGTGCTGGGCGTGCCGATGGCGCTGGGCCGCGGCTTCACTGCAGAGGAAGATGCCACCCCCGGGACGCACCCCGTGGTGGTCCTCGGGCACGGCATCTGGACGCGGCGCTTCGGTGCCGATCCGGCGATCATCGGTCGCACCATCCGTCTCAACAGCATCCCCTTCACCGTCATCGGTGTGGTTTCGGAGGACTACCGCGGGTTGCTGCCCGGCCTCGCCGCCGAGTTCTGGGCTCCGTCGATGATGATCGGCACCTTCATGCCGGACGCGCCGGGTGCGCTCACCAGCCGCACCAGTCGTCAGTTCATGATCGACGCGCGCCTGCGCGACGGCGTCGACGCGGCGGCCGCGCAGGGGGCGGTGGCGCTGGTGGCCGATCGGCTCGCCGCCGCCTTTCCGGAGACCAATGAGGGTCACGAGATGACCGTCCTGCCGGCGGAATCGGTGCGCCTGCATCCGCGCATCGACGGCGTCATCCTGCCGGTGGCGGCGCTGCTGCTGTGCGTTCCCGCGCTGGTGCTGCTGATCGCCTGCACCAACCTCGCCGGCCTGCTGCTGGCGCGCGCCACCGATCGTCGCCGCGAGATCGCCGTGCGCCTGGCGTTGGGCGCGAGCCGGCGGCAGGTCGTCGCCGGCCTGCTCGGCGAGAGCCTGCTGCTGGCGCTCATCGGCGGCGCGCTCGGCACGCTGATGGCGGCGTGGATGCTGAGTGTCATCGTCAACTTCAAGCCGCCGCTGCTGGTGTCGCTGTCGCTCGACATCGGCCTCGATCACCGCGTGCTCGGCTTCACCGTGGTGGTGTCACTGCTCGCCGGTGTGCTGTTCGGCCTGGTGCCGGCGCTGCGCGCCTCCAAGCCCGAGCTGACCGGCGCGCTCAAGAACGATCGCGGCGTGCTGTGGCGCGCGCGCCGCATCACGCTGCGCGACGCCCTGATCGTCGGGCAGGTGACGGTATCCACTTTGTTGCTGCTGGTCGCCGGCCTGTTCGTGCGCAGCCTTCAGAGCGCGCGCACCATCGACCCCGGCTTCGATACCAACGGCTCCGTGGTGTTCAGCATGAACGCGGCGATGCGCTACGACGAGGGCGGCGGGCGCGATTATTACGAGCGCCTGCTCGCGCGTGTCGCGCGCGTTCCCGGGGCCACCTCGGCGGCGCTCGCCGACCGCCTGCCGCTCGGCCTGTCGGCGCAGACCATGCGCGTCATCCCCGACGAGCCCGCCCGCGGCACCGCTGCCGACGACGGCACCGAGGACATCGACTTCGCCCGCGTTACACCGGGCTACTTCCGCACCCTCGGCATCGACCTGCTCGCCGGGCGCGACTTCTCCGCCGCGGATCGCGACGGCGCGCTGCCCGTGGCGATCGTCTCCGAGGCCGCCGCCCGACGGTTGTGGGGCGACGGCGACCCCGTCGGCAAGCAGGTGCGCCGGCCCGCGGGCGATCCGCTGCAGGTCGTCGGCGTCGCGCGCGACGCCCGTGTGCGCACGCTCGGCGAGGCGTCGCGGCCGCTGCTGTACGTGCCCTTCGCGCAGAGCTACGAGTCGGCGATGGAGCTGATCATCGCCACCGACTCCGATCCGGGGGCGTTCCTCGCCCCCGCGCAGGAGGCGATCCTGCAGGTCGATCCCGAGGTCATGCCGCTCGAATTGATGACCATGGCCGACGGCAACGACGTGGTGATGCTGCCGGTGCGCGCCGCCGCCTGGGCGATGGGCACGTTCGGGGCCCTCGGCCTGCTGCTCAGCGCCGTCGGCATCTTCGGTACGCTGGCCTACTCGGTGGCGCAGCGCTCCCACGAGGTCGGTATACGGCTGGCACTGGGCGCGACGCCGGAACGGCTGGTCCGCATGGTGGTCGCCGGCGGCATGCGCCGGGTGGCGATCGGCATGGCCCTGGGCCTGCTGCTCGCCCTCGCGACCGGCCGGTTGCTCGGCGGGCTGCTCGTCGGCATCAGCCCGGCCGACCCCGCCGCCTTCGCCGTCATCACCGTGCTGCTGGCGTCGGTCGCCGCGCTCGCCGCCTGGCTGCCGGCGCGTCGAATCACCGCTACCGACCCGCTCACCGTGCTGCGCCGCGACTGATCGGCGCGTCTCCTCTCGCCT
>JASFRZ010000299.1:0-6496 GCA_050114655.1 Acidobacteriota bacterium
AAGCTGTGGGTCTGGGCGCTGTCGCGCCAGGGCGGTATCTGGGAGGATCTGCTGACCGACACCGACGGGCAGTACGTCGAGTTCCAGGCCGGCAGGCTGCTGGTGCAGTACTCGCCCGGCGCCGACGTCAACCCGATCACCCAGGCCGGCTTCGATCCGCTGTCGGCGAGTCGCTGGTCGGAGACGTGGTTTCCGCTCGAGGGTATCGGGGGGTTGTCGGACGTCGCGCGCGACGGAGCGCTGCACGCGGTGCACGAGGGCGATGAGCTCACCGTCAGCGTCAACGCCTTCGCGGCGGTCGACGACACGCTCGAGATCCTGGTGCGCGGTCAGGTGGTGGCGGCAGTGCCGCTGCGACTGCAGCCGCTGGGTCGTTATCAGACGACGATGAACTTGCCGGCCGGCACGCCGTATCGCGTGCGCGTGCCGGCGCTCGACCTCGACTACGAATCAGATCCCGCGGCGCGCCGGCTTTCGCGACCGTTTGCCACCGACGCCGACGCGGTGCCGTCAATCCCGGAGGTCGACCGCATGGTGTTCGAGGCGGGGGAGCTCTACAAAGGGCGCCGCTATGCCGAGGCGCGCGCCCTGTTCGAGCGGGCCACCGACCGCGAGCCCTATAACCGCGACGCGCTGCTCGGCCTCGCCGAGCTCGACTACCGCGCCGGTCTGTACGACGCCGGTCTGGCGCGCGCCGACCGCGCGCTGCAGCGCGACGCCTACGACGCGCAGGCCAACTTCATCGCCGGGACGCTGTATCGCGCGCTCGGCCGTACCGCCGACGCCCGCGACGCCTTCGGCTGGGCTGCGCGCTCGATGGCGTACCGCGCGGCCGCCTACAGCGAGCTCGCCGAGATCATGATCGCTTCCGGCGACCTCGCCGCCGCCGAGGCCTATGCGCGGCGCGCCATCGACTTCGACCGCCACGGCATCCCGGCGTGGCGCGCGCTGGCGGTCGGCGGGCGCCTCGCCGGCAACGAGGACCTCGCCACCGAAGCACAGTCGGAGCTGCTTTCGGTGGATCCGCTGCACCATTTCGTTTTCGCGGAGCGCTATCTCGCCACGCGCGGCTTCGAGGACGCGCGCGAGCTGGTTGCGCGCCTCGGCGGCGAGTACCCCGATCAGACCGTGATCGAGCTGGCGATGGATTACCTGGGGCTGGGGCGCGACGAAGATGCGCTGGCGCTGTTGGAGATGCCGGAGTCCGGCGCGCCGATGCTGGTCGCCTGGCGTGCCTTCCTGCGCCATGAGCCGGCGCTGCTCGGCATGGCCGGTGATCCCGCCTTCGTCTTCCCGTTCCGTCGCGAATCGCTCGCCGTGCTCGAGTGGGCCGACGCGCAATCGGACGACTGGCTGTGGACGTACCTGCACGCGCTGAACCTGTGGGCCGTCGATCGTCCGGCCGAGGCCGCCGAGCTGATGCAATCGCTCGGCGAGCTGCCGGCATTCGCGCCCTTCTACGTCGCGCGCGCGCAGTTGCTGGAAAACACGGCGGACTACCGCCGCGCGGTGGACCTCGATCCGGACACCCGCATCCTGCACGTCGATCTCGTGCGCCACCTGCTGGACGTCGGTATGTGGGACGAGGCGCTCGCCGCCAGCGAGGCGGCGCGCGATCGCTTCCCCGAAGACTTCAACCTCGCCCTGCTGCAGGCCGACGCCCTGATCAACCTCGAGCGTGCCGCCGAGGCGCTGGCGATCCTCGAGGACGTCCAGGTACTGCCGTCGGAGGGCGCCCGCACCAGCCACCAGCTCTGGGAGCGCGCTCACGTGATGGCCGCGCTCGATGCCTTCGAGGCGGGCGACTTCGAGCAGGCGGCCGCGCATGCGCAGGCTGCGATGGACTGGCCCGAATCGCTCGGCCAGGGACGACCCTACGATCCCGAAGAGCGCCTGCCGCGCTACCTCCTCGCCCGCGCCGAGGAAGCGCGTGGTGACACGGCAGCAGCGCGGGAAGACTACGAGGGGGTGATCAGCGCCTCCGGTCGCGTGACCACGCCGTCGCGCCTCGACCTGCTGCTGATCGGCGCGTTGCCCGAGCTGCAGCCGGACGAGCTCGACGCGCTCCTCGACCGCGACCTCGGCCGCACCGAGGTGGCGCTCGCCTGGCGCCGCTTCGCCCAGGAGGTCTCCGCCGGCACACTGGAAAGCATCCGACCGCGGCTCGCAGCGATGGCCGCCGACTATCCGGGTGTGTTCGGAGACGTTGACGGTCGCTTGATCCTGCGCGCGCTGAGTACCCCGGGGGTGGGCCGATGAGGCTATTTCGGCAGACGCGATCTACCTCCGCCCGCCCGCCCGCGAGGCGGGGAAGGTCGGTCTCATTGCAGCTGGGCGCGGGAGCGGCACTGATCCTCGCTGCGATGGGCATGACGGCGTCGTCGCCTGTCGCCACGCAGCAACGCCTGCGCTTCGTCACGGTGGCGCGGCAGCTCGGCCCGGTGGCCTATCGGGATCCGCTCGGCGTGCCGTCGCCCGACGGGCGCTGGCTGGCGACACACATTGGCCTTCATCTGCGTCTCGAGCCGATCGAGGGCGGGCCGGTAAGTGAGCTCGGTGAGGGGCGCTACCGCCGGCTGTATCTCGCCTGGCGCCCCGATTCACAGGCACTCGTGGCGCGCGAGGCGGACCGCGATCGCACCTGGTTCGACTGGTTCGAGTACGACGTCAGCAGCGGCGCCCGGCACCGGCTGTGGGAGGGGCGCGAGTCGTTCGTTGCCCCTGATGGGGGACGGGCGGAGCGGAGCGACCTGCTGGAGCTGACGTTCGCCGCGGACGGCCGCGGCGCGGGCCTGGTGCGGCGCGACGGCGGGCTCCAGCTTTGGATCTTCGATGGCGCCGGGGAGGTGGTCGACGTACGTGGGCAGCCCGGCCCCTGGAGCGCGGTGACCTGGGCGCCGGACGGCTCGATCGCCTGCATCGACGGCGGCGGCGAGCGCCCGTACGCGTCGTTTGATTGCGGCCGTGCCCCGGGCCGCACCGACCTCGGCGAGGTGCGGGGGCCGATCGCCTTCGCCGGAGACGATCTCATCGCAGCGCGACCGAACGACCGTGGGACGGTCGATCTGTGGCGCTTCGATGTGGCGAGCGGTGACGGCGAGCGAATCACCGATTTCACCCGCGACACCTACGCGCCGTACGCACTCGCCGACGGCCGGGTCCTCTTCAAGCTGCAGGACTTTGCCGCGACTATCGCGCGGGTCTCCGCCGACGGTGGCACACCCGTTCCGGTGACCACGTTCCAGTCCGAAACGCCTTCGTGGGACTGGGCGGGAGAGCGCATCGCCTTCACGTACGGAAGCTGGCGGCGCGTCGTCGACGATGTCAACTACCCGGACATTGCGCAACACGTCGGCGTCGTCCGGGTGGCCGACGGTGTCGCCGACGAGCCCCTCGAAGTGGTGCGGCACTCGTACTCCGAAGACCAGGGAATGCACTGGTCGCCCAATGGTCGCTGGATTGTCCTGCACTCGCATGCCGACGGGACCGACGACGTCTGGCTGCAGCCGGCCGACGGATCGCGGCCTGCCGTGCCGATCACCGACGGCGGCAACGAGACCGGCTGGCCGCGCTTCTCGCCGGACGGCCGCTGGATCATCTATCCGACCGATTATCGCGGCCCCGACGGCGACCGCCTGGGCCTGCTGCAGATCGTCGGGTTCGATCAAGACAGTGGCGAGGTCACGGAGCGGCAGCGCGAGGTCGAGCTCGACGGGTTCGACGGCCAGGTGAGCTTCGCGGAGTTCGGCCCCGACTCGCGGACCATCTTCTTCGAAGCGATCCACGAGGTCGGCAAGCGGGCCGTCTGGAAGGTCGACCGGGACGGCGGCCGGCCCGAGCTGGTGCACCGCTTCGACAGCGAGCAGTGGTTCACCGGTATCGGCGTGTCGCCGGATGGCTCCTGGGTTGCCTACATTGCGCCCGCGGCTGACGGGTACCTGCAGCTGTTCAGGGTCCCCGCTGTCGGCGGCGAGCCGGTGCAGCTCACCTTCGACACGAGCGACAAGACCCATCCCACGTGGTCGCCGGCCGGAGACCAGATCGCCTTCACGGTTTTCCGCTACCTGGCGACTTTCTGGTTGTGGGAGCCGCCGACGGAGACTCTCAAACGATGAGCAGGCCTCGGAGCGTCCACCGCGTACGGTACCTGGCGCGTGGCTGCGTGACCACGGGCATCACGCTGGCACTGCTGCTGGCGGCGGCCGCGTGCGGCACGTCGGAGCCACAGCCCGACTACCGGCCCTTGTACCGCGCGCCGGCGATCCCGAACACCATCGAAGGGGTGGTGTTCGAGGCGGGCAACTGGGAGCCGTTCCTGCCCGCCGGGCAGGAGGGCACCTCGTGGGGCAACCACCGCGCCATCGTCAGGCTCGATGAAGAGACCGCCGCCGCGGCGGCGCAGTCCGGCGTGGTTGCGGTGACCATCCCGTGGCGTCGCCACGATCCCGACCCGGCGTCCAAGTCGGTGGTGGTGCTCGACGCCGCCAGCGGCGAGCCGCTCACCAACGTCATCGCCGCGCGCATCGACGACGTCTCGGGCGACGTGATCTTTCAGCCTCATCCGGGCTCGCTGGAATACCACGTCTATTACATGCCGTGGCAGTCGACCGGCGGCTACTACCCGACGGTGACGTACCCCGATCTCGCGCCGGAGCCGGACGCTGCCTGGGTGGGCGAGGTCGCCGCGAGAATGGGCGGCGATGCCGTCATGCCGGGCGGCCCTGCCGGTGCGGGCGCTGCCGCGCTCGATGCCCTACCGCGCGCCCGCGTCACGGCGATCCAGTCGGTGAACGACTTCCACTCCTTCTTCCCGATGGAGCTCATCGCCACGCCCGACGAGTACGCCGCCTTCATGGACGGTGCGCAGGAAGGCTGGCGGGTGGTGGCCGAGCACCGCGACTACCCGGTGCGCATGCGCCGCTACATCCCGCAGCACTGGGCCCGTGCCGCTGCCGGTGGTACTGCCGCACAAGCCGAGGGGCCCGGCGAGCTCGACCCGCGCGAGGCCTTCGCGAGCCGGGTGCTGCGCGACGAGAGCTTCACCTTCCAGGTGGCGGCGGTCGCCGGCGACGACCGCCTCGATCACGTCGAGGTGTCCTTCGACGGCTTTCCCGCCGGCTGGAACTGGACCTGCTTCAACTGCGGTGGCATCGATCGCAACGGCGCGCCGTTCACCAAGGATGTCTCGGTTCCCGCCGGCATCGTGCAGCCGCTGTGGCTCGGTGTGCGGGTGCCGGCGGATCAGCCGCCCGGGCCGGTGCACGGCACGGTCGTGGTGGTGAGCGGCAACCGCGGCGCCAAGACCATCGACGTCACCCTCGAGGTGCGCGACGGCGACGCGCTGCACGGCGGCACCGACGAGCCCGATCTGATGACCCGGCTGGCCTGGCTGAACTCCAACGTCGGCAGCGATCCCGACATCGTCGTGCCGCCGTTCACGCCGGTCGAGATGCAAGCCGAGACGACCGGGGATGGGGGGCGCATGCTGTCGATCCTGGGTCGCAGCATCGACCTCGGCGAGTCCGGCCTACCGCGCCGCATCGTCAGCCACTTCAGCGCCGACGGCACCGCGATCGTCGACGAGGACAAGGACATCCTGGCGCGGCCGCTGGCGCTCGAGGTCATCGTGAACGGCGCACCGGAGAGCTTCGAGGCGGGACCGTTCGAGGTCGCCGAGCCGGCGCGCGGCCGGCGGCGCTGGATCGCGCAGAGCAGCTCGTCGCACTTCGACGTGTCGGTGCAGGGAACCCTCGAGTACGACGGCATGCTCGACTACCGCATCCAGCTCACCGCCCGGCAGGATGTCGCCGTCGATGACATCACGCTGCCGGTCGTCTACACGCCGGAAGCCGCCCAGTACATGCTCGGCCTCGGCCGCATGGGCGGCAAGCGACCGCAGACCCTCGACTGGAAGTGGGCGGTGGAGAACAACCAGGAGGGCGTCTGGCTGGGCGGCGTCGACCGCGGCCTGCAGTACGTGCTGCGCGACGACAACTACGTCCGCCCGCTCAACACCAACTTCTACCAGGACCAGCCGCTGAACATGCCGCCCTCATGGTTCAACGATGGTCGCGGCGGCATCCGCATTCGCGAAGAAGACGGCGCGGTGGTGGCCGACAACTACTCCGGCCCGCGCACCTTCGCCTCCGGCGAGACCCTGAGCTTCAACGTCCGCTTCCTGATCACCCCGTTCAAGCCCATCGACACCCGCACGCACTTCGACACCCGCTTCGTGCACCAGTACGTGCCGGTCGACGACGTCGTCGCGTGGGGCGGCACGGTGGTCAACATCCACCACGCCAACGAGATCAACCCGTACATCAACTACCCGTTCTACAACCTCGAGCAGCAGGCAGCCTACATCGAGGAAGCGCACGCCAAGGGCGTCAAGGTGAAGCTCTACGACACCATCCGCGAGCTGTCCTACAAGGCGTACGAGCTCTTCGCCCTACGCTCGCTGGGCGACGAGATCTTCAACGACGGCGAGGGCGGCGGC
>JASFRZ010000300.1:0-6456 GCA_050114655.1 Acidobacteriota bacterium
AATTCCAACTACGGCCACCTGTTCCAGTCCGGGCCGCGCGGCAACGGCGTCATCGGCCCCTATCTGTCGGAACAGGAGCGGCACCAGATCATGGAGTACCTCAAGACGCTCTGTCCGCCGGGCAGGGAATCCAATCTCCGCGCCGAGACGCTGTGCGCGCCGTTGCCCGATCCTGCGAGGCCGCAGCGGTGAGCGGGGGCGCCGTGGCGTCGCAACAGCCGACCTCGGCGAGGGTGCGCGCGGTGGGGCCGGAGACCGGCGGCGTGATGCTGATCATCGCCGGGCTCGCCTTCATCCTGGAGCGCTTCGGCCACTTCTCGCTGTTCGGTGCCGACATTCACATCGAGGAGGTGTGGCGCTGGCTGCCGCTGTTCGCCGTGTACCTGGGGGCGCGCGAGCTGCGCGATCCCGCGCCCGGGCGGCAGCGGACCGTGCTGCCGCTGCTGGCCGGCGTCTGGTTGCTGATCAGCGCGGTGCAGGTGTTCGGTGCCAACTTCCTCAACTCGTGGCCGCTGCTGGTGGTGCTCGTGGGCCTCGGCCTGATCGTCGATTCGATCATCAACGGCGAGCCGGACGCTGCGCGGCTGGCGCAGGAGGACTGAGATGGCGCAGGCTTCGAGTCCCCTGGTGCGACCACGGCTGGTGCTCGGCATCCTGGTCTTGCTGGTTGGCGGCGTCTTGCTGGCCGACCAACTCGGTGCCGTCAGCGCGGAGTCCGCCGCCGCGTTGTGGCCCGTCGTGCTGCTCGCGCTCGGCCTGGTGATGGTCCTGCAGCCCGATACCACCAACCGTCTCGCCGGGGCGGTGCTGCTGGTCGCCGGCGTGTGGCTGCTGTGCAACGCGCTCGGTTGGTGGAGCTACAGCTTCTGGCACACCTGGCCGTATCTGCTGGTGATTGTCGGCGCCTGGCTGCTGTACCGCGTCCAGCTTCTGCGCGACCTGGAGGGTCCCGCCGACCGGGTGGCCGGTGCGCTCGGCCGCTTCGACGCGCGGGTCACCGACGCGCCCAGGGTGGGAGCGCTGGCCTTCCTCAACGCGGTCGAGAGGATCGCCACCACGCCGGCATTCGAGAGCGGCGACTTCCACGCCGTGCTGGGAAGCTGCGACATCGACCTCGGGCAGACGGGAGCCTCCGGTGTGGCTTCGGTCGATGCCTTCGCCCTGCTGGGTCGCCTGGTGATCGCCGTCCCCGCCGGATGGCGGGTCGAGAGTCGGCTGCTGCCGCTGCTGGGCCGCGTCGACAACGCCTGCGCCGGTGCCGATGACGCGCCGCCCACTGTGGTGGTGCACGGTGCCGCAATCCTCGGGCGCGTCGAGATCGTCACCACCGGGTAAGCGTCAGCAGCGAGGCCGATGTCTCACCACCGCAGGGTAGCGGCGTGCGCCCTTGTGCGCCGCCGCCGGCTTACTCGTAACGCAACGCTTCCATGGGATCGATGCGTGTGGCGCTGCGCGCCGGCAGCCAGACGGCAGCGAGGGCAACCAGCAGGAACACCAAGGCCGCAGCGACCAGCGTGAGCGGATCGGTCGGGGTGACCTCGTAGAGCATCGATTCGAGCAAGCGGGTGAGCGCCAGCGCGCCGGCGATGCCGGCGATCAGGCCGACCACGGCGAGCGCCATGCCCTGGCGCACGACACGCGCCAGGATCTCGCCCCCCTGGGCGCCGAGGGCGCGCCGGATGGCCGTCTCGCGTACCCCCTGCTGCACCGAGTAGGACAGCAGGCCGTAGATGCCGACCGCGGCCAGCACCACGGCGAGGGCGGCGAACGCAGAAACCATCGCGGCGTAGAAGCGCGGCTCTGCGACCGAGGCGGAGATCTGGTCGCGCATCGTGGAGGCACGGAACAGCGGCACCTCGGGGTCCAGCTGGACCATGCGCGAGCGCACGGCCGGCAGCAGGCTCAACGGCGCGGGGTCGGTGCGGATCAGGAAACCGGCGGAGCGGAACAGCCCGGGAATCATCGGCACGGGCGCCTGGCCCAGCGGCAGGTACACCTCGGGCGACGCCTCCGGGTCGACTCCCGCGGTGCGGGCGTCGGTCACGATGCCGACGATCTCGAGCTCCTGGCCGCCCATGAACGGGAACATGCGGCCGAGCGCCTCGTCGTCGGGGAAGATGGCCTGCGCGGCGGCCTCGTTGACCACCGCCACCGCCGCGCTGCCGGCGCGGTCGTCGCGATTGAGGTAGCGACCGCCGAGCAGCGGCACCCGCAAGGTCTCGAAATAGCGCGGCTCGACGACGCGGATACCGAAGGTGACCGGGGGCGTGTCGGGTCGCTCGGGGTCGGTGGAGATGGCCAGCCCGATGCGGATGTTGGGCTCGGCGGTGGGCGGTCGGCTAGCCAGCGTCACCGCTTCGACGCCGGGGATCTGCTCGAGGGCGGTGATCGTCTCGTCAAAGAAGTTGAGGTAGGCTTCGGCGCTCGCATAGCGCGTCTGCGGCATTTGCATCGCCACCGTCAGGACGTTGTCGGGGTCGTAGCCGAGATCGACCGCGGCGAGGCGGGCGAAGCTCGCCACCAGCAGGCCGGCGCCGACCAGCAGGATCACCGACAGTGCGACCTCGGTGACGACCAGCACCTTGCGGAAGGCGCCACCGCCGAGCGTGCGATCACCGGCGCCCTCCTGCTTGAGGGCGCGGGTCAGATCGAGGGCGGCCGCGCCGCGCGCCGGCATCAGGCTGAACAACACGCCGGTCAGTGCCGACACCAGCGCGGTAAAGGCCAGCGTCCAGCCGTCGAGCGTGACATTCTGCAGGCGCGGGATGAACTCCGGCCCGATGGCGCGCAGCAGGCGCAGGCCGACGCCGGTGAGCGCCAGCCCCACCAGCCCGCCGATGCCGGCCAGCACCAGGCCCTCGACCAGCAGCATGCGGACGAGCTGCAGCCGGCCGGCGCCGAGCGCCGAGCGCACCGCGGTCTCCTTGGTGCGCCCGGTGGAGCGGGCCAGCATCAGGTTGGCGACGTTGGCGCAGGCGATCAGCAGGACGAACCCCACGGCGCCCATCAGCACGGTCAGCGAGGAGCGCACCGGGCCGACCAGCTCGTCGCGCAGGCGCACCGCCTCGACGAAAGGTTGCTCCTCGCGGGCGTCGTCGCCGCGCACACCGCGCACCAGCGCCGTGCCCTCGTCGGTGGCGGAGGCGATGGTGGCGCCGTCGGCGAGCCGGCCGACCACCTGGCCCCAGAGCTCGATGTGGGCGCCTTGCGGTTCGGGGCCGCCCGGGCCGTCCCGGCCATCGCCGGGGCTGCCGGGGCCGCCGGGACCGCCGGCGCGCACGCGGCGCTCCTCGCGCACCGTGCGCTGTGCCTGCTGGCCGAGGCGGTCTTCGGCGCCCTCGCCGAGCGGCTGTACGATCATCGGCACCCAGTACTCGGTGGCCGGCTCGGGGAAGTCGAAGCCGGCGGGCATGATGCCCACCACCGTCCGCGAGCTGTCATCGAGTTGTAGCTGCCGGCCGACGATCGCCGGGTCGCCGCCGAAGTAGCGCTGCCAGGCGCGGTTCGACAGCAGGATAACGCTGTCGTTGCCCGGGACTTCCTCCTCGTCGGTAAAGGTGCGTCCCTCGGCTGCGTCGACGCCGAGCAGGCGGAACAGGGCGGGGGAGGCGGCGGTGCCGGTGAGCCGGACCGGCTCATCGAGCCCGGTGAGCGTCGCCGCCTGGTTGGAGTACATCGCCAGGTCGGAGAGGGTGGCGTTGTCCTCGCGCCAGGCGAGGAAGAGCGGCTGTGACATCATCCGGCCGCGGTCGCGCTCCATCGTCGGGTCGATCTCGGCGATCTGCACGATGTCGTCGGGGGCGTCGTAGGGCAGCGGCTGCAGCAGCACGCCGTTGATGACGCTGAAGATGGTGGTGTTGGCGCCGATGCCGAGTCCCAGGGTGATGGCCACCACCGCCGCGAACGCCGGCGCCTTGGCCAGGCCGCGCAGGGCGAACTTGCAGTCGTACAGCAAACCGTCCACGAGAGCCTCCAGTGCAAGGTTGGTCTTGTTCCGCGCGGGCAGGGGAAAACCGCCGTTTCTCCATTCTCCACGGCAAGGTGAAGAACTCGTGAAGCTCCGCCGGCGTACCGCGGGGGCGCCGGTGCCGCCGTCCGGGCGCTAGGATATGACCATGAGCCCCGTTCATCGCGCGCTCCGGCGCGCTCACGTAGTCTCGCTGGTTGTCGTTCTCGCTGCGCTCGCGGCGGGTGCGTGCTCGCGGGCCTTCGTGCGGCAGCCGCCCCCCGCGGCCCCGGCGATCGGCGGTGAGCCGCTGTCGGCGTTCTACCTGGTCGGCGATTTCGGCCGGCCACAGCAGCCGTTCCGCGACCTGGTCGCGGCGCTGGCGTACGATGCGGACCAGCTCGCCGCCCTCGATCTGCGCACTGCGCCGATGATCCTGGAGCTCGGCGACAACCTCTACGAGGAGGGCATTCCGCACGACCTCGCAGATCCCGGCGCGACCGCCGAGGTCGACAAGCTGCGCGCCATCGCCGAGGGTTTCGCACAGGTACGCTACGACGGCGCTCAGGTGCCGCTGGTGCTGATCCCGGGTAACCACGACTACGCCAACAACGCGCTGGTCAACGAGGGCAACCGGGGCGACATCTCGCGCTGGTACTTCCTCGAGGAGCTCGGCATCGCGGGTGCTGCGTCCTGGGTCCACATCCCCGGCGACGCCGCGGGCTATGCCGACGCCGCCGCGTTGTACGACCATCTCGACGGCGATCCTGGGGCCCATGCCGCGTTCATGGCCCCTGCCACGGTGCCGTTCCTCGACCGCGATGTCGGCATCGCGGCGATCGACAGCGAGCTGCTGCTCGATCTTTACGCCGCCGGCCACGACGACCTCGCGGCGCAGTACTGGGAGCGGCTCGAGCAGGCGCTCGCCGAGATGCGGCCATCGCAATGGCGGCTGCTGGCGACCCACCACCCACCGGTGACCTACGGCAAGCACGGCGCGCCGTCGCTTGGCAACTGGCTGTTTGGCCAGGGTTGGCCGCAGTTTCCCAAGGGGTGGCAGAAGGCCCTCGCGGCGGCGATGCCGCTGGGCATCGTCACCGGCGTGCTGATCTACCCTGCGGCGCTGGCGATCTCGGCTGCACCGCCGGTGAGCACCGCGGTGCTCGCCGGCCGCAAGCAGGACGTCGGCTCGACGCCATACGAGCGCTACACCGCAGAGCTGCTACGTATCGCGGCGGCCCATGACGTCGACGCAATCTTCTCCGGCCACGACCACAACATCCAGATCATCGAACTCGGCGAGCTCGACGGCTTCGATGACGACACCCTTCTGGTGATCAGTGGCGCCGGTTCCAAGAACGACCCGGTGCGGCGTGGTCCGGGCACGGCGGCGTACCTGTCGGACTACGCCTGGATCCGGGTGACGCAGTACGCCGGCGGCCTCTCCTTCGACGTTATCGACCGTCGCGGGCGCGGCCGCGCCCGCTACGATCTGCTGCGCTGAGCAGCGGTGCTCAGCTAGACCGTGTGCTCCAGGGCGCCGAAATCGGTGACCTCGGGGGCGTGCTCCTCGGCGCGCAGGAATTTCACCAGGTCGTTACCGGATATCGCCGTGGTGCGCGCATTGTCGAGCGGGTGGAAGTTGACTCGCTTGCAGCGCAGCACGGCGAGGTCGACGACCACGCGCACGCGCCCCTGCTTGTCGTTGATGACTGCGAACGGCGAAACCGCTCCGGGGATGACACCGAGGTAACGCATCAGGCGGTCGGCGCTGCTGAAGGAGAAGCGGCCCGCGCCGACGTGTCGGGCCAGTGCCTTGAGGTCGACCAGCCGGTCCTCCTCGCACACCACCAGCCACATGGCGCCCTTCTTGTTGCGCAGGAAGAGGTTCTTGGTGTGGCCGCCGGGCAGGCCGTCGCGCACAGTCTTGGCTTCCTCCACCGTGAACACCGGCTCGTGCTCGGTGGTCTCGTGGGCGATCCCCAGCTCGTCGAGACGCCGGAAGAGGTCGTCGGGCGTGGCCGGCGCGCTGCGGTCCTCGAGGTTGTCGGGCGGTGAGCTCATGGAGCGATTCTGGCGAGCCGCCGAGTGACTTGCAAACTACCCTGCGACCGGCGACGCTACCCGTATGAGCAAGAACACGTTGACGCGGCCCCGTTCCGAAACCACCGTTCCGTCCTCCGAGGTCTTTCCCATCCTGCGCGACAACATCCTGGTCGACGGGTTTCACCTGGTTGTAGACCTGGAGAAGTCGCATGGCTCCTACATGGTCGACGCGCTGGAGGGCAAGGAATACCTCGACTGCTACTCCTACTTTGCGTCTCTGCCGATCGGGCACAACCACCCCAAGATGCGCAACGAGGACTTTCGCGCCACGCTGATGCGGGTGGCGCTGACCAACCCGGCCAACAGCGACGTCTACACGCGCGAGTATGCCGCCTTCGTGCAGACCTTCCGCGAGGTCGCTGCACCGGAGGAGTTCCGCTACCTGTTCTTCGTCGCCGGCGGGG
>JASFRZ010000301.1:0-6453 GCA_050114655.1 Acidobacteriota bacterium
CCAGCGCTGAGCTCTTCGACCTGCTGCCGGCGAGCCGGCAGGAGGAGATCTTCCCGCATGAGCTCACCGCCGAGGCCATGGGGCTGACCGGTCTGACGCTACCGACGATGTACCGCTGGGTGACCTCGCGCATGGGACGTGAGCTCACCGTGCATCCGTACAGGCGCGGCGAGTACCCCGGCAGCGGCATGGCGCACAAGGTGCTGGAGGAGGCCGGATTGCACGGCGACGGCCAGTGGGCCGCCATACAGGAATACGCCGCGCGTGTTTCCACGCGCGGCGCGGTTCCGGTAGCCGGCTGAGCGCTCTACTGCTGCAGCTTGAGCGCCGTCAGGTTGTTGGTCGCCTGCATGACGATGTACTGCTCACCGTCGTGCATGTAGGTGATGATGCCGTAGCGCACCTGGACCGGTAGCTCGATGGCTGCGAGCTGCTCGCCGGTGGCCTTGTTGATGGCATACATCATTGGCGTGTTGTCGGAGGCGTTGCCCGTGTAGATCAGCATGTTCGGCGTCACCAGCTGCGCCGCCTGGCGGCCGGTGCCGGTATTGCCGATATCGATTCCCTCCAGCAGCGGGTGGTTGATGTAGCGCTCGGGGGTCTCGCCCACCGGGATCCACCACAGGTGCTCGCCGGTGTTCATGTCGATGGCGGTGATCTTGCTGTACGGCGGCTTGTAGATCGGAATGCCCTGCACGCTCGGGTTGCGCCCGTGCGAACCAACGGCGAACTTGCTGATCGTCGTGCCGGTGGGTTGCGGCCACTGCTGGTCGGCCTCCTCGCCCGGCACCATGATGCGGGTCGAGCAACCCTTCTGCGAGGTCACGTACAGGATGCCGGTTTCGGGATCGAAAGCCGGTGTGCCGTCGATGTTGGTGCCACCGACGTCGCCGGGGCACCACAGCGCGGCCATCTTGCCGAGATCGTTGTCGCGGTGCAGCGGGGGCTGGAAGAAGGGGCCGTAGGCGAACGGCTCAAGCGCCTCCAGCGCCATCTGGTGGATCTCCGGCGTGTAGTCGACGATCTGGTCCTCGGGCAGCCCCTGCATCTCGTACGGTGCCGGGCGCGTGGGCATCGGCTGCGTCGGCGACAGGTGCTCACCGGGCATCAGGCCCTCCGGCACCGGGCGCTCCTCGATCGGCCACAGAGGCTCACCGGTCAGCCTGTTGAAGGCATAGGCGAACGCCTGCTTGCCGACCTGCACCACCGCCGGAACGCGTTCTCCGTCGACCGTGACATCGATGAGGATGGGCACCTGTGAGGTGTCGTAGTTCCATATGTCGTGGTGCACGAGCTGGTAGTGCCACACCCGTTCACCGGTCTGCACGTCGAGCGCGATCAGACTGGTGGAGAACAAGTTGTCCCCCGGCCGGAAGCCACCCCAGAAGTCCTGCGTGGCGCCGTTGGTCGGTATGTAGACGATGCCGTTCTCCTCGTCCGCCGACAGCGGCGCCCACGAGGAGATGTCGCCGGTCCACTGCCATGCGTCGCTCTCTTCCCAGGTGTCGTGGCCGAACTCGCCCGGTCCCGGCAGCACGTTGAACTTCCACTTGAAGTCGCCGGAGCGGGCATCGAAGGCGAGAATGTCGCCGGGGATGTTCTCCTGGCGCGTCTGGTTGTAGCCCTGTTCCGCAGAGTTGCCGACCACCACCACACCATCGACGACGATCGGCGGCGACGAGCTGGTGATGTAACCGGTCTCCAGCGGGATGCCCATGTAGGGGTCGTACTCGTGGCCGAGGTGCGCCAGAAGGTCGATCACACCGGTCTCGGGAAACCCCTCCAGAGGTACCGGCTCACCCCAGTTCTCGATGTGCTCGCCGCTGTCGGCATCGATGGCGTGCAGGAAGAACGCCGGAGAGATCATGTAGATGATGTCGCGACCGTCGACGTTGGCGTAAGCGACGCCTTTGCCGTGGTTCTTCCGCATCGAGTACTCCCAGCGGAAGGTCTCGGGCTCGACGTACTCCCACAGCTTCTCCCCGGTACCGGCGTCGAGCGCATACACGTGCCGGCGGTTGCCGGCGACGCTGATCAGCTTGCCATTGACGTAGATCGGTGTGGCGCGCGCGTTGACCTCGGGGAAGTCGGAGGCGTCGAAGCTCCACGCCACCCCGAGGCTGTCGAAGTTCTCGGGGGTGATCTGGGTGAGCGGCGAGTAGCGCTGCCCCTCGAGGTTTCCGGTGATTACCGGCCAGTCACCCTGGGTGACCGCCCCGGGGTCGCGCTTCGATTCAGGCGCCGGCGCGGTCTCATCGGCCATGTCACCGCCGGCGCCACCGCAAGCGATACCCGCCAAGGCGAGCGCGGCGACGGTGAGGAGAGCAAGGGAACGGGACAATCCGGTCGGGCGGATCGCTTCTCTCATCAAGTCGACCTCCGAAAAAGCGTGGGGAGAGAGCTTCTCGAAACAGTGCGTGCGGCAGGATACATGGTTGCGCCGCAATACTCCATGGACGGCAAAAGCACCCTGCGGGGTCCGGATTAGCGCCTCGCCGCTCCGCTGCGGCTCGCCGCGGGCGTGCGGTACGATCAGCGTCCCAGCCCACTCCACCCGCGGCGACGACGCCCTGTCACGGTCTCGTCCCGCCACCCGTCGAGAGTCCGCGCATGAGCGAGTACCGCAGCACGCCGCGCAGCGGTCGCCGCGTGGCGCTCGTGGCCTGCTATCCGCTGCGCGACGCCGCCATGCCGCAGCTGTTCATCTCGAACCACGGCATGCGTATGGTCGAGGCCTCGCTGCGCGCGGCTCAGATCGACGACCTCGAGCTCGAAGTCTGGGACCTGGTGCATGCCTCGGTGCGCCCACTGGTCGAGCAGCTGATCGAGTTCGACCCCGACGTCGTGGGTTTTTCCTCCTATCTGTGGTCGTTTCCCTTCTTCGTCGAGGTGGCGCGACGCGTCAAGGCCGACGACCCTGGACGCTGCATCGTCTTCGGCGGCCCTTCGGCGCGACCGAGCATGCTCAGCTTGGAGCCGTTCGTCGACGCCAAGCAATGGATCGATGCGCTGGTGATCAACGAAGGCGAGGAGACCTTCGCCGCCATCGCCGGCATGCGCCACCGTGACCGCGACGCGCTCGCGCAGGTGCCCGGCCTCGCCTTGCCGGCCAATGACGGCTGGGAGCACACCCCGCCGCGGCCGCTGTCGGCGCTCAACGATCTCCCGTCGCCGTACCAGATGAACCTCGTGCCCAAGGGCGGCATCGGCGTGCTGCAAACGTACCGTGGTTGCCCCTTCACCTGCTCGTTCTGCGAGTGGGGAACGCTGGAGTCGCCCAAGCGCGCCTGGGAGGTCGAGTCGTTGTGCCGCGAGTTCGAGGCACTCGCTCGCAACGAGGTCGGCGGCACGTTGCTGGTTGACGCCGGGCTCAATCTGAACGAGCACGCGTTCCGCAACCTGCGTGCCGCCGGAGAGCTGACCGATTTCTACCGTGACCGTTTCATCATCTGTGAGATCTACCCGGCCAAGGTGAACGAGCGGCAC
Source organism: Acidobacteriota bacterium (assembly GCA_050114655.1). GTDB lineage: Bacteria > Acidobacteriota > UBA890 > UBA890 > UBA890 > JASFRZ01. The sequence goes on from JASFRZ010000301.1 coordinate 3,487, forward strand.
ATCGACTTTCTCTCGTCGGTGGGCAAGCCGATGGTCGGCATGGGGCTGCAATCGTTCGACCACGAGGTGCTGGAACATGTCGAACGCTCCTACGACGAAGCGCGTTTCGAGCAGACGCTGCGGGAGGTCAGCTCGGTGGCGAACGTGGCGCTGGAGATCATCCTCGGGCTTCCCGGCGATTCGCCGGAGAACTTCCGCCGCACGTTTACGCGTGCCCGCAGTCTGCCGTGTACGCTGCGCGTCTACCATTGCTGCGTGCTGCCCTCGGCGCTGATGGTGCGGGCGCCGGCGAGCTATTGCCTCGACTACGATCCCGTATCGTTGAAGATGCGCTCCTGTCTCGGCTGGACGCGCGAGGAGCTGCAACGAGAAGTCGATTTCGTCACGTCCCGGGCGCAGGCCGAACACGGCGATACGGGGCAGTACTTCTGGGTATTCTCGCCCCCGAGCAGGCTGTCTTGAGCACCGGCAGGCATCTTGGAGCCGCGGCAGCGACCGGCGCGGGAGAGGAGAGGCGATGACCAGAGATGGTGACCAGGTGCAGACCCTCGGCGGCTTCTTCCGCCTGATGGAGATCGATGCCACCGATGCCGTTCAGCACCCGGATGCGTTCGAGCGGCTGAGGACGAGCACGGTACACGGCATCTTGCTGCGCGACGTCTACAGCGCGGACGAGGTCGCAGCCGTGCACGAGCGATTGGTTCGGCACGATCCGCCGTTCGTGCAGACTTCCTTTCCGCAGGAGTTCTACTCCTGGTTCTACGGCATCAACCTCAATCTGGCCCACCCCGACCTGGTGGGATACTTCGAGGAAGCCGCGCGCTTCAACGAACAACTCACCGCGCTCTTTCCGCCCAGGCGCGGCGCGATCGACTATCTGGCCGGCTTGCTGCAGAAGCTCGACGGCGGCCGACCCTTCGTCGCGCCGCCCGGCATCCGGCCGCGGCAACGCTACATGTTCACCACGCTGCGCTGCCACATGGAAGGCGGCTACATCCCGGCGCACATCGACAACGAGTTCGCCTTGCGACACTCCTATCGTCACCTGCGCGAGATGGTCGAGCCGCCCATACTTTCGGTGGTGCTGGCGCTGGCCGAAGCCGAGCAGGGCGGTGCGCTGAAGATCTTCAACTTCCGCCAGGACACCGCCGGCGACTTCGAGACCACCGGCGCCGCGATCGACGTCGACGTGGAAGAGCTCGAGTCGGTGAGCCTTCGCATCCCCCGAGGGAGCGCGATCATCATCGATTCGGGGCGCTACCTGCACGAGGTCACGCCGGTGATCGGCGCCGCGCCGCGCTGGACGCTGTGCAGCTTCATGGCGTTGAGCAAAGATCACCAGGCGATGTACTGCTGGGGCTGATCAACGATCGAGCCGGGTCGCCGCCCTGCTCGCCTGCCTGTTCAGTCGGCGCGCGCGAAGATCAGGAAATACTGCCACTGCAGGAAATCCGGCTGCTCGACGAGGCGGAAGCCATTCGCAGTGATCTCGGCGACGACTTCCGGGGAGCTCGCGCGCAGGTGCTCGCGCCAGTCCAGACCGGCCTCCTCGAAGCGCGGGTTGGGAGCACGCTCCCAGTCGACGATGGCCACACGTCCGCCCGGGCGCAAAGCGGCGTGGAAGCCGCGCAGCACCGGGCCGGGTGAGCTGATGTGATGGTAGGCGTCCCCCATGAAGATCAGGTCAACGCCGTCCGGCGGCAGGCGCGGATCCTCGGCTTCACCGAGGATGGTGTCGATGTTGTCGAGGCCGGCGGCGGCGGCCCGGGTCTCTAGCTCGGCGAGAAACTCCGGGATGATGTCGGCGGCGAGGACGCGCCCGTCGGGGGCGACGCGCACCGCCAGCTCGCGGGTGAAGTAGCCCGTTCCTGCACCGACGTCCGCGACGATCATGCCCGGCCGCAGCGCCAGTGCCGCCATGATCTCGGGCATCATCTGCCACTGCTCCCGACCCTCTTGCTCGAACACGCCGATCGCCGCCGCGCGACCCTCGTCGGTGAAGTAACGCTCGTTGGGATCGTGCGGACTCATCGTCGCTCCTCGGTCGCGGCGTCGGGGGCGTCAGCGCCGATGATCCCACACCGAGGCCGGGGGCGGTGACGGTCGCTCTGCTGGTATAAGCTACGCCAATCAGCCGACTCGCCCGTCGACGGCTGCGCGGTGCGAAGCCGTCGCCAACCCATGGAGGCTCACCATGAGCTCCTTGTTCGCCCGCTCCCGCATCGGCTTGCCCCGCGCCCCCATCGCGTTCGTCGCCGCCGCTGTCCTGGGCTTCGCCGTCGTCGCCCCCTCCGTTGCGCAGGCCCCCGACCCCAGCATGGTCGAGCCGCGCGTCGACGCCGAGTACACCCGCCTGATCCGGGAAACCACCACCGAGCCGTTCTTCCTCACGCCGCTGGTCGACCACCTGCCGGAATCCGACGTTCCGACGCCGCTCGATTACTTCGGCACCATCGCCGGCGCCACCGACGTACTGCACTATCCGGAGGAGATCTACAGCTACATGCGCGCCGTGGCGGCGGCCTCCGACCGCGTCGAGGTACTGAACATCGGCGAGTCCGAGGAGGGACGCGAGCACGTCCTGGTGATCGTCGCCGACGAGGACACGCTGGCGAACATCGACGCGTACAAGGAGCGGCTACGCCGGCTCGGAGATCCGCGCAACCTCACCGAGGCCGAGGCGCAGGAACTGATCGGCACGGCGAAGCCGATCTATTGGGCCACGGGCTCGATTCACTCCACCGAAACCGGATCGCCGGAGATGCTGATGGAGCTGGTGTACCGGCTGGCTACCGGCGAGTCGCAGTTCATCCGCGACATCCGCGACAACCTGATCTTCATGACCATGCCGGTGACCGAGGTCGACGGCCGCGCCAAGGAAGTCGACGTGGCGATGGCGCCACGGCGCGATCCCGACGGCAACTACCCCAGCCGGCTGCTGTACTGGGGCAAGTACGTGGCGCACGA
>JASFRZ010000302.1:0-6364 GCA_050114655.1 Acidobacteriota bacterium
CGCGATCTCGATCGTCTCGGCGGAGTACCTCTGGCGGCTGACGGGCCGCGACGGCGCCGCTCTGCTCGGTCCGGTGCCGCTGTCGCGCGCCCAGCTCACCGCCTCGCTGCTGATCGTCCTCACCGCAGCGGTCAACTACCGCGGCGTGCACCTCGGCGCGCTGGTGCAGAACGTCTCGACGGTGCTCAAGATCAGCGCCTTGCTGGCGATCGTGGTCATGGGACTGACGCTGGTGCCGACGGCCACCGTGGACGGCGGGGTCGCCGGTCCGGGCATTGGCGCGCCGGGCGCCGCGGCAGCGGCGGCTGCCGCAGGATCATCCACAGCGGCGCTGGTCTCCGCCTTCGGCCTTGCGCTGGTCTCGATCCTGTGGGCCTACGACGGATTCGCCGATCTGGTGTTCGTTGCCGGCGAGGTCAAGAATCCGCAGCGTGTCCTGCCGCGCGCCCTGGTCATCGGTACGAGCGGGATCGTCGCGCTGTACCTGATCACCAACTGGACCTACGCGCGCGTCGTCCCGCTGCCCGACATGCCGGGCTCGCCGCTGATCGCCGCCGACGTCGCCGTCGCGCTGCTCGGCACCTTCGGCGTGGTGTTCATCTCCGCCGCGGTGGCGCTGAGCACCTTCGGCAGCCTCAACGGCTCCACCATGACCGGGCCGCGTATCTTCTTCGCCATGGCCGAGGACGGTCTGTTCTTCCGCGCCGTTGCCGAGGTTCACCCGCGCTTCGGCACGCCGGGCCGCTCGATCGTGCTGATGGCCGGCCTCGGCACCATCTACGTCAACATCCGCACCTTCGCGCAGCTTGCCGACCAGTTCGTCGTCGGCCTGTGGCCGTTTTACGCCGCCGGCGTGGTGGCGCTGTTCGTGCTGCGGCGACGTCTCCCGGAGGCGCAGCGCCCCTACCGCACCTGGGGCTATCCCTGGATGCCCACATTGTTTCTCTTCGGCGCGGTGTTCCTGTTGGGTAACTACCTGATCTCCGAACCGCTGACGTTCGCCGTCGACATGGCGGTGATCGCTTCGGGTGTGCCGGTGTACTGGTTCTGGCTGCGCGGCAAGGCCTGAAAATTCGCCGGCGCGGCCCGAGGCGCTACTTCTGCATCCGCGCCGCGATGAGCTCGACGGCATTGACGAAGCGGGTCGCCAGCACCAGCAGATAGATCGAAACGCCCAGCCAGACAAGCCAGCCGATCAGGAACAGGAAACCGCCGGTGAAGTTCATCATCGTTCGTTGCCTCCTCGGTTGCGGGACCCCAACGGAGCTCCTTCTGATAGCTTCTCAGAAATCGGTGACCGACCCGCCGGCCGTTGGGGAAAGCGAGCCGGCGCCCCGTGAGCTGGATGACCGACGACCGACAGCACCGCCTCGCCGACATCATCATCGTGCTGGAGCGACCCAAGGACCTGGTCAACATCGCCGGCGTGGTGCGGGTCATGCTCAACACCGGCCTGTTGCACTTGCGGCTGGTCGCTCCGGACGAGTTCGATGCCCATCGCATCGGCGGCATCGCGCACGGCAGCGAGCACCTGGTCGAGACCATCGAGATCTTCGACGATCTGCCGGCGGCCGTCGCCGATGTCGCCTGGGTGGTCGGCACGACGGCGCGGCCGCGCGCGGTGCATACCAATGCCGTTTACCCGCGCACCATCGCGTCGCGCCTGATCGAGCGCGCCGCCGATGGGCCTGTTGCGTTGCTGTTCGGGCGCGAGGACCGCGGCCTGACCAACGCCGGCCTCGACCTGTGCCGGGAGGTGGTGACCATCCCCACCGTGCCGGAGCACTCCAGCCTCAACCTGGCGCAAGCCTGCCTGGTGCTCTGCTACGAGCTGTTTCTCGCCGCCGCCGAGTTCGCGCCGGAGGAGTCTCTCGGGCAGGGCAAGAAGGCGCGGCAGAGCCCACCGGCAACAGAGGAGGACCTGCAGCGCATGTACACCACCCTCGAGGAGGGCCTCGCGCGCATCGGCTTCTTCGAGGTCAAGAGCCCCGAGATGGCGCTACGCCCGCTGCGCACTCTGATGGGGCGCGCCGAGCCCACCCAGCGTGAGGTGAGCCTGTTGAAGGCGATCGGCAGCCGGCTGGCGCGGTACTTCGATCACCTGCAACGTTGAGCACCGCGCGGCCCGGTCGATCATCGGCGACGCGTGGGCGTCGGCTGGTCCTCAGGATCCGGCCTCGGCCGGCTCGGTCGGAGGGCTGCCGGCCAGCACGCAGCCGGTGAACGTCCCTCCCAGGTAGCGGAAGCGCGCTGAAAGGCCGAAATAGGCCCCTGACATCGAGTCGCGACAGGGCTCCCGGCGCATGACCAGCTCGATCAGCTCCGGTGTCGGGCGCGCTTCGTCGCCCTCCCCGCCGGGCCGGCCGATGCGGATTGACTTGCCGTCCGGGCTGGATTCCTCGACGAAGCCGCCCAGCAGCACGTCGTGCTCGCCGGGACGCACGAGCCGGAGACTGCGAGCATTCGCCGGAGCGCCGGGCAGGCCGTTGACCTCCAGCATCCAGAACGGCTCGTTGCCGCGCGCACGGTAGTAGAAGCTGTCCCACTCGAAGTCGCAGCCGGGGCCTTCGAGGCCGGCGTACAGCACCTCCTCGATCTCGACCGCGCCGGGGTAACCGGCACCGGGCCCTTCCGCGGGCACCGGCTGCGGCGTTGTTTCGACCACCACGAACATCTCGAACTCGGCCTCCGCCTCGCCCAGCAACTCGCTGCCCGCCCTGATCCACAGCGCTTCTTGCGCGCCGCACGGCTGCAACGCGTGCACACCGTCGCCAAAGATCGCGTGGCCGCGCACCAAAGGCCGCGCAGCGGATGCGGCGGGTATTTCCGCGGCCGGAGGCGACGAGCGCTCCTCAGGCCGGTCGTCCGCGCCGCCGCCGGCGCACCCCGCAGCCAGCAGGCCGCCGATCGTCATGGCGATGATCCGATAGGCTTTCATCCTGTCGTGCTCTCCGGCTTTGCGTGCATGCCGATATACAAACCGCGCCCCGTCGGCCCCTCGTCATCATAGGTGACCGACAGGCCGGCCTGCCGGAAGGCGTCGAGCATCTCGTCGACGGTGAAGAGGCCCATCTCGTGGACCTCGTAGAGGTCGCGCGCGCCGTCCACGTCCTCGATCCGGTAGTAGAAATGAACACGGCACAGCCGGCCGGCAACCTCGATTCGCGCGGTGCGCTCGACCTGCACGGCGCCGTTGTCCGCAGCGACAGTGGCCGTGCGGCCGTGCTCCATCACGCCGGGCGGGAACCACGGCTCGACCAGTACGATCCCGTCCTTCTCGAGGTGCGCCGTGAAACAGCGCAGCGCGGCGGTCACGCGCTCGAGTGTTTTCAGGTAGCCGATCGAGCTGAACAGGCAGATCACCGCGTCATAGCGCTGCGACAGGGAGAAATCCGCCATATCGGCGACGCGGAAGCGGCCGCCGGGGTTCTTGCTGCGCGCGATCTCGATGAAGCCGGGCTCGACGTCGATGCCGTCGACCTCGAAGCCGTGCTCTTCGGCCAGGAGGCGCGCGTGCTCCCCCGTGCCGCAGGCGGCGTCGAGAACGGGCCGACACCCCGGCCGCTCGCGGCGCAGGCGCTCGGCGATGAACGCGGCCTCCGCCGGGTAGTCCTTGAAGCTCGAGTAAATGAGGTCATAGAGCTGCGCCGATTCCGAGAACATCTTTCAGAGGTCTCCGCCGTGAGAGTCGAGCTTCTCGCCGCTGGTCCTCATCGATCGACTACCTGGCCGCCATGCGGCGAATCGCCCCGGGGACGAGGGCGAGGATGCTCACCACCCCGACCACCGTGACCACCGTGGACGCCGCGATCACCGTTGCGCCGAAGCTCCAGTCGAGATAGCGGGTGGCGATCTCCGAGGTGGCGGCGGCGATCAACCCGACGTAGGAGCCCGACATCCAGGAGGCGTGCAGCGACACCCAGCGGCCCTTGGGCCGGCGGCGCAGCGCCGGCAGCAGGCCCATGGTCACGGTCACCACGCTTATCAGCGCAGCGACGTGGAACGGGCCGAAGGTGCCGAAGAGGTCGTAGATGAGCAACGCCGTGGCGATTACCGTCGCCATGGCGGCAACGTAGAGCCAGCCCCAGCGCCGGTGCCACTGCGTGCCCTTGCGCGACATCAGCACGACGGCCCCGGCGAGCATCGCCAGCAGGGCGGCCCACAGGTGGGTTGTGCCGAGCAGGTCCACGACGCTACTGCGGCGAGCGGATCAGCCACAGCTCGCGCTGCGGCCCGGACAGGAAGCGCGCGCCGTTGCCGTCCGGCTTGATCACCGCGTCCTCCTCACGCGGGATGCGCACGACCTGGTTGTCCCACTCCGGCACCTCGCCCTGCACGCTGTACTCGATCGACCAGAACTCGGAGGCGCGCACCGGCTCGCGGGCAAAGTCGCCGTAGCGGTCGGGCCAGTCGAACACCGTGCGGGCGCCGGCACCATGAACCCAGTTGCCCTGGGTATGCCCGTAGATCGACGCCTCGATGCCTTCGAGCGCGGCGCGTTCCTCGATGACGTTCTTCACCGCGGTGCCGATGCCCCCCACCTTGAGCTCCTCGGCGTAGATGTCGCCGGCGATCACCGACTGCTCGAACAGTCGCTGGAGGCCGGCGGGCGGCTCACTCTCGCCCGGGTGTAGCACGTAGGCGACGTGCTGCTGGTCGGTCACCAGGCCCATCAGACGCACGCCGAAGTCGACGTGCAGCAGGTCGCCGGGCATGACCACCGGGTTGTCGGTGTCATCGAGTCCGCCGCGCACGCCCTTGCGGAAGATCGTGATCCCGGGGGCAAAGTTGAACTCCAGATCCTGGTCCTGCCACTCCTGCAGGATGAAGCCGTAGATGTCCATCAGCCGGGTCTCGCCCGGGGTCACCACCTCGTTGGAGAAGGCGCGCCGCAGAATGAACCAGGTACGCTGGCTGGCCTCGGATTCGATCTCCAGTTCGGCGGGGGTTCGATGGCTGATGTAGTCGAAGATCAGCTCCTGCGCCGACACCAGCCGGTCGGCGTATGTGGGGCCGATGGCGTCCTCGAGGTAGGCGAGCATCTCCGCGGTGATGCCGTCGGCCATGGCCACGGTGCGCGAGCGATTGATGGCGATGCGCTGCGGGTCGCGCTCGGCGATGAACTCGGCGAGATGCGGCTTCAGTCCCTCCTCGCCGTAGCCGATGATGGTGGGGAAGAACTCGCGCATGCGGCCGCTCTGGTGCGTGCCGATGAGGGTGCGCTCGAGCGGCTCGCCGTTGCCCGGATCGTAGAAGATGTAGGCGTTGCGGTGGCCGTACCAGCCCGAGATGCCGTAGTCGCCGAACATCTGCAGCATCGGGTCGACGTTGAACTCGCGCGACATGATGATCCACATGTCGATTCCGGCGCGCTGCATCGCCGGCTGAAGGTGCAGCTCCATCTTCTCGAGCTTGACCTCCCACTCGTGCATCAGGCGCTGCAGTGCGGGGGTGTTCCACTGTGACTGCTGCGGCGCGGCGGAGGCTCCGGCGGGGGCGGAGCCGAACGGGCCGGAAGCCATGGCGAGCGTGATCACGATGATGACGACGAGCGGTCTGATCGCCTGACGGCGGCACGGGTTCATGGGGCCCTCCCTGCGTGGCTGGTTCGTTCGGCGCCGGCGCGCCGTCGCCAGGCGCGTGACGCCGCGGTCGGAGCAACGTTACCCGGCGGGCAACGTTACGCAAGAGTACCGCTGATCGGCGGTCGCGGAGGGTCGGGGGATGGGGACCCCGGCGGGAGCGCGTCCGGGGTGGGGGCAAAGGGCGGTGCGAAAGAGCCTCGCACTATCTCCTTGCCGGTATTAGGATAGCGGAGTCCTGGTTTTACGCCGGGGCTCCCGCACGGCTCCGGCTTTGGTCGACGGCTCAGGAGATTTCCGTGCGCGACTCGCTCACGCTGGACGGCGTCACCGGCCGGCGGGTGCTCAGCTTCCTCGCGGGCGCCGGCATGGTGGCTTTTGCGGCGCTTACCATCGAGCACTACTTCGCCGCCAACTTTCCGACATCGATCTGGGAAGGGTCGATCTGCGACATCAACGCGTTCTTCAACTGCGACTCGTCGGCGTTCTCCGACATCGCGGCGATCCGCGGCGTCCCGATGGGCTATTTCGGATTGATGGTCGGTGCGCTGGTGTGCCTCGGTGCGGTCTTCCCCTCGCGCCCGTTCGAGCGCACCAACATGTCGATCGCCTTGCTCAACGGCATCGGCGTGGTCGCGCTGGCGGCTTATTCGGTGTTCTGGCTCGGCAGCCTCTGTCTGCTGTGCAGCGGCTACTACGTCTTCTCGCTTCTGTCGCTGGCGCTCTTCTGGCGTTACGGCGCCAACGGCGTCCGACACTCGTTTCCCGGGCGTTTCGGACGG
>JASFRZ010000303.1:0-6358 GCA_050114655.1 Acidobacteriota bacterium
GGGCGCCAGGGGCGGCGCGCCGGGCGGCAACGGCGGCAGCGCCGGTTGCCACGATGTCTCGAGGCCCGGCGGCGGCAAGGCAACGCGGCCGGCTGCGAGCTCGGCGAAGGCCAGGTCGACGCCGGTGCGCGCCAGCAGACGTGCCTGCTCACCTTGGTGCTCGAGCATTGCCACATCGTAGGCAAGCAGCGACACCGAAAGCGTCGCGAGAGCCAGCGCCGCGAGCGCGGCGGTAGCGCCGATCACCAGCAGCAGGGCGCTTCCGGCCTGCCTTCGCTTACCGGTCGGGTTCGCCGAGCGGAGGTCGCCGCGCTTCAGCATCGCAACGTTACCCAGCGCGTCGCGCTCTGCCGGCCCAGCGCCCGCGCGATGGGGGTGGTCGCACCTGCATCCTCCACCGACACCGAGGCTTCGATGCGTGCTGCGCAGCGGCGCGATGCCGGCCCGGGCCACGCGCCGACCTGCTCGCCGTCCGGATGACCGTCACCGTCGCCATCGATCAGCCACACGACGTCGATCCCCTCGAGCCCGTCAGCGACCGGTTGTCGGGAACCGCCGTCATCGCTGCGAACGAGTTCGAGTGCGCCGCCCCGGGGGCGCACCTCGTACTCGCGAATCGACACCGGCAGCAACGCGCGCGGCTCCCCCCAGCCCTCCACCAGCGTGGCCTCGGCCGCATACCAGGCCACCTGCACCTCGAAGCCGCCACTGCGGGGCGTGAGCGCCGCCACCGTGCCGATCGGCAGCGGCGCGCCCGCGGGCCGCTGCTCGAAGCCGAGAGCTGCCACACGGTCCCCGATGTCCAGTATGGAGACGCCGACAACGGTGTAGCGCGAGCCCGGTTCCCAGTGCGTGATCTCGGCGGCGGGGCCCTGCGCCAGTACCAACCGCAGCGAACCGGGTGATGGCGACGCAGCGTAGTCGATGCGGGACCCACCTATCTGGACGGCGTCCGCGTTCTCCAGGCCGGCGCCGGCACGCGCCAGGTCCATCGCCATTGCGGCGACGGCGCCCCCGGCGATGCGCCGCGCCCCCTGGGCGCGCCACTCCCGCCGGTTCGTGTCGGCCGCACCGACCAGCAAAGAAAGCACCGCCGTCGCCACCATGCCGGCGCAGGCGGTGGCGACAAGCAGCTCGAGCAATGAAAACCCCGTGGTGCGAGAAGACCGACGCGCCCGGTGTGAATCGAGAGCGCGCGGAGGCCTCGGCCCGGCCTGCAGGGCGTGACTGCGCAATGCCGGACCCCGGCGCTGCGATCGGGTCATGCGGCGCATGGTCAGCGCCCTCTCAGCAGCAAGGCGTCGCGGCCGAGCCGGCCGCCACGCGAAGGTGTTCCCGAAGGGCCCCCGCCACCCGCTTCGCCGGTACAGCTCACCTCCACCCACACCCAGCGCTGCGCGTCGTTGGTCATCGGCACGACACGTCGCCGACAGGCAGTCTCCGGCTGCAGTGGAGGGCCGTCGTCGCGGGTGCCCGGCAACGCGTCGGCCCCGGGAGCGCCGACGACCCTCCAACCGGCCGGATAGTCGGCGTCGCCGTCGAACGTGTGGGCCACGGCCGCCGCAACAGCGGTAGCCCTGCGCGCGGCCTCGGCCGCGCGCAGGTACTCGAACGCTGCCCCGAGCGCCTCGGCGATCACCAGCGTGGAGACCGCCAGAAGCCCCAGGGCAACGACGATCTCCAGCAAGGCAAAGCCACCCGTTCGGTGTTTCGACATGCGCGCCTCCATGCCTTCATGAGACGGGCATGGGCGCGCCGATTCGGAAGCGCGAGTGGCTCGGCGTCGGCGAGACGTGCGGCGGTCACACCACGCGGCGGCGGATGAAGACGCAGCTCACGCGACGGCGGGGACGTGGGAGTGGGTTATCCCAAAGACCCTAGGAGGCGCCTTCGAGAACCTGCACGCGCCCGGTCACCTGGTTGATCGTCACCCGGAACGAGTCACCGATGGAGTTGGTCATGGTGATCTCGTCCTCCTGCGCCAAACGCCCGTTGACCGCACCGTCAGGGTGGAACACGGCGACATCATCGTTGCCGTTCCACGACAGCTCGATCGGATCGTCGACCGGGTCGGTGAAGGTGACGCCGAACGGCAGCGTGATCGGCGCGGGCGAGAGCTGCGTCGTGAGACCGTTGACCGGGTCGCCTTCCCACAGCGTGTAGGTACCGTTCGCGGCATCGAAGACGATCGAGTGGGTCGCGTTGCGGCTCACCGCGCGCATTCGCTGCAGCTGCATGTCGGCGGCGAGCGTCTGCGCTGCCGTGCGCGTATGATAGCGCTCGAGCCAGTCCTGCATGGCGGGCAGGCCCACCAATACCATCAGGCCGAGCAACGCGAGGACCACGAGCACCTCGATCAGCGAGTAGCCCGCCTCGCGGCGATCGTCACCTTGCCTCGGAAGGCACCTTGCTGCTCTGGTAATCATGGGCTGATTGTCGCAATTCAGGCAGAAAGAAGAAAGAGCTATTTGCAAGAAGGTTGCCCATTGATGATCACTGCTGATCTATTGGGAACATCTTGACGCACGAATCAACAGCGTATGCGCCGTGCATCCCTCCGCCTCACCCCCGGCCGACCAGGAGCAGGAGCCGCTCGACCACGGGAAGGTGGGCGAGTCTGCCCATCATCCGACGCCAAGCAGCCCCCAATACCAGGCGAGCAGTTCGGCACCGCCCCAATCGACGATCACCGCGGCAAGGGCCAGGAAAGTACCGAAGGGCAAGGCGTAGTCCCACTCGCGCCCCTTGAGCTTCATCAAGGTCAGGCCGATGACGCTGCCGAACAACGAGCCCAGAAAGATGGTCAGCAACACGCCCTTCCAGCCGACGAAGGCGCCGATCATGGCGATCATCTTGACGTCACCCATGCCCATGCCCTGCTGATCGCGCAGCCTGAGGTACACCCAGGCAACGGTGTACAGCAGGCCACCGCCGGCAGCGATGCCGATGGCAGAGTCGATCCAGGTGGTACGTGGGTCGACGAAGGACAGCGCGAAGCCGACCGCGGTGAAGGGCAGCGTGATGACGTTGGGCAGGATCTTGAAGTCGTAATCAATCAGCGCCAGCACCAGCATGACGGCGCCAAAAACCATGCTCGATAGCGCGCTCCACGACACCCCCCAGCGGTACAGCGCAGCAGCGAACAGAAGGCCGACCGCCGCCTCGACCAGCGGGTAGCGCACCGAAATCGGGCCGCGGCAGTCACCGCACCGCCCACGCAGCGCGATCCATGAGAACACCGGCACGTTGCGGTACCACGGGATCAGGTTGCCGCAATGCGGGCAGCGCGAGCGCGGCCGCGAGATGTCCAACTCCCGCGGCACGCGATAGATCACCACATTGAGAAACGAGCCGATGATCAGGCCGATCATCGCACCGAACGCCGCCAGCCAGGGGCGCGGGATGAGGGCGAAGAACTCGGCGTAGGTCAGCGGGCGGAACTCGCCGGACTGCATCGCGGCAGCGGCGAGCAACGAAACGATACCGATGGCATGCAGCTTCGGTCGCATTGGTGGCATCACCGCCCGGTGCGCGCCTGCTCCGCGCGTGGGTCGGTGACCTCGCCGGTTCGGGCGTCGTAATCGAAAGGCTCCTCGAAGTAGTTCAGCGGCCGGCCCTCATCGTCGAGAAACATCTCCGCAGGCAGCCGGCCGAGGGTCCCCAGCAAGGCGAGCGAGTCCGGCTTGCGTCCCTGCTCCTGCTCGAAGGCGGCGATGGCCTTGTCCAGCTCGCCGATAGCCCACTGCGAGTACAGGTCGGGCACGCGCTGCGCGGCGATCGCAGCAGACTGCTCGTCACCGCTCGCCTCGGCCTCGTCGCGGATCTGTTCCCACAGCACGATCGCCGACAGCAGATCGCCCTGCTCGCCCACCATGAAGGCGCGCACGCGTGCGGCCCACGCCGGCGCGTCGGGCTTCTGTGCGACGAGCTCGAAGTAAACCTCGGCCCTGGCCGGATCACCGAGACTCAAGTAGCTGTACCAGCCGGCTTCATTCGGCAGCCGCCAGCTATCGGGATTGCGCTCGATGCCGAGGTCGAGCAAATCGAGGGCGAGCTCCGGATCGTTCATGTCCGATGCCATCACCAGCGCCCCGGTGGTGTAGGCGTCGATGAAGTGCGGATCGAGCTCGGCGATCGTGGTGTAGATCTGCCACAGGTACCTGCGCCCCTCGATCGTGCGACGGTGACCGTAGTACTGGATGCTCCACAGGTAGATGACGTCGGCGAGCAGCACCTGGAAGCCGGCGCTGGCGGCCTTCAGATAGCGCCCGTTGGGCAACAGCAACAGAGGATAGGCGTCCGGCCACGTCACGCGCACCCGATCAGTGGCGCGCTGCGCGGCGATCCACGCCGCCATCGCGCCGAAGATGGTGAGCCAGAGCGCCAGCACGGTGGCGGTGCCCTTTTGCGCGCCGCTGCCCGTTCGCATCATTTGAGGTCCCGCCGGCGGAAGATCAGTACTGCGAGCGCCAGCATCGCCGCAGTGTAGGCGAGCGCGTAGGCAACCGCCGCGAAGTAGTACGACGTCGCCACCGGCAGCTCGTGAACCACCTGGGCGCGGATGTTGAAAGTCTCGAGATCCGGCACCAGGTGGTACAGCGCGGTGATTACGTAGCCAACCGACTCCGAAGGAATGCGCGCCGCCAGCGCGGCGAAGCCCCACGACATGTGGCCGATTGCCCACACGCCGGCGGTCAGAATGGCCGCCTCGATCGGCGGCGCGAAGCTCGAGAAGACGATGGCCACCGCGGTGACCACCGACACTTCGAAGACGCTCAACACCAACGCGCCGAGCACGTGCACCGGAAAGATGCCGCCCTTCCACCACACCAGCGCGACGTAGAAGACCGACATGAGCCCGATCGCCACCACCAGTACCGCCATCAAGCCGAGGTACTTACCGACGATGAACAGCCAGCGTGGCACGGGCTTGGCGAGCACCGCGTAGATGGTGCGCTTGTCGACTTCCTTGTGCACCAGGTTGATGCCCACCAGCACGGCGATCAGCGCCGCGAAGAAGGCCTCGGCGGCGAGGCCGATGTCGGTGACGATCTTCAGCTCGGAGCCCACGGTCAGCCAAGACAGCACCGTCGACGAGGCCATCAGCAGGAGCGCGAAGACAAAGCACACTGCCAGGATGCGGTCGCGCACCGCTTCCTTGAAGGTGTTGAGCGCGATGGCGTACGCGGCGGCGCTCATTCTCCCTCCGTCGAGTCCGTCGCCGCCGCCGAGGACGTCGAGGCACCGCCGGAGCTGCGCTTCCGTCCGGATCCTCCATCTGCGGGGCGAACCTCGGCGCTGTCCTCGGGCATTTGGCCGCTGCGCGCGTCCTTTACCGTGGCGACGAAGTAATCCTCCAGCGTCGCGCGCTGCGGCGTGATGCGGTACACGCTGCCGCCGGCGGCGCGCACTGCGTCGACCCAGCGGTCGACCTCATCCTCGGTGTGCAGGCGATAGAAATTCAGATCGCCCTGTGTGGCGATCGGCTCCCAGCCGTGCAGCATCCCGGGCTCGATGTCCTCCGAAGCCGCCTGCCAGTATTCGACGCGCTCGTCGAGCAGATCGTCCACCGGCGCCTCGAAGCGCAGCGTACCGTCGACCAGCAGGCACACCCGGTCGCACAGCTCCTCGGCATCCGACAGGATGTGGCTGGAAAAGAACACCGTGGCGCCGCGCTGTTTGACCGACATGATGAGGTCCTTGACCTCGCGCCGGCCGATCGGATCGAGCCCGCTCATCGGCTCGTCGAGCACCACCAGATCGGGGTCGTTGATCAGCGCCTGAGCGACGCCGAGCCGCTGCAACATTCCCTTGGAGTACTGCCCGAGCGGCTTGTCACCGGCATCGCCCAAACCGACCACCTCGAGCAACTCGGCGGCCTTGTCGCGCAGCGTCGCACCGCGGATGCTGAACAGCCGGCCGAAGTACTCCAGCACTTCGCGACCCTTCAGATGCTGGTAAAAGTACGGCTGCTCGGGCAGATACCCCAGCCGCCGCCGAGCCGCCAGCGTCGCCCCGGGGTCGCCGAACAGCGACACCGTCCCCGAATCCGGCTCCAGCAACCCCAGCAAGCACTTGATCGAGGTCGTCTTCCCCGCCCCATTGGGCCCGAGAAACCCGTAGATCTCACCCTCCTCGACCGCCAGCGAGACCCCCTTCAGGATCGCCTTCTTCCGCAGCCAGAACCCGAAGGGCAGAGCCTTCTCGACATCCTTGAACTCGAGTATCGCCATGCTCAATAACGACTATCGGTGACCATTGCCGCGATTCTAAACACATCCACGCCAAAATCGAGACACCTTTGCCGACAATTGCGCCGCACGGAGCCGGAGGGCGTGAGGGCGGCATCCGCAAGGCG
>JASFRZ010000304.1:0-6341 GCA_050114655.1 Acidobacteriota bacterium
GAGCGCGGTGGCCCGGTCGCGGTCGTAGCGCGCGAGGGTCGACAGCAGCTGGCGCTGGGCGAACACGTAGGCGGAGTAGCGTGCGTAGGACTCGGGGGCGGATGCCGCCACCAGGTAGCCGGCGAAGTTGGCCTCGTCCTCGCGCGCAAAGCCGCGTTGGTGCGACATCTCGTGGGCGATCACCTGCGGCAGGCTGACGTCCGGCGTGCCGCCGTTGTAGTTGGCCTCGCCGGTCCAGGGCGAGTAGAAGCCCGAGGTCTGGGTGTAGTCGAGCAGGAACGAGCTGAGCAGCACCTTCGGCCGCCCGTACCCGAAGATCGCCGCGGCCGGGGCGCCCAGCACGTCGCCTGCGCTTCTCCAGCCCTCGTCGAGCTGGGGCAGGAGCTCGCCGCGTTGCGGCGCGCGGCTCGGCTCGCCGAGGTCTTCGGTGAGTGTCAGCGTGGTGTACTCGAAGTTGGCCGCCTCGACCATCTCCTCGGCGAGTCGCGCCACCTCCTCGATGTCGGCCTCGCGGCCGTTCCACTGCAAGCGCTGCTCGAGCGGCGGGCGGGCGTAGTTGAAGCCCCACAGGACGTAGAACAACGCCATCACAACGCCGACGTCGGCGAGCAGCCGCAGCGTTCCGCCGGCCAACGTGCTGGCCCAGCCGCGCTCGCCCCTGCGCACCTCGCCGAGCCCGCGCGCCACGCACCAGACCTGCCACAGCACCAGGCCAATCACCAACAGCTCGATGAGCGAGAACGGCAGCACGCCGGTGATCGCCGAAAGAGACGAGGCCAGTAGCGGGCCGACGAAGTCGCCGTACACCGTCTCGACCAACGACGGAACCGCGCGCAGCGCGAGGAACAACGCGAAGGTGCCTGCCCCGGCGGCGATCAACGCCAGCCGGAGGCGCCAGTGAAACTCTTTTTCCATGCGCGACATTATGGCTACATTGTGTCGCAAAGTACTTGACATCATTTGATCAAACGACCTAGGCTCCTCTCATCACGATTGCGGTAACGGACCCGCCGATACGGATGAAGCCGATGTCGATCGAGCCTCTGCACGCTCAAGCGGAAAGCAACCTGCGGTTCATTCGCGAGCGCATGGACCACGCCTCTCGCTTCACCGGGGTTCCGGGCTGGGGAGGCATGCTCATGGGCGCGGTGGCGATTGTCGCCGCGGTCGTCGCGGCGACTCGCGAGGGGCCAGTGGAGTGGCTGATTGTCTGGCTGCTGGCCGCGGTGATCGCCACGTTGATCGGCGGCTGGAGCATGGACCACAAGGCGCGCGCGGCGGGCATGACCATGCTGGCGGGCAAAGGCCGGAGATTCCTGCTCGGCCTGCTGCCGCCGCTGTTGGCTGGCGCCGCGTTCACGGTGGCGCTGGTCGCCGCCGGGCTCTACCAGCCGCTGGCGGGCGTCTGGCTGCTGTTGTACGGCACCGCCTGTATCACTGGCGGCGCGTATTCCATCCGCCTGGTTCCGGCGATGGGCATCTGCTTCATGTTGCTCGGCGCGGCGGCCCTCTTCGTGCCGTTCGTGTGGGGCAACTGGCTGCTCGCGGCGGGTTTCGGCGGCCTGCAGATCGGCTTCGGCTGGGTGATCGGACGCTGGCACGGCGGTTGATGTTCTCGTAGAAGTGGTTGAAAGCGGGGTGAATGATGGGCAAGCAAAACACCAGGCGGAAAGCCAAGGCGGAAGCAGCGGAGCAGCCGGTGGGACCGGCGAGCGACGTCTACACGGTCCTGCGCGGCGCGTCGGCCGGCGATGCCGCCGATGGCCTCATCCGGCAGCGTACGCGCCTGGCGATCGTCAGCATGCTGGCGGTGAACGAGTCGCTGACGTTCAACGAGCTCAAGGAGATGCTCGACGCTACCGACGGCAACCTCAGCGTCCACGCGCGCAAGCTCGAGGAAGCAGGATATATCTCGTGCAAGAAGTCGTTCCACGGGCGCGTGCCGAAGACCGAGTACCGCATCACCGCGCGCGGCCAGCGCGCGCTGGAGCGCTACCTCGATCACATGGAAAGCCTCATCAAGGCCGTGCGGGATAGCTGAGCGGCAGGAGAGCGATCGCATGGTTCCGAGTCTTTCGGTCAGCACTCTGGGAGTACCCGAGACCGCTCCGTCGGAAGCCGAGCGCGGGCTGCACCGGGCGGCGTGTAACGGCGACCGGCCGGGCGTGCGCGCGGCGCTGGAGGCAGGCGTCCCGGTCGACGCGCCCGACCAGGGCGGCCGCAGCGCGCTGATGATCGCCGCCGAGCACGGTCACATCGCGGTGATGCGCGAGCTGGTGCAGGCGGGCGCGCAGATCGACCGGCCCGACCGCGGCAGGCTGCGCTGGCCGGCGCTGATGCACGCCCTGTACGCCGATCGCTTCGCCGCCGCTGCCGCATTGCTGGAATGGGGCGCCCATCCGGGCGCCTCCGACGATTCCGGCTACACCGCCCTGATGATGGCCGCGGGCCGCGGCCATGCCGGGGTGGTGCGCGAGCTGTTGAGGCGCGGCGCCGATCCCGATGAGGAGCTGTTCCTCGGGCTCACGGCGCTCGACTATGCCATCGGCTACGGCCACGCGGATGTCGTGCGCCTGCTGCTCGACGCTGCACCGCAGCTACGGCAGCGACACAACCCCGCGCGCCGCGCGATGCTCGTGCTCGCCGACAACGCAGGCGACGAGGAGATCCTCGCGCTGCTCGCCTAGCAGGCCTTCCATACGGTCTGCTAGTGCCGCGGCCACCAGAATCCGTCGCGCGCGCGCACCTCGTTGACGTCGTCGCGATCGACGGTGACCTTGATGTCGTACCACTGCGGCTCGGCGTCGGGGCTCGGCGGGTCCATGGTGAAGCCGAGCACGTAGCGCAACCGCGTGTCGGCGAGCACCTCCTGGAAGCCGATGCCCATATCGCTGCCGAAGAACGGCTTGCCGCCGGTGTCGCGTGCCAGCGCGTTGATCGGCCCCTCCAGAGCGGAGCGGGCGGTGAAGCGCGACACGACCGGCGTGGAGGGTCCCATCTCCACCGAGTTGGGCTCGAAAGCGGCCTGCCCCAGTGTGTCCAGCGAGTACACGGTGCAGTGGCAGCGCTTCAAGGTGTCTGTGAGATCGTCGATCTTCTGGCTCAGATCGGTCGTCAGGGTGCGCACTTCCATCGGGTTGAGCGTCGGTGACAGCGCGGCGTACTCGGAGATGACCTGCTGGTGGATGGCGCCCGGCACGCGCTCGAAGCCGGACGACAGCAGGATGACGTACTTCTGCCGGTCGAACGGGTCCCCGACCTCGAGCATGTCCCCGACCTGAGTCATCGCGGCCATCACCCGCTCGGCGTTGACGCTGGCCTCGATCGACCAGCGGCCGAGCTGGGCCTGCGCCATGCGGAACTTGAAGTCCTCCCAGTCAGGTTGCTGGGTGATGCACTGGTAGAAGCGAGGCGTGGTGATCGGGTCGCACAGCGTGATGTCGCCCCCTTCGCCCGGTGCCGTGCAGCCGCCGTTGTCGCACAGGATCACCGACAGGTCGCGGAACGAGTCTTCGCGATCGACGGTGGCGAAGGAGTTGCCGACCTGTGCCTCGAGAATCTCGGCGATGCGCTCATGGTCGAGGGTGAAGTCGTGAGTCACCTGGGCGATGCCGCGACTGTCGATGGTCACCAGCGCAAGCCGGTCGGTGACCCCGATACCGGCGCGCACGAACTCGGTGACGTCGAGCAGCAGCCGCTCCCAGTCCTGCGGGCTGGTGGTCAGCATGTCGGCCACCAGCACGAAGTTGCGCGGTGCCGGGGTGACCTGATCGGCGACGTCCTCGGGCAGCGCATCGAGGAAGAGGGAGTTGTCGGGGTCACCCTCCAGGCGCAGGAACGCCGGCGTCACCGGCTGGCCGTTGCTGGTCACCGTCAGATCGTCGAGCGTCAGGTCGGTGACGAAGCGGTCCTCGTCGTCCCACGCGCCGATGTCGACCGTGATCATGTCGACCTGGGCGCCGAACTGCGCCTCGTAGCGCTGGGGATCGACCGGTAGCCCGAGGGTGCTCGATCGCCCGGAGGGGCCAGCGGCGCGGTCGGGCCCTCCGGCGAGGTCGTTGAGCGCCACGGCCGGGTCGGTCGGGGTGAGCTCGTCGGCGAACGCCATGTCGACGACCTGCTGGCCGAGGGCCGCTTCGGTGACCTCGGCGTCAACCGCGGCGAGCAGGTTGCGCCATGGCTGGAAGCCCGCCGGCACGACGTTGCCGAGGATGCGTGCCATGGTGCCCTGCAGCAGGCGCGCGTGCATTGCCGAGGGCAGACCGCGCTCCTGCATCAGAACCGCCAGCCGCACGCGAATGTCGAACAGTCGCGTGTACAGCAACGGGTCGGCGAACTCGTCGCCCGCCTCGCCGTAGGGTACCGGTGGCGGGGTCTCGAGGCCGAGGTAGTCGCCGCGGCGCCCGAGCGGCATGCCGACGGTCTGATCCACGAGCCAGCGGGCGGCGGCCGGCGCGGCGCGGTCGTAGTTGTCGATACCGAGCAGCAGCAGGTAGCGGTCGCCGTCGGTCACCAGGTCCAGCGCTTCGTTCTCGCGACCGGCACGCACCGCGTCGGTGAAGTGCTGCAGCTCCGCCGGTCGCATCAGCAGGCGTAGGGAATCGGCCAGCCGGGGCGCTTGCACGGTCCGGTCCACCGTCGTCCAGAACGACGGCACGACGTCGGGGTCGCGCGCCTGCACCGCCTCCTGGATCCACGTCGTCGCCAGTGCGTGCCGGCGCGCGACGACCAGCTGCGCTTCGGGTGTCAGCGAAGGCAGGTGGATGTAGGCCAACGTTGCAGCCCACGCTTCGGCGGCGGCGGGGTCGCGCGCGCCGCCGCCGCTGATCAGGTCTTCGATGTTCCAGCGCGCCAGGATGGCGGGTGCGCCGAACAAACTGTTGTGCAGCCGCGAACCCTCGTCGAGGATCCAGCTCTCCGAGGTCGCGGCCCACGGACCGAAAAGATCTTCCGGCCCGTCGTCGCCGAGCTCGGCAATGATCAGGCGGTGCAGCCAGGCGATGTGTCCCTGCTGGTAGGTGAACGACGTCGGATCGCCCATGTACAGCGCGTAGACGATGCCTACCAGCGCGTCACCCAGGTAGGCGTTGACTGCCTCGCGGAAGGACTCGACCTGCGCCGGCGTCGGCGAGCCGCTGCGCAACGTCGTCACGAGTCGGTCGGATCGCTCGAAGAGCTGGTCGCGTGCGACGGTCACGGGCAGCGCCTCGGTGACCTCCTGATCGCCGATGTTGGGCGGCATCTGCGCGCGCAACTCGTCGACAAGCGAGGAGATCTCGTCGGCGAAGCCCGGCTCACCGGCGTTGTCGTCGAGCGCCGCGGCGATCTCGTCGAGGCGGAAGAGGCCCTCGAAAGAGGGTTGCTGCTGCAGCAGTAGATGGGAGTACATGCGGCGCCCGAGCGTCGATGCCGGCGTGTAGTTGTAGTCGATGCCGTCGACTTCGAGCTCGGCGATGCCTATGCGCCCGGTGAGCGCCGTGACGACGACGCTGCGCAGGTCCTGCGGGTCGCCCGGCCAGGCGTTGGCCTGCAGGCCGCGTACCATCGCCGGCACCATCTCGTTGCGCCACCACTCGGCGACGGCGCTGCCGTAGCCGGGAGTGGAACGCTCGCCGCGCGCGGCGGCTTCGGGGGACACGGTGATCGGCAGATCGAGGAAGCTGTTGACCAGCTCGGCGCGGTCCTCGTTGGTCAGCAGGTCGTTGAGTAGCACGCGGTGCAGCAGCATGAGGGTGGCCTGCGCCTGGCGGATGGCGTCGATGCGCGCGTCTTCACGTTCGATGGCGTCGATCTGCTGCAGGTGCCAGACGAGCTGCTCGGCGCTCCCCGGAGGCAACGCTGCCGGCTGTACCAGGAAGCCGTAGGCGCGTCCGAAGCGGCGATAGTTGCGCACCAGCACGGGGATGGCGCGGCGCATGTTGGCGATCGGCTGGTAGCGGATCGCCGCCGATACGGCGAGCAGCTTGCGGATGGCGCTGGGCTGGTCGCGGTTGGGCTCGGACTGGCGCAGGATCTCGCGCAGCAGCAGCTGGTCGACGGCCGGGCCCGAGTCCGGGCCGCTGTCGAAACGCGCCAGCAGGGCGTCGATCGCGACTTCAGTGCCGAGGCGGTCATCGCCGTCGAATGCCGCGCGCCACACGCGACCACCGCCGGGCCAGTCGATGCCCGAGCCGTCGGGCAGCAGCCGCAGGTTGATGAACAGCTCGGCGACGTCGCCGGGCCAGCGGATGGCGTCGGCGAAGTCCGGCGTGTTGATCGAGCGGTACATCGTCTGCGCCCAGGCGGCACGCTGCGCCGCGCTATCCTGGTCCATCGTCAGCAGGTACCGCGCGCGGCGCTCG
>JASFRZ010000305.1:0-6331 GCA_050114655.1 Acidobacteriota bacterium
GGGGTCGCAGGGGGGGGCTTTCGGGGGACGTCGGGCAGCGGCTGGCTGGTGGATGTCTGGACCCCTAGATCGGCCTATGCGCTGCTGGACGGATACCCTCTCGAGCGCCTCTGGTCACGCGACAGTACCCTCAACCAGGACTTCGTCGCGCGACTTCAGCACGGCGTCACTCTCGAGGCAGTAGAAGAGCAACTCAACGCGATTATCGGGCGTCTCGCCGAGGCCGACCCTGAGCACCGCGAGTTCCTGAGCGACCTGCGTGCGACGCTCACGCCGGGGCTGGATTCGCCGCGGGTTCGGGAAAGGATGCTCTCGACCCTCGGTGCCTTCGGCGGTGCCGCGCTGCTGGTCTTGCTGATCGCCTGCGCAAACGTCGCTAACCTGCTGCTGGTGCGCGCGCTTCAAGCTCGAAACGAACTGGCCGTTCGTCGGGCGTTGGGGGCGTCCGCGGCGCGCGTAGCGCGCCGGCAACTGGTCGAGAGCGCGTTGCTGGCGGCGGCCGGGACGATCGTCGGCCTGGTTTTCGCCTGGAGCGTCGGATGGATGTTCCGCGGCGATCCCTTCCTCGACTTCCAGGGCCTCGTCGTCGACGCGCGCCTCTTGGGGTTCGCGATCGTGGCGGCCACTGGAACGACGATGCTCTTCGGGGCGATGCCCGCCGTGCTCGCGGGGCGCTTCAACCTCGAAGCGGCGCTGCGCGGCGCCGCCCGCGGGACGACGCGGCGTGACAGCTTCGCCCGTCACGCGTTGTCTGCGTTGCAGATCGGGCTATCACTGATGCTTTTGATCGGCGGCGTGCTTCTCATCCGAACCGTCCGAAACCTGTACGCCATGGAACCGGGGATCGAAGTCGAAAACGTATCGACAGTGCTGATCGACTTCGGGGCGGACACCCCTGATGATGAGTCCCTGGGCGTGCTGTATCGCGAGCTCCCGAAGGCAGTTTCGGCCGTCCCCGGGGTGCAAGTGGCGGCCGTGGACGGCTGGTATGGCCCCTACAGGGGCCGGCCCACGATGGCGATCGCCACGCTAGACGCCCCCGAAGATGCGACCGAGACTGCCGACATGCGCCGGGTGACACCTGATTGGTTCGCCGTGATGGGCCTCGACCCACTCGTCGGCCGGACGTTGGACGACGCGGACGCGAGGCCATCGTCGCCACCGGTGGTCGTGCTGACGTCCCGGTTGGCGCAACGGCTCTTCGATAGCACCAACGTCATTGGGCGGTACGTTCGGGTTGGGCGCACCCCGGTCGAGGCGGAGATCGTCGGGGTCGTTGGCGACATCCGGATCGCAGACGTCCGTTCGGAGCCCGACGAAGCTGTCTTCTTACCGTTGATTACGGAGAACATGGGTCCGGTCGCGTTGCTCGCCCGTACCTCGGCGGTCAGCCCACCTGCCCCCGCCGCGATCCGGGAAGCAGTCGAAGCCATGATCCCGAACATCGCCGTGCCCGAGCCTACTCCGCTGACTGAGCGCATCGATGTTCAGCTTGCCGAGCAGCGTGTTTTCATGCGTCTGCTCGGCCTCCTCTCGGCACTGGCCCTGGTTCTCGCTGCCATCGGGTTGTATGGGGTCGTCGCATTCACGGTCGCGGGGCGCAAACGTGAGTTCGGCATCCGCATGGCGCTAGGGGCCGACGGCATTCGGGTCGCGGGCCTGGTTTCGTGGACGGCGGCGAAGATCGTCGGATCGGGCACGATTCTCGGGTTGGCTGGAGCGTATTCGCTGTCGGGGGTGATTGAGAGCAAGCTCTTCGGGGTTGAGGCAATCGACCTTGCCTCGTACGCCGCTGCCGCCGCACTTCTCGCGGCGGTTGCTGTGGTCGCCTCGGGAGTGCCGGCGCTGGGTGCGGCGCGAGTTGATCCTGCGGACACGCTGCGGCAGGAATGAAGTGAGTCGGGGACATGGTCGCCGCGCCGGAGTTCAGGCGATCAGCAGCAGCAGCAAGTAACCGATCGCGATGACTTCGATGACCGCGACGCGCGCCAGGGTGCCGCGGGTGTCGGCGCGCATGGCCGCCTCGCTCGCGCCTGCCGGGACGCCGGCATGGCGCACGCGGTGCACCAGCATCGGTCCGACCCAGAGGGCATAGATCAGCAGCGGCAGGATCATGAACACCGACGGGTGCAGCCACGCGCCCGGCGTCAGCAGGCCGGGCATCTCCGCGGCGGCGGCGGCGGTACTGCCTCCCAGCCAGATGTCGACGGCGTGGGTGAAGAACAGCGCGGCCATGCCGCCGAGCACCAGCCAGGTGCCCTCGGAAGCGGTGCCGCGATCGAAAGCGGCGTCGTCGTCGGAGGTGGCGCGGCCGGTCATGCGGCTGTGCACGCAGCCGTAGCCGATGTACACCGCCAGGCCGAGGTTGAGCCACGCGGCGAAGCGCATCCACGAGGTCGGCGGCAGGTACCACACCAGGTACAGGCACGACAGGATGCCGAGGGTCGGGACCACGTACCCGCCCGGTACCTTGAACGGCCGCCGTCGCTCCGGTTCGCGGTGGCGCAGCACCATGATGCCCGCGCACACCAGGATGAAGGCGAACAGCGTACCGATATTGGTCAGATCGACCATCTCGTCGATGCTGGCCACGCCCGCCACCGAGGCGACGAACACGCCGGTCAGCAGGGTGCCGGCCCACGGCGTGCGGAAGCGCTCGTGTACCAGGCCGAAGACGCGCGGCAACAGCCCGTCGCGCGACATGGCGAAGAGGATGCGCGGCTGGCCGAGCTGGAACACCAACAGCACCGCGGTGTGTGCCACCACCGAGCCGAAGGCGACGATGCCGACCGCCCAGCCGAGGGTCGGGCTGGCGTGCGCCAGCGCGAGGGTCAGCGGCTCGGCCTGTTCGGTGGCGAGCACGCCCTGCAGGTCGGTGTAGGAGATCAGGCCGGTGAACACCGCCGCCACGACGACGTAGAAGAAGGTCGACAGGGCCAGCGAGCCGAGGATGCCGATGGGCATGTCGCGCGCCGGGTTGCGGGTCTCCTCGGCAACGGTCGAGACCGCGTCGAAGCCGATGTAGGCGAAGAACACGATCGCCGCGCCGGCGCTGATGCCGGCCCAGCCGTTGGGCGCGAACGGTGTCCAGTTCTCCGGCTGCACCCAGTACAGGCCGACGATGATGAAGAAGGTCAGCACGACGATCTTCACCCCCACCATGATGGCGGTGAAGCGGGCCGACTCGCGGATCCCCCAGATCAGCACCATGGTGATCGCCATGACGATGGCGACGGCGAGGAAGTTGAAGATGAACGGCACGCCGAAGACATGCGGCGCGTCGCGCAGCACCGTCTGCACGCCGTTGGCGTCGACGATGCGCGAGGCGGTGCGGTAGTCCATCGACATCCAGTCGGGGATGACGATGCCGAAGCCCTCGACGAAGGTCTTGAAGTAGTTCGCCCAGCTGATCGCCACCGCGATATTGCCGACGGCGTACTCGATGATCAGGTCCCAGCCGATGATCCAGGCGACCAGCTCACCGAGCGTGGTGTAGGAGTAGGTGTAGGCCGATCCCGAGATCGGCACCATCGAGGCGAACTCCGCGTAGCAGAACGCGGTGAGCGCGCACACCGCGGCGGTGATGATGAACGACAGCATCAACGCCGGGCCGGCTCCGGGGCGCACCGCGTCGCCGGCGGCGGCGGTGCCGATGGTGGCGAAGATGCCGGCGCCGATGATGGCGCCGATGCCGAAGACGATCAGCTGGACGGGGCCGAGGGCGCGGCGCAGCTTGTACTCGGGTTCCTCCGCTTCGGCGACGGCGACGTCGAGCGGCTTACAGCGCAGCAGACGATCGGCAAACACGGCGCACCCCCTCGGATGAACAGCCGTTGCATGGTACGGCAGCCGCCCCGTCGGTGGTAGGCGTGCGAGCAGATAGAGGCGACACTTCGTTCGTGCCCCGAGTCAGCGCGCGGCCGGCGCTGCGCGCCTGCCAAAATCCCCTAAACTTGCCGGAAGCTCCTTGCTCCGGTGGTCGCTGGTCCGCACCACCGATCATGACCCGCGAGGGAGGCCGTATGAAGCGACTCGACCGACGCACGTTCCTACGCCGCGCGGCGGCGGGTACCTCGATGGTGGCCGCCGGCGGTGCAGCAGCTCTGGGGCTCGGCGAGGGCCCTGCAGGCGCCGCAGAGCGCGGCCTGATGGCGGAGGCCGTCGCGCGCAGTGGGCAGCAAGGCGAGAGCGGCCTGGCCGCGCCGGCCTACACACCGCTGCCGCTCGGCTCCATCCGCCCGCGCGGCTGGCTCGAGCGCCAGCTACGCATTCAGGCCGATGGCCTCAGCGGCCACCTCGACGAGTTCTGGCCCGACGTCGCCGAGAGCCAGTGGTTCGGCGGCGATGCCGAGGGCTGGGAGCGCGCCCCCTACTGGCTCGACGGCGTCACCGCACTGGCGTGGACCCTCGACGACGCCGCGCTGAAGGACAAGGTGACCGGCCACATCGAGCAGATCGTCGCGCGCCAGCGCGCCGACGGCTGGTTCGAGCCGGTGCCCGCCGCGGACGGCGCGCGCCCCTATGACATGTGGGCGATTCTGCTGGTGCAGAAGGTGCTGGCGCAGTACCACGAGGCGAGCGGAGACGAGCGTGTCCTGCGCTCGCTCCAAGCCAGCCAGCGTGCACTCTACCAAGGGTTGCAGCGGCAGCCGCTGTTCGACTGGGGCAAGTACCGCTGGTTCGAGGGGTTGATCCCGGCGTTCTACGTGTACGAGCGCATCGGCGAGGAGTGGCTGCTCGATTTGTCGCGGCTGTTGCGCGCGCAGGGCACCGACTATGCCGCTTTGTACGCCGACGACCGGCTGGCGCAGCCCACTCCGCGGCGCGGCCGCTGGAGCTGGGACAAGCACGTCGTCAACACTGGTATGGCGCCCAAGGCGGCGGCGCTGTCGTGGCGCCTCGATCAGCGCGATGCGGACCGCGCCTTTCCGGCGCATATGCTCGCCTTTCTCGACCGCTACCACGGCCAGGTCAACGGCATGTTCAGCGGCGACGAGTGTCTGTCGGGCAAGAACCCGGTGCAGGGCACCGAGCTGTGCTCGGTGGTCGAGTTCATGTATTCGCTGGAGGTCCTGCTGTCGGTGTTCGGCGACGCCCACTTCGGCGATCGCCTCGAGCGGGTCGCCTATAACGCCCTGCCGGCGACCTTCCGCCCCGACATGTGGGCGCACCAGTACGACCAGCAGGTCAACCAGGTGCAGTGCACCATCAACCCCGACCACATGTTCTCGACCAACGGGCCGGAATCGAACCTCTACGGCCTCGAGCCCAACTACGGCTGCTGCACCTCGAACATGCACCAGGGCTGGCCCAAGTTCGCCGCCCACCTGTGGATGACGACGCCCGACGACGGCATCGTCGCGCTCGCCTACGCGCCCAGCGAGGCGCGATTCCGCTCCGCCGGCACGCCGGTGACGGTGACGCTCGATAGCGACTATCCGTTCCGCGAGACGCTCTCGATCAAAGTGAGCGCCGATCGCCCGACCCCGTTTCCGCTGGTGTTGCGGGTGCCGGGATGGGCCGAAGGCGCCACGGCGACGATCAACGGTGGTCCGCAGCAACCGATGCCGGCGGGCGGCTACCACCGCATCGAGGCGGTGTGGGGGAGCGACGACACGGTGGTGCTGCACTTCCCGATGCGGGCGCGGGTGAGCAGCCGCTACAACCTGGCGGTCGCCATCGAGCGCGGCCCGCTGGTCTACAGCCTCTCACCCGACGACGAGTGGACCCGGGTCAACGTCGACAAGCCGTACCGCGAGCCGCCGCACGCCGACTGGGAGGTGCGCCCGTTGTCGGCGTGGAACTACGCATTGGTGCTCGATCCGGACCGACCCGACGACGACCTGCGCTTCGAGGAGCGGCCGATCGGCGAGGCGCCGTTCTCACCGCCCGGCGCCGGCGTGCAGGCGCGCGTCCGCGGTCGTCTGTTGCCGGGCTGGGAGATGCGCCACGGCTGGGCCGATGAGGTGCCGGTGGGCGCGCAGCGCTCTGATGAGCCGCTGCAGGAGCTCACGCTCATCCCGTACGGCTGCACCAACATCCGCATCACCGAGTTTCCGCGGCTGGAAGACTAGGGAGCCGTTGCAACGAAGGCTTCCGATCCGTTTCATTGTCGAATTCGTCAGCAGGGGGTAACTTTCAAAGCGGATATCGTTATCGCATTTCCGTGAACGAGGGGCGCTGGGAGGACGACAACATCTGACGGCTGATCTTCGCCAATCCCCTGCTCGGGCGACGGAGGTGGCATGTACACGGTCGGAATCGACGTCGGGTCGGTCAGCATCAACGCCGTTGTTCTGGGGCCGAACGGAGAAATCGTCGACGAGCTTCC
>JASFRZ010000306.1:0-6322 GCA_050114655.1 Acidobacteriota bacterium
GGCCCAGCATCACGTCGTTGCCGCGGCCGCCGATCAGCACGTCGTTGCCGGCGCCGCCGCGCAGCACATCGACGCCGTCACCGCCGATCAGCAGGTCGTTGCCCTCGCCACCGTCCAGATCCAGGCCGATCAACCCGACGAGGCCAACGGCACCAACGATCACGTCGCTGCCGCCCTGGCCATTCACATCGAGGTTCTCGGTGGTGCCGATGTTCAGCGTGAACAAGCCGAGGTTGTTGCGTCGGAAGCGCACGCGGTCGCCGTTGGGATCGATCGAGAAGTCGTCACCCGCGGTGTTCGCGCCGTTGACCTGCACGAAGTCGAAGCCCTCACCGCCCTCCATGAAGTCCGAGCCGTCGCCGTCGTTCCAGATCAGGAAGTCCGAGCCGTCCTGGCCCAAGGCCACGTCGTTGCCACGGCCGCCAATCAGTGTGTCGTTGCCGGCGCCGCCGCGCAGCACGTCGACGCCGTCGCCGCCGATCAACAGGTCGTTGCCCTCGCCACCATCGAGATCGAGGCCGATCAACCCCACCAACCCGGTCGAGCCGATGATGACGTCGCTACCGCCCTGGCCGTTGACGTCCAGGTTCTCGGTCGTCCCGATGTCGAGCGTGAACAGACCCAGGTTGTTGCGCTGAAAGCGCACACGGGCGCCGTTGGGATCGATCGAGAAGTCATCGCCGGCGGTGTTGGAGCCATTGACCTGCACGAAGTCGAAGCCTTCGCCGCCTTCCAGGAAATCGGAGCCGTCACCGTCGTTCCAGATCAGCAGGTCGGAACCGTCCTGGCCCAGCATGATGTCGTTGCCGCGGCCACCGATCAGCGTGTCGTTGCCCGCCCCACCGCGCAGCACGTCCACCCCGTCGCCGCCGATCAGCAGGTCGTTGCCCAAGCCGCCGTCCAGATCGAGGCCGATCAACCCCACCAATCCGTTCGAGCCGATGATGACGTCGCTGCCGCCCTGGCCGTTGACGTCCAGGTTTTCCGTCGTGCCGATGTCCAGAGTGAACAGACCCAGGTTGTTGCGCTGGAAGCGCACACGGGAACCGTTAGGGTCGATCGAGAAGTCGTCACCGGCAGTGTTCGACCCGTTGACCTGAACGAAGTCGAAGCCGTCGCCGCCCTCCATCAAGTCCGAGCCGTCCCCGTCGTTCCAGATCAGCAGGTCCGAACCGTCCTGGCCCAGTATCACGTCGTTGCCGCGGCCGCCGATCAACGTGTCGTTGCCTTCGCCGCCCTGAAGCACGTCAGCCCCGTCGCCGCCGACGAGCAGGTCGTTGCCCTCGCCGCCCTGCAGCTCGACGACGGGCAAACTGGGATCGCTGTCGACGATGAGGGAATCGTTGCCATCGAGGCCGAAGACCTGGATCAGCGTCGTGTTGTTGACGGTGGGCGCCGCCTGGCCACCGTTGACGGTGATCGGAACGTCCGCGCCCTCCGCCGTCACGCCGATCAGCCCGGATGCGTCCGCGTGCACCTCGATCGTGTTATTGGAGGCGTCGCCGACCACGGTGAGGACGCCAGCGAGGGGATCGAAGATCGCGGTGGCGGAGAGCAGGATCCGCGATTCCAATTGCTCGACGATGAATCGCCGGGACCGCCGTGCGGAGGGCCTGCTGCGCTTCTTGGACCGCTTGCCCCTCCAGAATCCGAGCGTCTTCCGCATTGCACACCCACTTTCCGGCCGCCGCCGCGTGTATCGGCATACCCCACGGCTACGACCGTTCGCTGGCTACGTCTTCGAGAAATGGGGCTGACAGAGACCCGCGCCGAGTCCTGAATGGGCCTGTTCAGCAACCGTCAAGGGGTAATACCGGAAACTTCCGCAAACGGGCTCACTCCCGCGGCATCAAAATGAGCGCGGCGGTTCACGGGCAGCAATCAAGGCGCCCGGATCCGCACCTTGGTGCCGCCGCCGGCGGTGTTCGTCGCTCAGCGCTGGCCCGCTGTTTTTAAATCAGACTTGCAACTAGGATTAAGTGGATTCTTCGACAGTTGTCCGGGCCTGTCCCGGGGAAAGCGGGTGGATGATGCGTGTGATCCGGAGTCTCGTGCTGGTGATCCTCGTTGTTGGCTCTCTGGGCATGCCGGCGGTGGCGGCGCAACAGGACATCGTCGATGAGCTGGAGGCCATTGCGGTGATCGACCAGAAGATCATGGTGCCGATGCGCGACGGTGTGCGCCTGGCCACCGACGTGTATCGGCCCAAGACCGAGCAGCCGGTGCCCATCATCTGGTCACGCACCCCGTACAATTTCAACGCCTGGCGCGACGGCCAGCTCAACACGCGGACCTATCGTGCTGCGCTGGATGCGGTCCGGCGCGGCTATGCCTACGTGGTGCAGAACGAGCGCGGCAAGTTCTATTCGGAGGGCGAGTGGGACATCCTCGGTCCGCCAACCACCGACGGGTGGGACGCGCTCGACTGGATGGCTCGGCAACGGTGGTCGAACGGCAAGGTCGGCACGCTGGGTTGCTCGTCGACGGCCGAATGGCAGATGGGCGTTGCCGCGCTCGACCACCCGGCCCACGCGGCGCTGGTGCCGCAGGGCTTCGGTGCCGGGGTCGGCCGCGTCGGCGAGTTCTACGAGCAGGGCAACTGGTACCGCGGGGGGGCACAGCAGATGCTGTTCACTGCCTGGCTGTACGGCAACCAGAACATCCAACGGCCGCAGTTTCCACCCGACATGGCGCAGGAGGATCTGATCCGCGTGTCGCGCTTCTTCGACCTGGCGCCGGAGATGCCGCCGGTCGACTGGTCGGAAGCGCTGCGCCATCTGCCGGTCGAGGACATCATGCGGTCCGTTGACGGCCCGCGCGGTATCTACGAGAAGATGATCGTGCGCAAGCCGAACGATCCGGCGTGGTACGAGGGCGGTCTGTACCACGACGACAAGCGGCTCGGTGTTCCGGCTTTCTGGTTCATGTCGTGGTACGACGTCTCGATCGGTCCCAACCTCGCCCTTTTCAACCTGGCGCGCGAGACCGGCGCCGACGAGGAGGTGCGCGAGAACCAGTACGCGGTCATCGCCCCGACGTTGCACTGCTCGTTCACGCGTGCCACCGAGCACACCATCGTCGGAGAGCGCGACATGGGCGACGCGCGGCTCGACTATGACGCGCTGGTGTACGGCTGGTTCGACTACTGGCTGAAAGGCGAGGACAACGGCATTCTCGAGAGCACGCCGCACGTGCAGTACTACACGATGGGTTCCAACGAATGGCAGTCGTCCGATACTTGGCCGCCCGCGGGCGCCGAGATGGAGAGCTGGTACCTGCACAGCGAGGGCAACGCCAACAGCCGCTTTGGCGACGGCGGGCTGAGCCCGGAGATGCCCGGGGCCGAGGACAATCCCGACAGCTTTGTCTACGACCCGATGAGCCCGGTGCCTTCATACGGCGGCAACGTCTGCTGTACCGGCAACGCGGTGCAGGGAGGGTCATTCGATCAGCAACAGATGGAAGCGCGCGACGACATCCTGGTGTACAGCAGCGCGCCGCTGGAGGAGGGCGTAGAGGTCAGCGGCACGATCGAGGTGACGCTGTTTGTTTCGTCGGACGCCCGCGATACGGATTTCACCGTCAAGCTGATCGACGTCTACCCCGACGGCCGTGCCTACAACCTCGACGAGACCATCCAGCGCGTCCGTTACCGCGAGGGCTACACCACGGAAGTCTTCATGGAAAAAGACGTCGTCTACGAGGTGCCGATCAGTCCGATGTCGACGAGCAACTGGTTTGCTCCGGGCCATCGTATTCGCATCGAGGTCAGCTCGAGCAATTTCCCGCGCTTCGAGCGCAACCTGAATACCGGCGGCAACAACTACGACGAGAGCGTCGGGGTGGTGGCGCACAACAAGGTGCATCACTCGGCAGCGCACCCGTCGCAGATCCGACTGCCGATCGTGCGGCGCTGACAGTCGGGGTTGCGAGCGGGGACTACGCAGGGGCGGCGGCTGCTGCCTCCTCGTCGCCGAACACGGACTTGCCGGCGAGCGAGGTGTGGAAGCCGTATGCCGCCAGTCCTCCCACGACGAGCACCACGAAGACCGTGTTGCCGAAGTACCAGCTACCGATGTCCGCCGTCAGGGGGAAGCGGAGCAGCGCCGTGCTCACAACGTCGGCGAGCACGAAGAACAAGACGCCGAATCGGAACAGGAGCAGGAAGTTCACGCCCGCCAACAAGACGGTGATTATCGCGGCGACCACGGGATTTGCGGTTGCCGAGGGAAAACCCAAGACTACGCCGACGAGTATCACCGCAAACGCGGCCATCGTGTTGCGCAACGCCAGGCGGAGCGCCACGAGGGAGACGAAAAAAATCAGATTGTCGAGCAGTTGGGTCGCCACCAGCAACGACAAGGCGGACAACATGGGTCCGGCGCCGTCCACAGGCGTGGCGCCAATCGGGCCGCCGCCCCACGCCGGCAGTGGAGGGGATAAAGGAATGCCGGCGCGTGCCGATCCCAGCGCGAGCATGGGGAAGATCGCCGTGTAGGCCACGCCCCAGAGCACCCCGAGCAGGACGTCACGCCCGACCAGCGGATCGCGAAATCGCCCGCCGACCAGCCGCACCCAGGCGACGAGCTGTCCGGGCCACAAGCGCCGGTAGGACGGCTCGATGGCCATGTACACGAGCCAAACGACGCCACCCCAGAAGAGGGCGTTTGCCGACCCGTCGATGAAAAGGTTGAGCTCGCCTGCCCCCGAGAGGTGGTGTGTGCCGGTGAGCCACCAGACGAACAACAACGCGGTCATCACGACCGCAAGGCGCCACGAAGCGCGCCGATCGCCGCGTCCGAGGCGTAGGTTGCGCCGTGCGATCAGAACGGCGGCAACGAGCGAGGCCGCGAACCAGATCGATAAGATCACGCCTCCCGCCCTGCTTCCAACGGCGCCCTGATTCTGCCGGGCATCCTCGACCCAAGGTGCCACCACCAGAAAGTGCACGGCGTGGCCCCCGACGGCGCCTGCTTCCACGGTGACCTCCGTGCCGCCGCTGTCGGGATGGACACCGCGCCAGGCAAGCTTGGTATCGGCCTGGACGCTGCGGTCCCAGTTTGCCGTGGTTGCCTCGAATCCGGCGAGATCGAGCCCGGCGGCGGCGAACAGGGGCTGCCAGTCGACCTCCCGTGGCGGCCCGGCGAGCCACTCGCGCGGCGGAACGATCAGTAGCCCGCGAAGGTTTCCGCGCGAATCGAGCAGGACATCCGCTGATCCGGGCGTGAGCAGGGGCGGATTGTCGGCCGAGGGGTGGCTGGCGCCGGCCAGTGGCTTGAGCTGCGAGGGCACCTGTCGGTACCAGTAATAGATCGCGCCCGGTCGCTCTGTCGGCAGGCGCTCGTGGATGGCCACGCCGTCGGCTCGCCGAGCGACATACGGGAGGTAGTTGCCGCTGACCTCGAGCCCATCCATGGTGTCTCCCGCGGGCTCCTCGAACCCCGCGCTCGACAGGATCTGGGTCGCCCGCAGGGCGAGCGCGTCGGGGGACAGATCCAGCGGCGTCATGCGGGCGATCTGAAAGTAGGGGGCCAGCGCAATCAGCAGCGCGACGCCGACGCCGATCGCCGCCAGACACGCAGCGGCAACGCGGGGGTTCAGCGCGCCCTCGACTTCGGCCGCCGCGACGAGCTCCGGCGCTGGCGTTTCGCCCGCGGCGAGCGCCGCCGCCAACGGGTCGCCGCCCGGCAAGGCCGCCGCGACGGCGAGCGCCGTTTGCGGGCGCTTGCGCGGATCGTTGTCCAGACACGCCAGGAGGATCCTCTCGACCGCCGGGTCCAGCCCCTCGACCAGTGACGCCGGGCTGGCGGGCGAGGTCGCCGATTGCAGGTTCATCAACTCTTGCAGATTGTCGGCCTCGTACGCGCGCTTGCCGGTGAACAGCTCGTACAGGACCAGGCCGAGGGCATAGACATCGGTGCTTATCGAGGGCGTACCGCCCGACAGCAGCTCCGGCGCCATGTACATCGGGGTGCCGGCGCGCTCGTCGCCGCGGATCTCGCCGGCCAGCGAGGCGAGGCCGAAGTCGGTGAGCCGTACCCGGCCGCGCCCGTCGATCATGACGTTGGCCGGCTTCAGGTCGCGGTGCAGGACGCCTTCTTCATGGGCGGCGCCGAGGCCGGCGCACAACTGACGCGCGATCTGTGCGGCCTTTTCCTTGGGTGCGCGGCCGATGCGGCGTAGCAGCGAGGCGAGATCCTCGCCGTCGACGAACTCCATCGAGATGAAATGATGCCCGTCGGCCTCGCCGACGTCCCACACCCGGCAGACGTTCGGGTGGGACACCTTGCGGGCGGCGCGCACCTCGTCGAACAGACGCTCG
>JASFRZ010000307.1:0-6306 GCA_050114655.1 Acidobacteriota bacterium
ATATCGTCCCTCGTACACCGAGCGGATGACGGTGACCGACACACTCGGGTCGACCTCGGCGAAGGTCGCGCGCACGTTTTGAGCCAGCGTCGCGCGATCGACCGTCGGGCGGACCTGCAGCAGGGGGTCCGGCGCCGCGTCGAACTGCGTCGCGGCGAAGTAGAGCTCGGGCCAGGCGTCCGCGCGCATACCGAACTCACGCTCCGGGCTGTAACTGGTGATGAGCACGCGGTCGCTCACCACGCCGACGACGGTGAGCCAGGATTGTGCGCCGGGAAAGCGCATCTGCCGGCCGATCGGGTCCTCGTCAGGCCACAGGCGGCGCGCGGCGCGCTCGTTGACGATCAGGACCGGCGGGGCACCGGGCAGGTCCTCGTCCCCGAATGCCCGGCCGCGCAGCACAGAGAGCCCGAAGGTGCGGAAGTAGTCGGCGTTGACCGCGTCCATGCGAATCGCGCTCCCCGGGAGGTCCGAGGGCCCCTGGCCCGTTTCGATCACGCCGCCGGCGCGGTCGCGGTAGCTGCCGACGACGTCGGGGCTCGGAAAGCTCTCCCACGCGACCGCCTCGATGCCCGGGGTGATCTCGAGCGCATCGATGAGGCGGCGCATGGTCGCGGCGCGCGTCTCGTCGTCGAGGCGGCCGGGAAGCGACGCGAATACCTCGAAGACCCCCTCAGCGTCGAAGCCGGGGTCGACCTTCTCGACGGCCAGCATGCTGCGCGCCGTGAGCGAGGCGCCGATCAGCAGAAACAAGGACAGCGCGATCTGCGACACCACCAGCCGGTTCTGCCAGCGGCGTGCCCCCTTCGGGCCGGTGGCGGCCATGCCCCACTCGCGCAGGGCGGCGCCGATGTCCGCACGCGTCAGCTCCAGCGCCGGGCGGGCGCCGAACAGCAGCACCGCGAGGCTCGACAGCCCGACGGCGAACGCCATCATCCGCGGGCTCATACGGAACTCGATGCCGGCGAGCAGCGGCACGTCCGGAAAGGCGGCCATCAGCAGGCGGTGCGCCCAGAAGCCGACGACGACCCCGCCGACGCCACCCGCCACGGCGAGCAGCAGGTTCTCGGTCAGGATCTGTCGCACCAAGCGTCCACGCGGTGCGCCGAGGGCGTGGCGTACGGCGATCTCGCGCTGCCGGGTGATGCCGCGGGCGAACAGCAGGGCGGCGACGTTGGCGCCCACCACCAGCAGCACCAGAACCGCGAGCCCCTGCAACACCCCCGCCATCGCGACGCGGCCCGGCGCCATCAACCCGCTCGCCAGCGGAGCGGCTGTCAGGCCGGCGCGCCGGCGTACGGCGTCGAGCTCCCCGCGCGGCTCCCCCAACGCCTCGTCGAGGATCGGTTGGAACGCCGCCATGGCGGCCTGCGCCTGCCGCCGGTTGACGCCGTCGCGCAGCCGGCCGACCACCGCGAAGCGATAGCCCTCGTTGTCGGGCGACGCCGCGTCGACCGGCAACGGCACCCATACGTCGCGGCTCTCGTAAAACCGGAAGCCGCGCGGCATCACGCCGACGATGGTGTGCTCGGTGCCGTCCAGCCGGACGGTGCGCCCGAGCACATCGGAATCCGACGCGAAGCGCGTCTGCCACAGGTGATGGCTGATGATGACGACATCGGCGCCCGGCCCCTCCTCGTCGCGCGTGAAGGGCCGGCCGAGCATGGGCTCGACGCGCAGCACGTCGAAGACCGCTGCCGACAGCTCGGCGGCGGTGAGACTGTCCTCGGTACCATCGCCCAACTGCATCGGCATACGGGCCGCGTCGCGGTAGGCGGCGACCTTCCCGAAGACATCGCCACCTTCGCGCAGGGCCTCGAACCCGCGGTAGTTGAAAGCCCCCGAGAAACGCTCGTGGCTGCCACGCACGATATCGACGAGACGATCCGAGCCCTCGAACGGAAACGGATCGAGCACCATGTTGTCGAGCAGGCTGAACGCGGTCGTGTTCAGCCCGATGCCGAGCGCCAGCACCAGCACGATCAGCGCGCTGGGTCGCGGCGACTTGATCAGCACGCGCAGCGCGTGGCGCAGATCATCGCGTAATCCGAAGCTCCCCGAAATGTCTTTCATCAGCGCAACTCCTGCAGCATCGCTTGGCACATCGTGGGGAGCTCATGCTTGAATGATACGAGCAGCGCACATCCTGACTTCCCGTAACAACCATGTCCAGCGAACCGCCCTCACCGCGGATCATCGACCTGGCCTGGGGCCGCATCGAGGTCGAAGGGCACGACCGCCCCTTCAAGGACGCCAGGCTCTATCCGGGAGGCGCACGCGAGTGGGACGGGCGCGAAACCCGCACCGCGCATACGCCCGACATCCCGTGACCCCGCCGCTCCGGCCTTGCGGAACAGAATCCGATTCCTGATCTGCAAGAACCTTTCACGCTGACATAAATGTATGTTATTAACATCCATGTCGATCACAGCGACTTCGGAGGGTGACATGAAACCCAACCCCGATCCGCAGGCGACGGAGAGCTTCCTGCCGCTGCAGCCCTACGAGTTCCACGTCCTGATGGTGCTGAGCGACCAGGAGCAGCACGGCTACGGCATACGCCGCGCAACGCTCGAGCGCACCGGCGGCAAGATGCGGCTCGATCCGGGGGTGCTGTACCGCACCCTGCGGCGGCTGAAGGAGGCCGGACTGATCGCCGAGTCGGACAAGCGGCCGGCGGAGGACCTCGACGATCAGCGGCGGCGCTACTACGGCCTGACCGAGCTGGGCCGAAAAGTGGCCCGTGCCGAGGCCGAGCGGCTCGAGGATCTGATCGTGCTGGCGCGCGAGTCCGATCTGCTGGGCGACCGTGGCAAGGCGTGAGCAACGAGCCGAGAGATCCGATGGCAACTACGAACAACGACGAGCGAGTGGTGTAATGGCCAGCAAGAGAAGGAGTCGCCCCGATGCGCCGCAACAACGACATGCCCGGGCTCGCCGCGCGCCTGTACCGGCTGCTGCTGCACCTGTACCCGCGCCACCGGCGGCGCGAGGACGGCGTGGACATGGAGGAGATGTTCGCGGACATCTACCGCTACGAGCCCGAGAGCCGCGGCGCCCTCGGCCGGGCACGACTGGCGCGGCAGACCATGAGTGACGTGGTCGGAGGAGCGATGAAGGAGCGACTGCCGTTCTTCGACATGCTGCGCCAGGACCTCGGCTACGGCCTGCGGCGGCTGCGCATCAACCCGACGCTGACCATCGCCGCCGTGCTGACGCTGGCGGTGGGTATCGGCGCGGTCAGCTCCATCTACAGCTTCGTGTACGGGATGGTGCTCAACCCGCTGCCCTACCCTGACGTCGATCGGGTGGTGGCGATCGGCGAGGTCTCGCCGCGCATCGGCCTCAACGGCGAGGGATGGATCCATGGTGCCGAGCTGCAACAGCTCGAGCAGCTCGATTCGATCGAGTCGGTGTCGGCAATGTCGTTGTTTCTGGTCACCATGACCGGCGACGGCGACCCCACGGAGGTCGTCGGCTGGCGCGCCACACCGGGTTTCTTTGCCGTCGCCGGCGTGCGGCCGCTGATCGGCCGCAGCTTCACCGGCTCGGCGGCCGACACCGACACCGTTGTGCTGGGCTACTCCTTCTGGCAACGGCGATTCGGCGGTGATCGCGACGTCGTCGGCCACAGCCTGCGCTTCGGCGATCGCAACCTCACGGTCATCGGCGTGATGCCGCGCGGCGCCGAGTTCCCCATGGGCACCGATGTGTGGGTACCGCTGGAGCTGACGCCGGAGCAGGCGGCTTCGTACGGCGGCCAGGGCCCAGGATCGTCGATCAGCGTGCGCACGATCGC
Source organism: Acidobacteriota bacterium (assembly GCA_050114655.1). GTDB lineage: Bacteria > Acidobacteriota > UBA890 > UBA890 > UBA890 > JASFRZ01. The sequence goes on from JASFRZ010000307.1 coordinate 3,800, forward strand.
CCGGCTCGCTCCCGGCGCCACCATCGACCAGTTACGCGCCGAGCTCGCGCCGGTCGCCGAGGCCGCCGCCGAGGCCGCTCCCGAAGCACATGAGAACCGGCGCTTCGCGGTCGAGCCGATCCTCGCCAACATGACCATCAACACACGCCAGGCGTTCGGTTTCCTGATGGGTGCCGCGGTCTTCCTGCTGTTGCTGGTGTGCGGCAACGTCGCCAACATGCAGCTCGCCCAGGCGGCGGCGCGGCGCGATGAGTTGGCGATGCGCCAGGCCCTCGGCGCGCCGCGCGGCCGGCTGGTGCGGCAGCTACTCACCGAGAGCGTGGCGCTGGCCTTGCTCGGTGCCATCGCCGGCACCGGGCTGGCGTTCTGGAGCGCCTCCGGCCTGCGCACGGTGCTCGGTCAGGAGCGCTGGCGCCTGTACTTCGCCGGCGTCGAGAACGTCGGCATCAACCCCGCAGTGCTCGCCTTCACCGCTGCCTTGGCTCTCGGCTCGGTCATCCTCTTCGGCCTGGCGCCGGCGCTGCGCGGCTCGCGCGTCGATCTCAATGAGGTTCTCAACCAGTCGCTCGGCCACGGCCGGCGGCGCGGCAACCGGCTGCGCCGCAGCCTGGTCGTGCTCGAGGTGGCGCTGTCGATGGTGCTGCTGGTCGGCGCCGGCCTGATGGCATCGGGCATCAACGCGTTCGCCCGCTTCGATCCCGGCATCGATACCGGCGTGCTCGCCGTACGGCTTCGCCTGCCGGCAACCGGCTACGAGGAACCGGCGCAACGGCAGCAGTTCTTCGAGCAGACCCTCAGCGATGCCGCCGCCATCCCCGGCGTCCGCTCCGCCGCGCTCGCCGACCGGCTCCCCGCGACGCAGGCGAGCCGCGGCGTGCCGGTTTCAGCCGAACCCACCAGCGCCGACGACCCCACCGAAACCCGCGCCGAGCGGCACGAGGTCGGCGGCGACTACTTCGATACCCTCGGCATCGCGCTGCTGCAGGGGCGCGGCTTCGAGCCTGCCGACTTCGAGCCTGCCGATGCCGGACCCACGCCGGTAATCGTCAGCGCGGCGCTCGCCGATCGTCTGTGGCCCGACGGGCCCCCCGTCGGCCGCCGCCTGCGCACCGGCGACGAGCAGCCCTGGCTCACCGTCGTCGGCGTCGCTGCCGACGTTGCCGTCGCCTGGAGCGACCCACGTCCGTCACCCTCGTTCTACCTGCCGACGGGACCATCGCGCGGCGGGTCGATGAACCTGCTGCTGAGCGCGCGGGGCGACACCGGCGGCATCATGGCTGCGCTGCGCGATCGCATCTGGTCGCTCGACGATGCGGTGGTGGTGTTCGCCCCGGAGAGCATCGCGGAGAACATCGACTCCCTCGCCGGCCCGACCCGCTCGATGAGCCGGCTGGTCACCGGCATGGCGCTGATCGCACTGATCGTCTGCCTGAGCGGCGTCTACGCCCTGGTTGCCCACTACACCGGCCAGCGCCGCCGCGAGATCGGCGTGCGCATGGCGCTCGGCGCGCGCGACAAGCAGATCGTGCGCATGCTCGTCGGCCACGGCCTCAGGACCACCGGCGTCGGGCTGCTCATCGGCCTGCTGCTCGCCTTCGGCCTGGCCAGCCTGATGGCGGGGTTCATGGCGGGCTCGCGCATGGCCGGCATCCTGCCGGTGGATAGCAGCGTCTTCCTGACGCTCGGCGCCGGCATGCTGCTACTCGCCGCGCTGGCAAGCTGGCTACCGGCACGCCGTGCGACGCACATGGACCCGGCGGTTACGCTACGAGCGGAGTGAAGCGATCGTCCGGCCGCACCCTCACTGCTCGATGACCACCCGATAACGACGCACATGCGGATACGGATCCGTCGCGACGGTGTACAAGCGCCCCTGCGCATCGACCTCATCGGCGTTGCCGATGCTCACATCCTCCTCCAACACGGAGGTGAGATAGCGGCCGCCGGCGTCGAACAGATCGAAGCTGCTGCGGCTGGTCGCCCGCACCTCTTCGAATGGCGGCGGCTCGGGCCGACCGCGTAGCTGCGCGAGGGCGTCAGGGTCGGTCCAGGACACGGTCGCCAGCATGCGTCCTTCGGCGAGCGGCAGCGGCGGCTTGAGCCAACTGCGCGGGAACAGGCCGCTCTGCATTTCCTCGCGGTTCGGCGGTAGCACCATGTGATCGAAGCTGCGCGTCACGACCCGTTGCAGCTCGCCTTCACGGCTGAAGAAGCGCAGCTCGTAGCTGTCCCAGTCGCCGATGGCGATGCTGTCGCCGACGATCTCGACCTCCATCACCGCGCCGGACTCGGTGGGGCCGCTGCTGATATCGATGTCGAAGTCGGCGACCTTGCTGCCCTCGCCGCGCAGGTCGATCACCCCGACCCGGACGCCCGCGCGATACTGCGACCCGGTCTGCAGCACGACGGTGTGCTCGTCGAGTACGCCGACCAGGCTGCCATCCGGGAACCCCAGGTGGCTGATCGCGCGCGACTCGATAAACTCGCCGTCCGTGCTCCAGAAATCG
>JASFRZ010000308.1:0-6299 GCA_050114655.1 Acidobacteriota bacterium
GGCGGTTCCAGAACCTGCCGAGGCTGGCCTTCAACGCCGCCCGCCGGCTTTCTCCTTTGTTCATCGCCACCTGCCCCCCGGGGAGCGGGAGTGTCGTGCCGGGTTCACCGGATCCCTAGAATTTCTAAGGGAGGAGGCTATCACAGTGCTCCCTAGAAATACTAGGGAAGCGATGCGCAGAAGCAGAATCGGAAGTCGATCACCAACGTACCGCGTCGGATATCGGGCGAGAGCACTACCGTCCCGGCGTGGTTGACGGGACGGCGATCAATCGGTGATGCGCACGTGCCCGGGCTGCGCCGCGACGCGCTCGATCCAGGTCTGCACGTCGGGGAACTCGGCGAGGTCGATGCCGGCCTCGTCGGCCACGTGGGTGTACGCATACAGTGCGATGTCGGCGATGGTGTAGCGGTCGGCGGCGAGGAAATCGTGCTCGCGCAGCCGGCGTTCCATCGCGCCGATCGCCTTGCGACCGAGCTGCTGCTTCGCGGCGATGGTGTCGACGTGTGCCGTCGGATCGTCGACGTAGTGCAGCAGAAAGCGCGCCACCGCCACATTGGGCTCGTGGTCGTACTGCTCGAAGAACATCCACTGCAGCGTCTCGGCGCGCTCGTAGCGGCCATCGGGCAGGTACGGCGTGCCCTCGGCGAGGTAGTGCATGATGGCGTTGGACTCGCCCAACCAGCGGCCGTCGTCGAGCTGCAGCGTGGGAATGCGCAGCGCCGGGTTCTTGTCGCCGAGAACCTCCTCGCGGTTGCTGCGGTCGGTGACCGACAGCTCGATGCGCTCGTACGGCAGGTCGAGGTGGGCGAGCATCAGGCGTACCTTGTAGGCGTTGCCCGACACGGCGTTGTCGTACAACGTGAGCATGCTGCCTCCGATGGTATGGGGAGCCGCGCGGCGCGATGGGGCACGGTAGCAGGGGCGTGTCGCGGTCGCGAGATGCTGCTGTCAGCGGGGCGACGTCGTGATCATTCCCGGAAGCGCTCGACCTCGGCGCCGGCGCCGCGCAGCTTCTCGACGAGGTTCTCGTAGCCGCGGTCGAGGTGGTAGAGGCGGTCGATGATGGTCTCGCCCTGAGCCGTCAACCCGGCGAGGACCAGCGATGCAGAGGCTCTCAGGTCGGTGGCCATGACGCGCGCGCCGCCGAGCTCGCAGGGCCCGCGCACGATGGCGCTGTGGCCATCGATGCCGATGTCGGCGCCCATGCGGTTGAGCTCGGGCACGTGCATGAAGCGGTTCTCGAAGATCGTCTCGGTGATGATCGCCGAGCCGGTGGCTTGCGTCATCAGCGCCATGTACTGCGCCTGCATGTCGGTCGGGAAGCCGGGGTGCGGCTGGGTGCGCACATCGACGCTGCAGTAGCCGCCGGGCATGCTGACGCGCAGCGACGTCTTGCCCTCGGCGATCGGCACGCCGGCTGCGCCGACCTTGGCGATGACCGCCTCGAGGTCGAGCGGTCGGCAGTGAGTGACCTCGAGGTCGTCGCCCCGCAACGCGCCGGCGATCAGGTAGGTGCCGGCCTCGATGCGGTCGGGGATGACCTCGTGCTCGGCGCCGCCGAGCTCGCGCACGCCGTGGATGGTGACGGTGTCGGTACCGGCGCCCTCGATGTCGGCCCCCATCAGGTTCAGCAGCACGGCGAGGTCGGCGACCTCGGGTTCGCGCGCGGCGTTGCGCAGCACGGTGGTGCCCTCGGCCAGCACCGCGGTCAGCATGAGGTGCTCGGTGCCGCCGACGGTGGGAGAGTCGAAGATCACCTCGGCGCCGCGCAAACGCTCGGCTTCGGCGACCACGTAGCCTTCCTCGACGTGCAGGTCGGCGCCCAGGCGGGCGAGGCCGGCGAGGTGCTGGTCGACCGGACGCGCCCCGATGGCGCAACCCCCCGGCAGTGACACGCGCGCCTTGCCGCTGCGCGCCAGCAGCGGGCCGAGCACCAGGAACGAGGCACGCATCGTCTTGACCAGGTCGTAGGGTGCCTCGCTGCCGTTGATGCTGGCGAGCTGGACCGTCGCGCGATCGCCGTCGCGCTCCACCGCCACGCCGATGTACTCCAGCAGCCTGACGATGGTGGTGACGTCGCGCACCGCCGGTACGTTGGTCAGGCGCAGCGGTTCGTCAGTCAGCAGGCAGGCGACGAGCTCCGGCAGAGCCGCGTTCTTGGCGCCGCCGACCCGCACCTTGCCGCGCAGGATGTGCCCGCCCTGGATGCGCAGTTTCTCCATCGCTACATGCTACTCGGTTTGCGATCGGGTGACGTCGCCGGCAGCGCGCATCGTGGGAGGGCACGCCCACCCGTGGATCCGCCCCGGGGCGGTCGGTCCCCGCCGTCGACCGGCGCGCGACTTTCCCCGCCGGGTCGCACGTCGCTAAGCTGATAAGAGAGGGGATTCGCCCGCCAGGGGACCGGAAACGAAACGCAGGAGGTCACATGCTCACGCGATCGGTTTTGTCGATGGCGCTCGCCGTGATGATGGCGCCCGTCATCGCCGCCTCGGTGACGCCGGTGGCGGCCGCACACGGAACGACGGTGACTCGGGACATCACGGTAGCTGTTCCGTCGCTCGTTTCCCTCGTCGCCGGGCAGCAGGAGCAGGAGAAGGGGCCCGGCAAGGGCGACGACCTTGCCCGTATCCGGCGCTGGCGCAGCTTCCTCGATCGCGCCTATCGGGCGTTCTTCGCCGCCCGCATGAACACCGCCGCGGTCAAGGCCAAGATCACCGAAGCTGACGACCGCATCGCCGAACTCGAAGCCGCGCCTTCCGACGACCCCGGCGGCCGCTCCGACATCACCGGTGACGTCGACTTCCTGGAGCGCGCCCAGCGCGCCTTCACGGCCGCACACATGAACACGGCGGACGTCAACAAGTGGTTGGAGGAGGCGAAGGAGGGCGGCTGATCACTCCCTTCGCGTCGCCCGTCCCTGCGTATCAGCGTTCTGCAAGCCCCCGCAGGGCGCCATGCAGAAGGGTAGTCACGGAAGCCATGCTGGTGGCGCGACCGTGCTCGGCGGTAGGGAATGAAGCGATTCCCAGCGCTCTCACCGTGGGTCGGCGCATGAGGTCGCGCAACACGTCGGCGACCTCCTCTGCCGTCGGCCCCCCGGCGGTCTCGAAGAAGCTCCCGGGTATCTCGCCGGCGTCCAGGATGTCGACATCGACGTGTAGGTAAGTGCAATCGACGCGCCCGGCGAGCCGCTCCACGGCCGACCGCATCGCGGTGCTTCGACCGATCATGTCGTCGGCCGATACCAGCGTCACGTTCGATGCTTCGAGCAGTACCTGTTCCGCAGGATCCACATCGCGCGACCCCAGCACCACGATGTTGCCGGTCGGTATGGCGGGATCCAGTCCCGCTGACAGACGCAGGCTCTCCAGGCACCGCCCCGCTGCGACGGAGACCGGCATGCCGCCCAGCCAGCCGGTCAACGTGGTCTCGGGGGTGTTGAAGTCCGCGTGGGCATCGATCCAGATCAGGCCGACATCGAGGAGACGATCAGAGGGGCCGGAATGCTGCAGCCCCGCGAGCATTCCCCACGAGCTGATGCAGTTGCCGAGCAAGCCCAGTACGAAACTCCCCTCCCGGGCCATCGACGCCACTGCTTGCCCGAGGTGCCGGTCGGCAAGGCCGGTTCGCTCCCAGAGCCCGTAGCGTTCGGCTTCCTCTTCCGGCGCGAGTCGCACGCAGACCGGGTCGGCCGCCTCGAGGCCCTGTTCGGCGAGGATTTCGAGAGCAAGCGGTCGGAGGAGTTCCGGCGCGATGGAGATCTCGTCCGCCTCCGGCCGCGCTGTATATGGTTGCAGGGCCAGGCCCACGCGGGTCACGAGCCATCGTCCCCGGTATCGAAGAGTCCCTCGACGCTGAGGTACCGCTCGCCGCTGTCGCACAGCATGCAGACGATCACCTGGTTCCGATATTCCGGCCGGCGGGCCAATTCCAGCGCCGCACGGACCGAGGCACCGGACGAGATGCCGACCAGGATACCTTCCGTCCGCGCCAGCTCGCGGCAGGTGGCGAACGCGTCGCGTTCGGCAACCAGCAGGATCTCGTCGATGAGGTCTCGATCCAGGATCCCCGGCACGAATCCGGGCGCGGTGCCCATCATGCGGTGGGGAGCAAACCGCCCTTGGGAGATGAAGGGAGCCTCTTCCGGCTCGACCCCGACGACGCGCAGCTCCGGCCTGCGTGGCTTGAGCGCCTGGGACACGCCGCACAGTGTGCCGCCGGTACCGAGCGGGGCCACGAACACGTCGACCCCGCCGTCGGTATCCTCCCAGATCTCCTCCGCGGTGGTCTCGGCGTGCGCCCGCCGGTTGTCCATGTTGTCGTGCTGGCCGACGTAGAAGGACCCGGGAGTGTCGCGGTGGATCTCCAGCGCCTTGGCCTTGGCGCCCTTGGTGCCCAGCTGCGCGGTAGTGAGCACCACCCGGGCGCCGAGCGCCGTCAGCACCCGGCGGCGCTCCACGCTCTGGATCTCCGACATGCACAGCACGACCTCGTAGCCGCGCATGCGGCCGATGTAGGCCAGGGCCATGCCGGTATTCCCGGACGTAGCCTCGATCAGCGTGGTCCCGGGCCCTATCTCGCCCCGCTTCTCCGCCTCGCGGATCATCCACAAGGCCGGTCTGTCCTTGATGGCGACGGGGTTGAAGAACTCGCACTTGCCCAGGACCCGAGCGCCTCCGTTCTCGTTGATCCGGTCGAGGGCGAGCAGCGGCGTTTCACCGATGAGGTCGAGCACGGAGGCGGCGTACTTCATCGCCCGGCTCCGAGCGATACGACGACGGCCCTTGTCACCGGCCGGAGACCGCTACCGCGTGCCCTGTCGGACCGCACACAGGCCACCGTCGTCCGTGCAGCCGGGCTCGCGCAGGGTGCGGTCGAAGAGCTCGAAGATACGCCGGTACTCGTCGGTCCACGAGGTCGGCTCGACGAAGCCGTGGCTCTCCACCGGGTAGACCGCGAGCTCCCAGTTCTCCTTGCCGAGCTCGATGAGCCGCTGGGTCAGCCGCACGACGTCGGAGAAGTGCACGTTGGTATCGACCATGCCGTGCAGCATTACCAGGTGCTGGTCGGGGCGGAAGTTCTCGGCGAAGTAGATCGGCGAGGAGCGCTCGTAGGCCTCCTCGTCCTCCTGCGGCAGGTTGAGGATCTCGCTCGTGTAACCGTGGTTGTAGTGTGCCCAGTCGGTCACCGAGCGTAGCGCGGCGCCCGACTTGAAGGTGTCGGGCGCGGTGAACAGGCCCATCAGCGTGATGAAGCCGCCGTAGGAGCCGCCGTACAGGCCGATGCGCTGCGGGTCGACGCCCTCCTGCTCGACCAGGTAACGGGCGCCGTCGACCTGGTCGGAGAGGTCCTTGCCGCCCATCCAGCGGTAGATCGCCGTGCGCCACGCGGCGCCGTAGCCGGCCGAGCCGCGGTAGTCGACATCGAGCACGGTGTAACCGGCGGCGGCGAGGAACTGGTTGAACTGGTACTCGCGGTAGTACGACGACCAGTAGTTGTGCACGTTGTGCAGGTAGCCGGCGCCGTGCACGAACAGGATGCCGGCGCCGTTGGCCTCGGCGCCCATGTCGTTCGGGCGGTAGATGCGTGCCGGCACCATGGTCCCGTCCTCGGCAGCGAAGCGGATGATCTCGGGCTTGATCCAGGGGAACGACTGCCAAGCGGCAGTGGGCGAGTCCGTGACCTTCTCCATGTTCGCCATGTTGCCGGTGTCGGCGAGATACAGCTCGGGCGGCCGGTTGGCGACATCGTGCACGAGGGCGAAACGCTCGCCGTTCGGCGCCGGGGTGGCGACGTAGCGGCCGTCGCCGGAGGTCAACGCGATGCGCTCACCGCCGTCGAACGACATGCGGTAGACGTTCTCGTTGAACGGGGAGCCCTCGCTGGTGCGCAGCAGGAAGTGGTCGCGCTGCTCCGGAATGTCGACGTCGAGCACCTCCCATTCCCCGGCGGTCAGCGCCTGCTTGCCGGTGCCGTCCGCGTTGATTGCGTAGAGCTGCGCGTAGCCGGTCTCCTCGCTGACGAAGTAGACGCGATCAGATCCGGGCAGAAAACCGACGCAGGAGGCGAAGCACGGCCCGCCGACCCAAGCGTCGTCGTGCAGATGATCGAGCAGGGTCTGCTCGCCGGTGGCGGCGTCCACCGACCACAGCCAGCGGTCCTTGTCGTCGAACGACACCGCGAAGACGTATGCGGTGGTGCCGGCGTCATTCCAGCCGGCGTTGTACACCCGCGGGGTGCCTTCGCCGTCGTAGTCGTCGGGGGCCGCCTCGATCCAGTTCACCTCACCGGTG
>JASFRZ010000309.1:0-6295 GCA_050114655.1 Acidobacteriota bacterium
CCGACCGCGATCGTCTCGGGCCGCACCAGCGCCTTCGTGCGCGACGGCGTCAACATGGTTGCCGACAGCCTCAAGGTCCAGGCCGGTAAGGCCGGCGGCGACCGCGTGAAGTACGAGGCCGAGGCGAGGTCGTTGACGGTGAACGTCTCCTTCGGTGGCGCAGCGCAGGACCTCGAGGCCTTCGCGCTCGTCGGCGACCCGGATGCCGTCGATCCGGGCGAAGGCGCGGTGATCGAGGCGTTCATCGGTGCCCCGGACGCGCAGACCGGTGGCACCGGCGATCCCAGCGCCAAGCTGGACATCAACGACGCGACGGAGCCCGTCGTCGTTTCCGCACTTTCCGATATCGACGCGGTCGCCAAGACGCAGGGCGGGGGCGGGGCGCTCGGCGTCACGGTCGCGTTCTACAAGCCGACCGCGGACGCCAACGGCATCACTCGCGCCTACGCCGGCGACGGCACCGACATGCGGGTCACCGGCCTCAAGATCCTGGCCGATGGCGACGCCAAGGCCGACGCGACGCTCGTCAACATTGGGATCGCCGGTCTGGCGACCGTGGGCGGACTGTCGCCGGTGGCGCGCACCAACAACGTGGTCGACGCTTTCGTCGGTCGCAGGAAGGAAAGCACGCAGACCGGCCAGATCACGGTGGACATCCTCGATGGCGCCGGCACCGGACGCGGCAACCTGGACATCGACGCGGTGGGTCGCAGCGAGGCCAACGCGACGGCTACCAGCTTCAGCTTCGCCGGTGGCGCCTCGGTCAACCTGATCCGCGCGGACGCCGACCTCCTCGGCAGCACGCGCGCCTACATCGGCAAGCGCGTCGACCTGACCGCGGGCACGATCGACATCCTCGCCCAGGAAGCCAAGGCGAAGTCGAACGCGCGCATGGACGGCGCGGCAGCGTCGCTCGTCGTGACGGTCTCCGACATCAAGGTCGAGTCGGCTGCCAGCCGCATGACCGAGGCTTTCGTCGCTGACTACTCCCACGTCGACATCACCGGACACTCGATGACCGTGTGGGCCAAGACCGATACCGGTGAGGCGCTCGCCAACGCGGAGATCAACTCGGGCTCGGGGGCCGGTCTCGCCAACATCGCTCTGATGGACGCCGCCGCGCGTGTCGGCGGCGTCAACGACAACGGCACGCCGGACGATCCCAGCGACGACACCGGTCAGGCCTCGGCCACCCGCGCCTATGTCGGCAACAACGTGGTGATCGACGCTGTCGACCTCAAGCTCGACGCCGACGCCAACACCTCGGCCGATGCCCTGGTCAACGCTCCGGTGACGATCGGCGGCATCGCCAACGTGACCATCACCGATGTCCTCGGCACCGCCGCGCACGACACCGAGGCCTACGTCGGCGACAACGGGGACCTGAACCTGAGCGGCAAGCTGGAGGTCACCGCGGACGCCACGACCACGGCCACGCCCAGCTCCAACCGCGTCGGCGGCAGCTTCGGCGTCGACTTCGGCGACACCGACATCAAGACGCTCATCGGCAGTGATACTTCGGCCTGGATCGGCGACGGTACCGACGTTGATGCGACCACCGTCAAGCTGAAGGCGGAGGCGACGCACAACGCGACGGCCAAGACCTCGTCGGTGGGAATTGCCGGCATCCTGTCGATTGCCAGCCTCGATGCGGTCGCCAAAGACACCGGCTCGGTCAACGTGCGCATCGGTTCGACCGGCGCCGGCGATTCCAATGACCGCACCAAAATCACCACTACCCAGACGAACGTCGACGGAGTCGGTATCGACGTTGACGCCAAGCTGACCTCGAACGTCGTCGCGACGCCTTCGGCGGCCAATTTCGGCCTCGTGGGCGCCGCTGGAGTCAAGGCCACGGCGGACAGTGAAGCCGCGGTGACCGGGCGCATCGGCGGCTATGCCGATCTCGAGGCGCAGGCCGGCGACATCGACATCCTGATCGACCTGGTCGGCGTGGCGCGCGGCGCGGCGATGGCCACGGCCGCCGGTTTCGCCGGCGTAACGGTCTCCACCGCGGACGTGGATTTCAACGCCAACGCCAACCTCACGGTCGGCTCGCATGCCGATCTGGATGCCACGTCCAACTCGGGCAACGTCAACATCGAGGCGCGCCTCAACCACGACGGCACCCACTTCCTGACCCAGGACAACGGCAGCTCGAACGGGAAGGGCGCCATCGGCTCGGCGGACAACGTCGCCGTCGGCCTCGTCGGGGTCGGCGTCGCCGACGTGGTGGTGGGAGCCAACTCGACGATGTTCGTCGAGGTCGCTTCGAATGCGTCGCTGAGCACCGGCGGCGTCGGAAACGTCAACGTCAGCGGTCTCCACTCCAACACCGCCTTCGCGACGCTGTCCAACGTCGCTGCGGGTATCGCGGCGGTGACGACGGGCAACGCCAAGCCGACGGCACTGGGCAGCACGACGGTGAACTTCTTCGGCGACGTGCCGGACGCCAACAACCTCAATGTGCGGGCCGACGCCAGCTCGGTTGCCGAGGGCACACTCTCGTCGACCTCGGGCGGGGTGGTCTCGGTCAACGGCGGCAACGTCGTCTCGAAGGCCGGGGACCCGAGCGGTCCGACACCCGTCAACCTGACGCTCGGCTTCGGCAACGGTTCGACCGACATCAACGTCGACACGGACGTCACGGTGACCGCGACGCTGTACACCGACGCCGATTCGCGGACGACATCGCAGAGCGCCGGCCTGGTGACCGTGGCGAGCCTCAACACGCAGGCCCATGCACTCGGCGCCATCAACCTCAACGTCGGTGCGAATTCGAACGTGACCGCGGGCGGCACTATCGACATCACCGCCGGACACGGCTCGCCCGGCGCGCAGGTGTCCGACGGCACGATCGTCAGCTCGCAGGGCGCTGATCCGTCGGCCGGCACCGAGAGCTCGCTCAACTACAACTACATCAACTTCGGTGCGCCGCATCTGCTGAACGACGGCGCGCAGATCATATTCGCGGGCTCCGGCGGTGGGCTGGAGACGGGACGCAGGTACACGGTCGTCAAGCGCGACGACAACACCATCCATCTCGGTGCCGCATTCAACGGCGCTTCCGTGGACGTCCTGACCGACACCATCAACTTCCCCTACGACCACAACTTCGAGACCGGCGACCTGGTCTATTACCACGCCAACGGACTCACGGAGGTCGGGGCCGACACGACGTCGGGTCATCTCGATACCGGTACCAGGTACCGCGTGTTCGTGGTCGACAGCGACTCCATCAAGCTCCAGGAAATCGGCCAGGCGACGCCGTCGGTCACGCTGGGACTCCAGCAGATGTCGGGGAGCACGTTCACCAGCTTCGGTCACCAGCTCCAGAACGGCATGGCGGTGACCTACCTGGTGCCGGATCCGATCATCTTCTCGAGCTCGTTCGTCGATGCGAACGTCACCATCAACAACGGCGGCACGCCGAACGATCCGAGCGATGACACCGGCTCGATCACCCAGGACTTCAGCAACCGCATCTACGTCCCGAACCATGGCTGGTCGATCGGCCAGGCGGTTGTCTACCGGGCCGACGGGACCCCGACGATCGATGTCTCGCCCAACCCGAATCTGGTAAGCGGCCACGTCTACTACGTCGCCGGTGGCGGCTCGGCTTACGGCGGTTCCACGCCCGGCTTCTACTCGAGCTCGAACTACATCCGCCTCGCGCGCACCCACGACGAAGCTACGGGGTATTTCTGGGACGACGACATGGACGCCAATACGCCGGACGTATGGGTGGCCCCGTCGCCGATGAACCTCGTCTTCCACGACACCGCCCCCTATACCGACGTCACGCACTCGCTGCGTGCGCTGAACGACGAGCCCATCGCCGGCCTGGTGGAAGGGCGCGTCTACTTCGTCCGCGACGTTGTTCTCGGCGTCTCGTTCAAGCTGGAAGACTCGCCGGGAAGCGGCGCCAAGACGCTGTTCACCCCCGGGAGCGGCGGCCACCATACCTTCGAGGTGCAGGGAATCGACCTCCAGAGCGCGGGTGGTTTCGGCAACCATGACCTGATCCTCGACATCAACAGCGGTCTCAATTCCGCCGATTCCTTCGACGGCGTGGGCGGGGCCAAGGGCGTCACCGGAGCCCCCTCGGGCGACAACACGGTGACCGCGTCTACCACGGGCGTGTCGGGCGGCCTCGTCACCGTTAGCGGTTCGTCGTCGACCGCCACCGCCGAGGTCACCACGAATCTCGACGTCGGGCATGATGCCGTGCTCTCGGCGACCGACATCAACCTGAAGACCCAGAGCCTGCTGAACGTCAGCGCCAATTCGGACGGCGGCGGCGGCGGCGGCATCTCGATCGGCGCGGGCACGACCAATACCACGGCGAAGCATCACAGCAAGCTGTCGATCGGCAGTGATGCCGAGCTCAACGCCACCCACGACATCCTGGTCAGCGCCGACGCCGACACCACGGCCACCGGCCTGGCCGTGACCGGAAGCTACGGGCTCGGCGCCGGCGCCGACGCGGACTCCTACGTCGACCTCAACTACGACGTCAAGACCGAGGTGAATGGCGACCTCACCGCCGACAACCTGGTGACCGTCGAGTCGCGCGCCTTCGCCAATGGCGATGCCGACGCCGAGGTCGATGCCGGCGGACTCGGCGTGGGTGCCAACACCCACGCCAGGGTGAGGATCGGTACGAGTGGCGAAGAGTCCGCTTTGACCCGCACCGACATCAAGGCCGACGCCGACATCCTCGGCAAGAACGTGGTCATCAACGCCTACGTCGACAAGGTTCGCGGTCGCGCCTACGCGGAGACGGACGTCACCGCGGCCGGCGCCGACTGCGACGCGTTGGCGCAGAGCTACATCACATCCCTCAACGAGGTGCGTTTGCTGGACGGCGCGGTCATCACCGCCGAGGAGATGATCACGGTCAACTCGAGCTACCTGGAGACGGCCAACTCGGCGATCTCCGATGCCGATCTCGACGCCGTCGGCGGCGACACCGACAGCGACGCGGACGTGAATCTCAACACCCGCGCCAAGGTGGAGGGACACTGGGAGGCGGTCCTGACCGCGGCCGACGTCGCCGTCAACGCCAAGCAGGAGAAGCTCAGCTCGGACTCCAAGGCATACCGGTCGGGTGCCTGGGTCGACACCGGTGGGAAGAGCGAGAGCGACGGCCCGAAGAACGCCCGTCGGGAGATCTTCTGGGAATCCCATGTGATCCTGCTGGGCGAGCCGAACCCGGAGCTGGAGATCGATGCGGCGGGCAATATCGTCAAGCTCACCAACATCGACTTCCGTGGCGTCAATTACAACAAGGACGTCGGCGATCCCCTCAGTGCCGCTGACCCGCTCAACCCGCAGGTCGTTCTCGACGACATCATCTACGACCACGCCGGCAGCCTGACGTTCTACGCCAACGTTGCCGGCGACACCCAGGGCGTCATCTGGGGCAACCATGGGTTGGTGGAGAGCCAGCGGACCTGGGACTCGGTGCGCATCGTCAACGAGTCCGAGTTCGATCTGGTGATCAACCACATCGATACCAGCGACGGCTCGGCGGTCGTCAAGATCCAGGTCGATGACATCCGCTTCAGCGGCGACAACGATGGAAACAACAACATCTCGCTCAACCCGGACGTCATCGGCAGCACGTTCGAGTTCGACCTGAACCTCTTCTACCCGAAGACCAACGTCGAGATCCGTAACCTCACCGCGGACGACAACGACGACAGCGACATCATCCTGCTCGGCGGCATCGAGAACACCATCGGTTCGACGACCATCGAGAACCAGCGCGGCAACATTCGTGTGGATGAGCGTGACATCGTCGTCGAGCAAGGGGCGCTGCCGCCGGCGATCTTCGACGAAGGCTTGATTCGTACCAACAAGCTGGACGTCCAGGCGAGCGGCGACATCGGCAACCAGAGCGCCTCGCTCGCAAGCGGCGTGCGCAGCCCGCTGATGGTCCAGCTGATCCGGATCACCCACGCGACCGAGCCCGCCGAGACGCCCACGCTCGAAGAGGTTTACCTCAATGCACAAGCCGGCGGCGACGCCGTGCTCGACATTGCGCTGTTCGACCGTTCGCAGGATCCGGCCCTCGGCAGTCTCGACGTGACGATCGACCGCATCACCGCCAAGGACGATGTCGATGTGGTGATCAATGACTCCAAGGCGGGCGACGACCTCTCGATGATCGACGGAATCACCGTCAACACGTACGATCCGCCGGACCTGACGACCCTCCAGGCGCGCAGTGGTGGGTACTGGGACCACTTCAGCCCGGACGTCCTCGGCCCCAGCTACTACGACTTCATCC
>JASFRZ010000310.1:0-6273 GCA_050114655.1 Acidobacteriota bacterium
GCTGGACCCGTTCGAGCACCGTCGCGGCGGTGACCTCGCCGGCGTTGACCGCGGCGGCGATGGCGCCCAGCTCGTCGCATGCGGGCGGCATTTCGTCGGGGTGCGGAGGCGCCTCCTCGGTGCCGCTCCGTTGCTGGGGAGATTCGGAAGCGGTCGTCGCCAGCGCCGCGAGGTCGAATCCCGGCGGTGCCGCGGTGACCCAGGCGACGGGCCGGAAAACCGCCGCCGGCTCGGCGGCGCCGAGGTCGGCTCCGGCGAGCCGGTCGAGGGCGGCGAGCAGGGTTCGTTGCCCGGAGCTGAGGGTGTCGTCGCTCATGTCGCGGTGATCCTAACCGAGAAGCAGGTACGACGCCGACCTAGTAAAGTACGTCTCGATCCCCCCTTGCCGGTCCAGGACCTCGTCCATGCTGTGGCTGCAACTCAGAAAGTTGAAGGGCTCCGACTCCGAGGCCCGCGCCCAAGCCGCCCACGCGCTCGCCGAGCGCGGCAGTGCCAAGGCCGTTGCTCCACTCGGCGAGGCGCTCGCCGATCGCGGATGGGACGACCGCGCGGCCGCGGCCGTAGCGCTCGGCAAGCTCGGCAACGGGCGCGGAGCAGCCTACCTGGCCGCCGCGCTGGCCGACGATCCCGACGTCGACGTGCGCTGTAGCTGCGCTTGGGGCCTGGGCTGCATCGGCGGCAAGGGCGCGATCGAGCCCCTCGCCGGTGCGCTCGATGACGACAGCGACGCGGTGCGCCGCGTCGCCGCCGAGGCGCTCGCCGAGGTCGGCACCGCGGCGGTGCTCGATGCTCTGTGTCGTGCCCTCGTCGACCGCCACCACGATGTGCGGCTGGCGGCGGCCAAGGGTCTCGGCCGGCTGGGCAGCGGGCGCACCGCGCCGCAGCTCCTGGCGGCGCTGCAGGACGACGAATGGAGCGTCAGCTCGGCGGCCGCCGAGGCGCTTGCCGGCATCGAGGACTCGACTGCCGTGCCGGCGCTCGTCGAAGCGCTCGACGCCGGCCCGCTCGCCGCTCGGCTCGCCGCTGCCGAGGCGCTCGGCTGCATCGGCGATCCGCGCGCCATCGACCCACTGGTGTCCTCGCTCGGTGACCTCGATACGCTCGACGGCATTCGCGGCTGCGATCTGCGCCTGCGCCGCAATGTCGCCCGCGCGCTCGGTGACATCGGCAAGGCCGTCGCCGTCGCGCCACTGCGCGCGCTCGGGGCGGACCGCTACACCGCCGGTGCTGCCGTAGAGGCGTTGGTCAAGATTCTGCGCTGGGACGGCGCGCAGGTCGCCGACGAGGATCTCGTCGTGCTCGTCGGGCTCGACGATCCTGCCCAGGTGCCGTGGATGGTCGACGAGGTGCGCGAGGCGACGACGGGCGAGGTGGTGGTGCGTGAGGGCAAGCCGTGGCCGGTAGACGCCAGCGATCTGCGTGTCCACGCGCTTGCGGAGCAGCGGCGGCGCGACAATGATGGTTGAGGCGGGCGGCGGAAGGCACACCGAGGAGCAGACGTGAGCGAAAGCCGCTTCATCGACGACGCCGAGGGGCTGCGCCGTCTGGTCGGCGACCTGGAGGGCGCCCCGGTCATCGGCCTCGATACCGAGTTTCTTACCGAGCACACTTACTACGCGCGCTTGTGCCTGATTCAGATCGGCACCGAGCGGCTGGCGGCGACCGTCGATCCGCTCGCCTGCGAGGATCTGACCCCGCTGGCGCGTCTGCTCGAGGGGCCGATCGTGATGGTGCTGCACGCCGGCGCGCAGGATCTCGCCATTCTGCAGCGCGCGCTGGGCAGTGTTCCGGAGCAGGTGTTCGATACCCAGATCGCTGCAGCCTTCGTCGGTTACGGCCACTCGATCAGCTATTCGCGCCTGGTCGAGGCCTGTTGCGGGGTGACACTCAAGCGCTCGCGCGCCTACAGCGACTGGTCGCGACGACCCCTGGCCCCCGACCAGCTCGAATACGCGCTCGACGACGTGCGCTACCTGCTGTCCATCCACGAGCAGCTTTCCGACAAGCTGCAGCGCCGTGGCCGTTTGCAGTGGTGCGATGACGAGTTCACCGTGGCGCGCGACAACGCCCTCCATGAAGTCGAGCCGCGCGAGCAGTGGCGGCGCCTGTCGGGACGTAAGGCAAAGCGGCCACGCGAGCTCAGCGTGTTGCGCGAGCTCGCCGCATGGCGCGAAGAGGAAGCCCGACGGCGTGACAAGCCGCGCCAGCGCATCATGCCCGACCGTGCGCTGCTCGAGATCGGTCGTCGTGGCCCGCGCCGCGTCGAGGAGCTCGATGGGCTGCGCGGTTTCCATCCGCGCGAGGCGAAGCGCTCCGGAGCGGCGATCATCGCCGCGGTGGCGCGCGGTCTCGACACCCCGCCCGATCAGATGCCGCGTACGCGCAAGCCGTTCCGCCTGGAGAACGATCCGCAGGTGTCGGTCGCCGCGGCGCTTGCCAACACCTATATGAATACGCGCGCGCGTGCCCTCGACCTGGCGCCACAACTGCTCGCCAACCGTCGCGACCTGGAGACGATCGTGCGCTTGATGGCGGAGAACGGCGGTGACCCCGCGGCCCTGATCGATGCCGTCGACGGCGAGGAGCCGGTACGGCTGCTCGAGGGCTGGCGGCGAGACGTGGTAGGCGACGACGTGTTGCGCCTGTTAGCAGGACAGATCGCTATGCGCGTCGTGGTCGGTCGTGGCGGCGTCGACCTGGTGGTGGAAGATCAGGAGGGTCCCTCGCCGGGCGCTTGACGCCACGACCCTCCCTCCTGATCTACCCCCGTTCCGCTACCCGGCCGATCAGTGACCGGAGCTCTTTCCGCCGCCGCCGCTGCCGCCGCCGCGCGGCTTCGCGGTGCCGCCGGACGACGAGCTGCTGCGCACGGCAGACGATCCGCTGCCGGTCGGGCCGCTGCCCGCCGATCCCGGCTTGGTGTAGCCACCGGTGCGACTGACGCCGCCAACGCGCTTTCCACCGCCGAAGATCGAGTGGCCGCCGATGCCGCCCTTCGGTGCGGCGCGCCGCACGGTATAGGCGAAGCCATCCGTAGAAGCACGCTCGCGCATCGACAGGGAACTGGAGGGCGAGTTCGCCGGTACGGCAACCTTGGGCGCGGTGTAGCCGCGGCCGTTGATCACCTTGCCGCCGTACAAGCTGCCGCTCGGCGGCACGCTGGGACGGTAGCCGCCGCCGCCGTAGTACGGTGGGTAATAGCCGTAGTATGGGTAGTAGCCGTAGTCGCCCCACCACAGGCCGCAGCCCGGGCCGTAGGGACCGTAGAACGGGCTGTAATAGCGACCCCAGCAACTCATCGGGTAGCCGGAGTAGCCGACATACAGAGCCCCGCCGCCGCCGCCATACGACGGGCCGCTGTCGACGACGAACTGATCGGGAAACGACACCGCCACCATCAGGTCGATGACGCGGTCTTCGATGCCGGCATCGGCCAGGCGGATCAGCGCGTCGGTGTCCAGATTGAATAGCGAGCCTGACTCGACGATCGCCGCCTCGACCACTTCCTCGGGAAAGAGGGCGTTGGCCTCGATGACGTCGTCGACATCGAGCGGCGCCGCAGCCGCGGCACGCGCGCTGGCGGCCTGGGCGGCGAGCGCCGGCGCCAGGGTGGCGACGCCGAGCTCGCTGGTGGCGGCTTCATCGAGGCGATCGTAGTGCCGCACGACCAGCTCGCGGTGCTCGCCCTGGTCCAGTGACACCGACTGGATCTCGAGCCAGCGGTTGCCCTCGAGCAGCATGCTCATGCCGGTCACGGAGCGTTGCGACTCGTTGCCGCAGCTCGCCGCCACCGAGCTGAACAGCCGCCGCCCGTCGGCCGACCACGAGGCCTTCTGGGTACCGCTGCAGTCCTGCTCCGGCACGGAGCGCTCGACGCCGTCGGCGATCACCGTATTGTCGGCGATCACCCGGCTGTCGATCTGGGTGGTCAGGTTCACACCGCGGCCGTCGAGCCGGGGCGCGACGCAGACGACCCGCCGGCCGGTGCTCTCGACGACGCGATGATCAACCGCATCAGCGACCAGCTCCCAGCAGCCCAGCCAGGGCAGCCAGTGGGGCTCGAGCGAGCTCGCCTGCATTTCGTTGGTGGTGATTCCTTGCGCTGCGGGCTCCTGCGCCACCGCCGGCAGGGCGACGGCGCTGAGCACGGCGAGCAAGGCAATCGCTGCGAGGGATCTCACGAGGCAGCGCATTGCAATCTCTCCCGTTGTCGACATCAGAAGCGGAACGAGGCACCGCCGGTGACGCGGAAGCCGGCCAGGTCGATGGGCTGGAAGCCGACGAACGCCGGCGCCAGGTCGCCCTCCGCCCAGCCGTAGCGGGCCTCGAAGTTGAGCGCGAAGCGGGGCGAGATCGACACGTCGACGCCGCCGAAGACGTGCAGCTCGGGGTCCCACCCCTCGGTTTGGAAGTAATCGGTGAAGATGGTCAAGTCCGTGAAATCGATGAAGTCTCCGAACTGCTCGTAGCGCCACCACATGATCGCGGCACCGGCACCCACGTAGGGTACCGCGCCGCTCGGGATCCAGGCGTAGTTACCGACCGCGCGTCCGCGCTCGACCAGGTTGACGCGCACGCTGGCGGTCACCGGCACCGTGCGCAGGCGGGTCTGCTGAGTGATCGGCAGGTCGAACTCGTCGACCCAGTCGCGGAACTCGGAAACCGGCGAGGCGCTGCTGTACTCGAAGCCGAACACCAGGTCGACACGCTCGTTGAGCGACCAGCCGACGTCGATGCCGAACAGGCCGGAGATGAAGCTGTTGCCGTCGAGGGTGAGCTGCTCCTCGTTGAAGGAATAAATATCGCTGTCGCCGCGCGGCACGAAGATGCCGCCCTTGATGAGGAAGAAGCCCCTGGGGGCGCCGAAGGCGAAGCCGCCGGTGGTTCCCGGGCGCTGCCCCTGTTGCTGCTGCGGCTCCGGGTCGTCACCCGACGACGGCAGCGCAACGACCGGCTGCGCCGCCAGCGCCAGCGTGAGGCAGGCGGCAACGGCGGGCAATGCGGTGGAGCGAGCGACGCGCGCGAGAAGCGACCAGCGAAGATCTCGGTGAGCCATGCTTACCTCCAGATTGCCGCGGCCGCTTGTGCGACCGCCGATCTTGGGAGCGCATCCGGAACCACCCTCTAGACGTAGCAAGCGGCGTGCCACCCCGGCGGGATCGTCGCGCGCCCGCGGAAATCCTTTGGCTGTGCGAGTTAGTGTAGGAGTTGCGGGGGCTGCGCAACGTCAACTGTTCGCCGGCCGACACGTCGTCGCGTCGACATACCGACACTAGCTGTCCGGCGTCGGCATACCGTCGCCGTCGCCGGATGGGTTGCGGCGGCGCACGGGAGGCAATCACGAGGGGCTCAGGAGAACCCGACAGCGACCTCCCAACGGACAGGCGGTCTCCCGCGTGGCCGGAACTCGCTGGCCAGTCGGCCCCTGTCGGCCAGGCCTCGATGGTTCCGGCGGCCGGTCCGACCGGACGGCGCCGGGCAGGCGGGGCGCGGCGGCACCACCAGCGCGCCCGCAAGCCCGTTTTTGCGTCGCTTTCGCGTCCTCTCGACAGCGCACCGCGCGGATGCGGCATTGCACCGCGGTCGGCGGCCCGGTGCCGGTGAGGGCGCGAGCTCGGTCGAAACAGCCAGGACACCCGGGACGGCCCTTCGCCGTTCAGCCCCAGGGGTCTCCTGAGCCCGCGTCCTAATTACCCGCAGCGCCCGGTGCTGTCAACCGTCGAAGACGCGCCACTTCGGGCCCCAGCCGCCCGAATACCGTGCAAACCCAATGAGGACAAGGCTTTGCGGCGACGCGAAAGTTGACGCGACGAGCATTTCAAGTTACAATGATGACTTCGAAACTGCATCCATAATCTCCAGTAACGGGAACCCCGGGGGGCTCTTGCGCTTCAAGCCTGGCGATAAAGTCGTCTATCCGAACCATGGCGTCGGCGAGGTCGAGGAGATCCGCACGCGCGAGCTGGCCGGTTCCAAGCAGGAGTTCTATCACCTGCGGATCTACGCCAACGAGACCACCGTCATGGTTCCGGTGGGCAACTCGCGTACCGTGGGCCTGCGCAAGCTGTTCGACAAGAAGAAGGTCGCGGAGCTGTTCGACCATCTCAGGAGTGGCGACATCGACAGCTACTCCAACTGGAAGGGCCGTTACAAGGAGAACGCCGAGAAGATGCGCTCCGGGCACCTTTTCGACATGGCGGACGTGCTCAAGAACCTCGAGCATCTGTCGCAGCGAAAGGCCCTGTCGTACCGCGAGAAGCAGATGTACGAGAA
>JASFRZ010000311.1:0-6220 GCA_050114655.1 Acidobacteriota bacterium
TCCGCAGCACGATGCCGCAGTTGCGGTGCCGCTGCCGGTCGAACGGGCCTGGGCACTGGCGCTCTTCCAGGGGCCGGCGCGGCGGTTGCTGATCGATCTGAAGTACGCGGGGGTATTGCGCGCCGGCGTGATGATCGGGACACGGATGGGCAGCGCCCCGGGGGCCCGCAGCGTGCTGGCCGGTACCGATCTGGTCGTTCCCGTGCCGCTGCACTGGAGGCGCCGATGGCGGCGTGGTCACAATCAAGCGGCGGTGCTGGCGCGGGCGCTGTGCCGGCAGCAACCGGAGCTCCGCTTCGTGCCGGCACTGTGGCGCCGGCGCGCCACGGCGCCGCAGGTCGGGCAGCCGCGTGAGCGGCGTTTGCTCAATGTCACCGGGGCGTTCGCGCTGCGCGCGCGCCATCGCGACACGGTGTCCGGGCGCACCGTGGTGCTGGTCGATGACGTGATCACCACCGGCGCCACCTCGGTGGAGGCGGCGTGCTGCCTGCTCGCCGCCGGTGCTGCGGACGTACGGGTTTACGCTGCAGCGTGGTCGCAGTGACCGCAGTGGCGTTGCGAGAGCGCGCCGGGCAGGCGGTGGGCACGCGTTGTGGAGGCGAGTTGCCCGGCCGGAAACCCCCGACGGAGTCGCACGGGCGTCATTGCTCCCAGCGGAAGCCGCTGGCCGCTGGCCGCGGCGCCAGCGGGCTGGTGGGCAGATCCGCCGGCAGCTCGGCGCGGTTGTAGCCCAGCGGCGCGATGTCGTTGGGGCCATCAGGATG
This sequence comes from Acidobacteriota bacterium, assembly GCA_050114655.1. Classification (GTDB taxonomy): domain Bacteria; phylum Acidobacteriota; class UBA890; order UBA890; family UBA890; genus JASFRZ01. The sequence goes on from JASFRZ010000311.1 coordinate 765, forward strand.
GAACAGCGCGGCGAGGTACTGCGCCTGGCCGCGGCCGACGCCGAGCTCGAACTGGCCGCCGGCGTACATCGCGATGCCCTGGCCGCGACAGTACTCGTAGGTGCGCATCAGCTCGGAAAGGAAGCCGAAGCGCGAGGGCTTGATGTTGATGCTGCGTGGCTTCCACTCCAGCGCCGCGATGTCGGCGAGCGAGTGGATCTCGGCGTCCCAGGTGATGCGCTGCTCGTGGCCGGCGAGCGCGGCGCGCGTGTCGTCGTTGAGGCACGGGTCCTCGATCCACACGCTCTCCGGCAGGCCCTGGGCGACGGCGCGGTACTGCTCGGGATCGGCCGGCGGGCCGGAGAAGTCGGCGCTGTGGTACAGGCCTTTGAGATCGACGGTGTCGACCACGCCGAGCTCGGCGAGCTCGGCGACCAGTTCCGGCGACCAGTTCTCCGACAGGTCGAGCTTGAAGCGCATGTCGGGATAGAGCTCGAGGCGCTCGCACAGCGCCGCGGTTGATGCCGGCTCCCCCAGGCCCGTCGAGACGACGAAGGTCAGCGGCGCGAGCTCCATGCCGAGGGCGTCGGCGAGCGAGCGGCCCGCCTGGCGCAGCCCCAGGTCGAGCGCGGCGCTTTCGAGTCCCCAGCGACGGTACAGTGGGTAGTCGGGGCGCGCCGGCGGCTGCGGGAACAGCTCCAGCTCGTCGAGGCGGCGGGAAAAGCCGTCGAGCGTGTACTCGCCGGCGAGGTCGAACGACGACTCCTCGCGCAACAGGCGCTGGTCCTCGTCGTTCCAGGTGACGTCCTCGCCGAGGCCTTCATGACCGTCACCGTGCAGGTGCACGACGGTGGTCTGGCGTACCCAGCCGCTGGGGACGGTCTGATCGAGCTTGTCGAAATCGTGGCCCTCGATCTTCAGCGGCAGATCGGCGAGCTTGGCGTACAGTCCGGGATCGGATGCCATGAGAGTGCCCCTTCCTGCGGGATCGACATGAGCTGGCGACCACCCCGAGAGGCTACACCAGTGCGCGGCGAGTCTCCGTCTCAGCCCTTGCCGGTGAGCTTGGCGACCGTGGCGCGCCGCGCCGCGGCCGTCTCGTCAGCAAACCAGATGTCGACGAAGCGCCGATCGAGCGGCTCACGCAGCTCCTTGATGGCGTTGACCACCGGTGCGACCACTCCCGACTTGACGCCGGCGAAGGCCTCCGGGTACTTGCCCTGCTCGCGCGCCAGGGCACAGGCTTGCTCGACGGCGGTGTCGACATCCTCGGAGATCATGTCGAGGATGCCGACCTGCTGCGCCGTTTCCGGGGGCATCAGCACCCCGCTCATGATCACCGTGCGGTAGGTCTGCGGCGTCAGCGCGCCCCGCGGGATCTCGCTTGCCACCGCTGGCAGCGGCAGGCCGTGCGACAACTCGTTCATGCCGATCTTGTAGTCGCCCTGCGCGCCGACGCGATAGTCGCAGGCGAGCGCCAGCACGCAGCCACCGGCGACCGCGTGCCCGTTGACCGCGGCGACCAGCGGGTAAGGGGTGGTCAGCACCTGCACCATGGTGCGCGAGAAACGGGTCAGAAACTCCTCGAAGTCTTCGCGCCCCAGCGCGTCGAGCGTCACCAGGTCGAGGCCGGCACAGAAGATCTTGCCCTCGCCGGTCAGCACCGTGGGCTGCCGCTCGCCTTCGTGCAGCGTAGCGGCGAGCCCGTCGAGCATCTCGCGGTTCATCGCGTTGGCGCGGCCGAACTTCATGTGCACGACGCGCACGCCGTCACGCTGTTCGATCTCCAGTCCAGGTGGCATCGGTTCCTCGGTTTCCGGGCTCGCCGCCGGATCAGCCCGGCGGCCAGTCCATGTCGCGCCCGCCGAGCAGGTGCAGGTGGATGTGAAACACCGACTGGCCGGCACCGCGGTTACAGTTCACCACCAGCCGGTAGCCGCTGTCGTCGATGTCGCGCTCGGCGGCCAGCTTCTTGGCGGTCAGCGCCAGCTTGCCGACCAGCTCCTGGTGCTCCGGCTCGAGGTCGTTGACCGTGGCGATGTGCGCGCGCGGGATGATGATCAGGTGCTGCGGAGCCTGCGGGTTGATGTCCTCGAAGGCCACCACGTCATCGTCCTGATACACGATGGTCGCCGGGATCTCGCCCGCGGCGATCTTGCAGAACAGACAGTCCTCGGACATTGGGTCTCTCCGTGCCGGGAGTTCCCCGTGACGTTACAGGCCGCCCTCGGCGCAGCGCAAACCGGCGGCGACCCCGGCACCACCCAACGGGTAGCGAGGCCGAAGCCGCGGCCCGTCGCTGCCGGGTGGTAGCAGCGCCTCCTCACCGGCCCGTTGCGTCAGGCCTCGGTGATCACCTTGCCGACTGCCTCTACGAAGCGCTCCCAACCCTCGGTCTGCGCCACCAGATGGCGCTCGCCCGCCGCGGTCAGCCGGTAGTAGCGTGCCCGCCGATTGGCCTCCGAGCGCCCCCAGGACGACGCCACCCAACCCTTCTTCTCCATGCGGTACAGCGCCGGGTAGAGCGAGCCCTCCTCGACCCGCAGCACGTCGTCGGTGGTCTGCTGCAGCGCAAGCGCGATCGCGTAGCCGTGCATCGGCTCGTCGCCGAGCGTCGACAGCACGAGCATGTCGAGGGTGCCGCGCAACACGGTCATCTGCTCGCCGTCGAGGTCCTTCTTGCGCTTCGCGGTCTTGCTCATCGGTCACTCCTGGCGCAGGGCGATCAAGGGGTCGGCATGGGTGGCGCGGAGGGCCGGTATCCAGCAGGCGATCAGGCCGATCAGCGCCAGCAGGGCGGTGAGCGCCGCGTAGGTCAAGGGATCAGTCGGGCTGAGCCCGTAGAGCAGCGATTCCATCAGGCGCGTGACGGCGAAGCAGCCCATGAGGCCGAGCGCGATGCCGGCGGCGATGATGCGAGCGCCCTGGCCCAGAACCATGCCGCGGATCGCCGCCGGCGAGGCACCCATCGCCACCCGCACGCCCAGCTCGCGGGTGCGCTGGCCGATCGAGAATGCCATCACGCCGTAGAAGCCGATCACCGCGAGCAAGCCGGCTACCGTGCCGAAGACCGCCATCAGCACCATGTAGAAGCGCGGCAGGCTGACGGACGCGTGGACCACGTTGTCCATCGTGTCGACATACTCGATCGGCATCAACGGGTCGATCTCTCCGATGAGCTCGCGCACCTCCGGCGTGATCTCGCCCGGCTCGCCGCGGGCCGCGACAAGAAAGCTCATGTGGGTATCGCCGCCCGAGAGGAAGTCCACCCACACGGTCGGGCGCGGCCGCTTCGAGTTGCCGAGACGCAGCGTGTCGGCGGCGATGCCGACGACGACGTAGCCGTCGGCGAGCCTGTGGTCGGCAACGTACTGTGCGAGCAGGCCGTCGGGCAGGTCGAGGCGAACGCGCTTGCCGAGCGCATCGGCGTCGCCGAACAAGGTGCGCGCGGCGGTCTCGCTCAGCACGATCTCCGCCGGCCCCGCTGCCGGCGATTGCAGAGCGCGGCCGCGCACCACCGGGATGTCCATGAGCGCGTGATAGTTGGCGGAGGCATGCTCGAGCCACACCACCGGGAGGTCGTCTTCGGCCGGATCCATCCCCTCGGGGACTGCGGTGATCGGCCATACCACGCCCAGCAGCGGCGGGGAGCTGATCGCGGCGGCGTCCGTGGCCCCCGGCAGCGCGCGCAGCCGATCGAGGATATGTCCGTAGACGTCACCGCGTGCGGCGGCGTCGGGATAGCGCCTGGCGGAAGGACGGACCTCGAACACCAGCTTGCCAGCGGGATCGAAGCCGGGCTGCGAGGGGCGGATTTCGAGGAAGGCCCGCACCAGCAGGCCGGTGGTCACCAGCACGACGAGCGAAAACGCCACCTCGCCGATCACCAGCGCGGTCAGTAGCCGGCGCCCGGCGCGCGGCGGGCCGGAGCCGGCTCGCTCTCCGGTCATCGCCCGGCCGACGTCTGCACGGCCCGCGGACGACAGCGGCACCAGCCCGGAGAGAACGCCGACGAGCAGCGAGACCCCGAGGGTGAATACGAGAACGCGCGTGTCGACGGCGACGTTGTCGGCGCGCGCCATATAGTCAGGGCTGATGGCCATCAACGTCGGCACGCCCCACACCGCCAGCAAGGCGCCGAACGACCCTCCGATGAGGGCGAGCACGCCGCTCTCGGTGAGTAGCTGGCGCAGGAGCCGTCCGCTACCGGCGCCCAGCGCGGCACGCACGGAGATCTCGCCGCGGCGCGCGAGGGCGCGAGCGAGCGACAGGTTGGCGACGTTGGCGGCGGCGATCAGCAACACCAGCGCGGCGGCGCCGGCGAGCAGTAGCAGGCCGTCGCGCTCGCCGCCGACGACCTGTTCGTACAGCGAGCGGTAGTAGATTGACGGAGGCCGACTCGTGTTTCCCGCCAGCCGGCCGAGCTCGGCATTCACGTCGTCGTCGCCGAAGGTCGCGGCCAGGGCCAGCGCCTGGTCGCGCGCCTGTTCGAAGGAAACACCGTCGCGCAACCGCCCGAGGATCATGCGGCCGTCGTCGCCCTCTTCGAGGGGGACGAAGACGTCGTATCGTTCATACACCAGCATGGTGACGCCGGTCGGCAGCACGCCGACGATCTCGTGCGGCACGCCGTCGAGGGCAAGCGTCGAGCCCACCACGTTGTCTCTTCCACGCAGGAATCCACGCCACAGTCGATCGGTGATGACGGCGACGGGTTGTGCGTCGGCGCGATAGTCGTCGTCGGTGAGGGCGCGGCCGCGGGCTGGGCGCACGCCGAGCACCTCGAAGAAACGGGGGCCGACCTCGAGCGCGTCGGCGCGCACCGCGCCCTCCGGTCCGACCATCTCCGGCGAGCCGATAGTGAACAGCGTGGCGTCGGCGAGCGTGTCGAGGCCGGTCAGCGCCGCGCTGGTCTCGGGCCGGACGCCGGCGCCGACGATCGTTACGAGGCGGTCGGGTTGGTCATAGGGAAACGGCTGCAGCAGCACCCCGTCGATGACGCTGAACACCGCCGTGGTGACGCCGATCCCGAGCGTCAACGCGATGATCGCCACCGCGGTATGGCCGGGTGCGCGCGCCATTCCGCGCAGCGCGAAGCGCACGTCCTGCGTCAGATCGCCGAGCATCCGCGGAAGAGCTCCCAACGGAGCACCGCGACCGCGGATGCGGTGGCCCTGGCGGCGCACCGCGTCGATCTCGCCGAAGCGCTCGCGCGCCCGGCGCCGGGCCTCGTCGGGCGACATCCCGGCAGCGATGTTCTCGCGCGTGCGCATCTCGAGGTGGAATGCCAACTCCTCGTCGATCTCGCGCTCGATGTCGGTCGCTGCCGCGCCGCCGGTGCGGCCGGCAAGGCGGTTCCAGAACCTGCCGAGGCTGGCCTTCAACGCCGCCCGCCGGCTTTCTCCTTTGTTCATCGCCACCTGCCCCCCGGGGAGCGGGAGTGTCGTGCCGGGTTCACCGGATCCCTAGAATTTCTA
>JASFRZ010000312.1:0-6210 GCA_050114655.1 Acidobacteriota bacterium
GCAGCCAGCGCGTCCAGCCCTCGTCCATCGACGCGCTCCACGGGCGGTACATGCCGACGCGCGGCCGATCGAGGCCGCTACCGCGCGCCGAGGTGCGCTCGGCCTGCAACGCAAGCGAATCGACCAGCTCGCGCGCGGCGGCATCGTCGAGGCCGCGGATGAGGTAGCGACCGCTGCCGCCGGGCTCGCCGTCGGTGCCCGGCGCGCCGGGCTCGTAGGCCACCGTGGCGCCGGCGCGCCAGGCGGCGTTGATGGCGCGGAAAGCGTTGTTGTGCGCCGCGTCGATGGCGATCGAATCGCCGCTGCCGGTGATGGAACCGGGCGGCGGCACGATGCCGGCGGCGACCGCGTCGGTGTCGAAGCCCACGCCCGGGGCGCTGTCGAACGGTGTGGCGTCGGCGCCGGTGACCGGCGGGCCCTCGCGCAGCGGGTCGGTGACGTCCCAGCCGGCGCCCGGGACGAGGTGTGCCTGGGCGTCGATCTCGGCATCGGCGGCCTGCCAGTCGACCGGGTCTCCATGAACCGGGTCGAGCAGGGCGCGCGCCGCGGCGCTCAGCGGCTGCGAGGCGGCGATCACGTGCACGCCCATCTGCGCCGACAGCGTCCAGCCGGAGGCATCGTAGGGTTGCTCCGGCGGGCCCTCGGGGTACTCGCGCAGGTCGGGATAGTCCTGGATGTCGAGTAGCTGACGCGCCAGCTCGGCGAACTCCTGGTCCATCGGGACCACCCAGGTGCCGGCGGGGTAGTCGATGCCGTTGATGACGGCGGCTTCGCGTAGCTGGTCGATGCGCAGACCGTTGAAGGCCAGGCGCCGCAGCATCTCGACCGCCGCCACCGGGTCGTGCTGCTGCTGCGGCACGACGTAGGCGAACGGCGGCTCGGCGCTGTACTTGGCGATGGTGTCGCGGCCCGCCTGGTAACGGTTGTACAGCAGGTCGTAGCGGTATTTGGCGGCGAAGTCGAGTGTCGCGATCGACACCGTCTCCATGTAGTCGACGGCGTCGCGCAGGCGCCACCAGCCGCCCTCCCAGGGGCTCGGGTAGAGCGACTCGGGGCGCAGGTCGGCGCGCGCGCCGCGGAAGTCCTGCAAGGTGTAGAGACGCGGCGTGGCGTAGCCGACCCCGGCGGTCTCGGTCCACCAGGCGGCCTCGTTCTGCAGCATCGGCATGTAGTCGATGTAACCCGGGTACCAGGCGTCGAAGCCGCTGCCCATGTGCACCGCGCCGCGCATGCCGCGCTCCTCGAGCGCCTGCGCCATCGCCATGCCGACGAAGTTCACCGTGCGCGACATCAGCGGGTGAACCTGCGGCGCGATCGGCTCGGCGAAGGGCGGCAGCCAGATGCGCGTCGGGAAGGGCGACGACTGGTGGTGCACGAAGATGATCTGCGGTTCCCAGTGCCGCCAGGTACGCGCCACGACCCGCGATTCCACTTGGTTGAGCATGTACGCGTCGCGGTTGTTGTCATGACCGATGTACTTCTGGTAGAGGCGCGGCGGCGAGGACATCTCGTAGGGCGTGCCGAGGTTCGACTCGTACCACTCGACCTCGATGTTCTGGCCGTCGGGATTGAGCGACGGCCAGAGGATCAGGATGACGTTGTCGAGGATGGCGGCGGTCTCGGCGTCGCTGCCGCTCAGCAGGTCGTAGGCGAGCTGGATGGTGTGCTGCGCGCCGGCGACTTCGGAGGCATGCAGGCCGCCGCTGATGTCGACGATCGGGACGCCTTCGCGCGCCAGCGCGCGCGCCTCGTCGTCGCTCAGACCGGCGGGATGTGCGAGCCGCTGCGCGATCTCGCGCTGGTGCTCGAGGTCGGCGAGGTTGGCGGCCGACGAGATGAACGCCACGTACCACGGACGCCCCTCGGAGGTGCGCCCGACCTCGCGCAGCTCGAGTCGGTCGGTGGCTTCGTCGAGGCGGCGGAAGTAAGCGATCGACTCGTCATAGGTCGCGAGCTCGAAGTCGGCGCCCACCGGAAAGCCGAGGACCGACTCGGGGGTGGGAATTGCGGCCTGGGCGGCGGCTTCACCGGATGCCGGGGAGAGCGCGAAAGCGCTGCAGAGGCTGACGATAACGACGATGCGGAGCGCTCGAAGGATCATGATCGGACTTTAGCCCCGCACACGGGCGCGGACAACAAGCCGTTGTCGGGTGGCGGACGCCTCGATACCATCCGGCGCAGACGCATCGCGCCGCGGCGGCGCCGCAGGGCCTTCGCCCCGGCAACCCGAGACCCTGACCCGGAGGCCGACCATGAAGCGCGCCCGCCACTTTGCCCCCCTGATCGCCTGCGCCTGCGTGCTGTTGCTGCTTTCGGCGGGCACGATCGGCGTCGCCGGCGCGGCGCAAGGGCGCGGACAACGCACCCCCGAGTTCGGCCCGACTGCCGGCTCCCTGGTGATCGTCGGCGGGGCGATGCGCGACCCGGCGATCCTGCAGCGTTTCCTGGATCTCGCCGGTGGCCCCGACGCGCCGATCGTCGTGATTCCCACGGCCGGCGGCGGGGAAGAGTACGATGAATGGAACTCCGGCTTGCAGTCGTGGAAGCGCGCCGGCGCCACCGACCTGACCGTGCTGCACACCACTGACCGGGCGGTGGCCGACAGCGCGGCGTTCGTCGAGCCGTTGAGGCGCGCCCGAGGCGTGTGGTTCAACGGCGGCCGCCAGTGGCGACTGGCGGACGCCTACCTCAACACCCTCACCCACGACGAGCTGTGGAAGGTGCTCGAGCGTGGCGGGGTAATCGGCGGCTCGTCCGCCGGTGCGACGATCCAGGGTGAGTACCTGGCGCGCGGCGATACCTCCGGCAACACCATCATGATGGGCGATCACACCGAGGGGATGGGGTTCCTCAAGGGGACCGCCATCGACCAGCACGTGTTGATGCGCAACCGTCAGTTCGACCTCGTAGAGATCATCGAGCAGCGTCCCGAGCTGCTCGGCATCGGCCTCGACGAGAACACCGCAATCGTGGTGCGCGGAGACACCTTCGAGGTGATGGGGCAGGGTTACGTGCTGATCCACGACGCCAACGCCTGGGTCGACGGCGGCCCCGCGGGCGACGACGGTCCGGCCGGCAAGGGGGGCTCGTTCTATTTCCTCGCTCCCGGCGACCGCTTCGACATGCACACGCGCGAGGCGACGCGGCCGGGCCCGGCGATGCAGCGGCCCATCGACCGTGTGACCAAGAAGGGCGGCGGCAGTTAGTCTGCGGTAGTCGGTGAGCGGTGCGCTCGAGCGATTCAGGAGGGGCCCTGGAGGGTGTCAGCCGCCGAGCTCAGCGGCACGCTCCCGGGCGCGCGCGACCTCCGGCTGGAAACGCGCGTCGGCGTCGCGCCACAGCTCGGCGAAGCGCAGGTACCGCTCGCGCGCCTCGTCCGCCTGGCCGTTCTCGTCGAGCAGCTCGGCGAGCCGCAGGACGTAACGCGGGTCGAGGAAGGCGTTGTACTTCGACGCGATGTTGACGGTGATCAGTTCGCGGTAGATGCGGATGGCGGCGGGGATGTCGCCCTGGGCGACGCGCACGCGCGCAATGCCGTCGCGAAAGATGTGATTGTTGGAAAGCAACGTCGGCGGGCCGGCCGAGGCCGAGTAGAACGCCTTGAGCGGCGGCTCGGTGGCGCGAAAGCTTTGCTCGGCGGCCTGCAGGTCGCCTTCGGCCAGCGCCAGCTCGGCGGCGAGCAGGTCGGTGCCGAACGCGACCTCGGGGTCCGCGAGTGCCTCGCGCCGCAATCGCGCCAGCAGGTCGCGCGCCGCACCGGGATCTCCGGAGCGCAGCGCGATGATTCCCGACAGGGCCCTGGCGGAGGCTTCCATGCTGCGCCGCGCCGCCGCGACGGCGACCCCATCGATTCCCTCCAGCAGGTGCCGGTTGAACTCGCGTGCGGTGGGGAGATCTCCGGCCTCCAGAGCGACGTGCACGCCGATGATTTCGACGCCCTTCTGGACGAGAGGAATGCCGGCCTCGATGCTCGTCTGCCGGTCGGTACGCAACAGCGCCATCGCCTCGTCGTAGCGCCCGAGCTTCGACAGCAGCATCGCGCGCACCGGCGCGTACAGGCTCAGCGGCCCGACGTTGTCGGCGATCCAGATCTCCTGGAATCTCTCCATCTCGTCCAGCGCTTCGTCGTAGCTGCCCAGCATCGCGGCGGTCATGGCGCGGCCGTAGTGGCCTGCGCCCCAGCTGGGGTCGACCTCCAGGGCTTCGCCGTACTTCTCGAAGGCAATCTGCGGCTGGCCGCTGAGCACGTACATCTCGGCGAGGCTGTCGTAGGCGTTGGGCTCCTCCGGGTTGAGCTCGACATAGCGCTCGATGGCGCGTACCGCCTCGGGGTAGCGACCGTTGTCGGCGAGCGCGTAGCCGAGCTGGTTGTGCAGCGCGCCGGAGGCCGGCATTGCCTCGACGGCGCGTTGCAGCGTGGCGATCTGCTCCTCGTTGAAGCCGAGCTGCCCCTGGCTGCCGCCGCGCACGTCGGTGAGACGGAGCCAGCCGGTCTCGTGGTCCGGATAACGGCGCACCAGCTCCTCGAAGCGCTGCTCGGCCAGGGCGACGTCGTCCTCGTGCTCGAAGGCATAGTTCCCCTCGACCAGCAAGCGGTCGCGCTCCGGCACCTTGTCGATGTTGGCCATGACCAGCTCGTCGTATTCCCTTGCCTTCGCCGGCTCCGCCAGATAGTCGGGCATGCGGGCGAGCTGGTAGTAGGCCATGACGAAGTCGGGGTCGATTTCGATCGCCTGCTGGAGCGCGCGCACCGCATCGCCGTAGCGCAGGTTGGTCCGCGCCCGGATCGCGTCGTCGTACAGACGCCAGGCGTCGAGCGAGTCCGTGGTGACGTCGGCGATGCTCTCTGCCGGCGCGCCGCCTTCGAGCTCGAGACCGGCGACGATCTGTCCGGCGAGCTGGTCGACGAGGTCGAAGACGAAGGGGCCCTTGACGGTGTAGGCGTCGAGCACACGGCCGCCGGCGATGTCCTCCACCCGCACGTCGACGCGGTACTCGGAGCCGGTGTAGTAGAGGTCGCCGCCGACCACCGCGCCGGCACCCGAGCGCCGCGCGAACTCGGCGAGGGCGGCGGCGTCGAGATCCTGCATCGTCTGCTCGCCGAGCTGGGCGACGATCTCCTGCATGCGGCTGTCGCCGACCACGTCGAGGCCCTCGGTCTGCGCCAGGCTGGTGAGCAGCATGCTGGGGACGCCCTCCGACATCCACGCCATGTCCGCCGAGCCGGTGCGGTTGCGGAAGGGCAACACGGCGATTGTCGGGCGGCCGGAGGCGCCGATGGCGGGGCCCGAGGCCGTCGGGGTGGCGCCCGGCGCCGGTTTGGCCGGCTGGCGGCCGCCGCCGGGTCCGAAGACCACCCACGCCGCGAGAGCGACCACCGCGACGAGCGTGAACGCGACCATGTAGGGCAGCCAGCGCGGCGTGCCGGCGGCACGCGCCGCCGCCGCGACCTCGGCCGACAGCGCGTCGCCGCTGGTTGTGGCGCCGGTCTGCAGCGCTTCGAGCACGGCGCGTACTTCGGCGGCCGACTGGTAGCGTTCGCCGGGGGCCTTCTCCAGACAGCGCTGGATCACCGCGCGCAAGCCCGGCGCGACCTCGACCGGCAGGTCGGCGGATTCCTTCATCACCGCGGTGCTGACCTCGAACGACGTCTCGCCGGTGAACGGCAGGCGGCCGGTGGCGGCCTCGAAGAGGATCACGCCGAGCGCCCAGATGTCGCTGCGCGCGTCGGCCTGCTGACCGCGCAGCGCCTCCGGCGCCATGTACGACAGCGTGCCGGAGATGCGCCCGGCCTCGGCGGAGGTCACGTCTCGGGTGGCGGATTCGCTTTTGCCGACCTGCGTCGAGGCGAGGCCGAAGTCGAGCACCTTGGCGCGCCCGTCGTTGGTGATCACCACGTTCGCGCTCTTGAGATCGCGGTGGATCACACCCTTTCCGTGCGCGTGGGCGATGGCGTCGGCGATCTGCGCCCCGTAACGGATGACCCTCTCGGCGGGCAAATCGCGACCGGCGATCAAGGCATCGAGGGTGCGGCCATCAACGTACTCCATGACGATGTAGGGGTGACCGTCCTCCTCGCCGACCTCGAACACCGTGCACACATTGGGGTGGGAGAGGGCGGAGGCGGCGCGTGCCTCGTGCAGCAGGTGGTCGCGCGCGCTGGCGCCGGCCGGCAGCTCGCGGGTGAACAACTTTATGGCGACGCGCCGC
>JASFRZ010000313.1:0-6209 GCA_050114655.1 Acidobacteriota bacterium
GCGCTCGACGGTGGCCGGCGAGGGCGGCGCGGTGAAGCGCGACACCACCAGCACGGTGGCGAAGTTGACCGCCAGGGCCCACACGCTGTGATGGATGCCGAGGGCGTTGGGCACGATGAACAGGGTGACGTAGAGGGTGATCAAACCGGTGCCGATACCCGCCAGGATACCGCTCGCCGTGCGCAGCCGCTTCGACGGCATGCACACGCCCAGCACGCCGGGCAGGAGCTGCAGCGCGCCCGACCCCGACAGCGTCACCAGCGTCACCAGGAAGGCGTAGGTGCGCACCGACAGGACGTAGCCCACCACCAGCAACCCGACCACGATCATCCGGCCGACCCACACCAGCCGGCGGTCGTCGGCGGCGGGATTGATGTAGCGCTGGTAGATGTCGCGCGTCAGCACCGTCATGTTGGAGTGCAGGATCGAATCGAGCGTCGACATCGCGGCGGCGGTGGCCCCTGCCAGGATCACGCCGGTGAGCAGCGGCGGGGCGTACCGGAAGAGCATCAGCGGGAACACCCGGTCGGGGGTCTCCAGACCGGGCATGATCAGCGCGCCGCCCAGGCCCACCAGCGCGGTGGGGATGTACAGCGTCATCAGGTAGATCGGCGTGGTGGCGCCGAGCCACTTGATGGTGCGGCCGTCGACCGCGGTGTAGTAGCGGATCATGATGTGCGGCTGCAGCACGATGCCGAACGACAGCGCGATGCTCATGCCGAGCCACATGCCGGGGGTGAAGAAGCCCTGCGGGCCGGGCATGGTGAGCAGATCGGGGCGCTCCGCGGCGACCCGCTGCCACAGCGCCAGCGGCCCGCCGAACAGCTTGTAGGCGAGGAACAGAGCGCCGATCCACACCGCGGCGTACATCCACACCCCCTGCACGACATCGGTCCAGTAGACCGCGCGCAGGCCGCCGGCGGCGAGGTAGAAGGCCGCCACAACCAGCAGGATCAGCGTGCCGGCCTCGAACGATATGCGGTCCCCCGAGGCCGCCGACAGGATGTACCCGAGCCCCTGCGCCTGCACCTGGATGTAGAGGATGGTGAACAGCACCGAGACCACCGCGGTTACCACCCGCACCGCCTCGGACTCGTAGAAGTCGGCCAGCAAGTCGGCCGGGGTGACGTAACCGAAGGCTTTGCCGAGCGCCCAGATGCGTGAGCCGAGCACGTAGGTGATCGCGCCCACCAGGATGGTCCAGGTGCCCGCGTCCCAGAAGCCGATGCCGTGGGTGTAGAAGAAGCCGCCGGAACCGAGAAACGCGAAGGCCGAGTGGTAGGTCGCAACGACGGTCAGGTACAGCACCACGAACCCGGCCTTGCGGCCGTACAGCAGGAAGTCCTCCATGTCGACGCTCATGCGCCGGTTGGCTACCAGACCGAGGATGACCGTCAGGACGAGGTAGACGAAGATCAGCGACGTCGCGATGACCCAGGGCTCCATCACCGGCGCTCCGCGCTCACAGCCCGCGCCTCTGCACCCACAGCAGCACGCCGATCATCGCCAGGTACACCGCCAGCAGCCAGGCGTACAGGAACGGCATGCCGAGCACCCAGGGGGTGATCCGGTTGGCAACGCGAAAGACGATCGGCGGTTGTGCCAGCGCCATCAGGGCGAGGAACGCGATCACCGCGATCCAGCCGTCGCGGCTGCGCGGTAGGAAGTGGCTGCGTTTCACCGTCATGGGGTCGCTCCTGGTCGAGATGTCCGTCCGTAGTCGATCGAGCTACGGACAACACCGGGCCCGTTCCCGATCGTCGATGCTATCGTCGCTGCCGCGCGTCCTGCTGTTCCTGCTCGTCCTCGGGCGGCTTGGCGGGCCGCGGGCGGTTGATCTTGAAGCTCATCCCGCCGTTGAAGGCGTTCTCGTCGCGCTCGATGACGTGGTTGCCGTCGAGCAGGTATTCGAGCAGCGCCTTGTCCCACTGCAGTCCGCCGGTGGCGACCAGCTGCAGCCAGTCGCCGTAGGCGGTCTCGTCGGGCGCCTCGGTGGTGCCGGACCACACCGTCACGCGCGGGTTCGACATCGTGCCGTTGCGCGCCGTGGATCCGAGGATCGGCGTGTAGATCAGCACGTCGTCGGTGAAGTCGAGCTTGAAGGCGTCCTGATCCCAGGCGAAGGCGTAGCGGCGGTAACGGTCGTAGGCGCGGTCGTTGAGGGCACGGATCTCTTCGGCGCCGTTGATCTTGGCGGTGATGCGGTCGCGGATGTCGAAGGCGGCATCTTTGAGATCGGGGTAACGCGGGTCGTCGACGTAGCCGAAGGAGGGCATGAACCAGCCGCGCATCCCCCACCATCCACGGCTCGGGTTGGCGCGGCTGCGCACCCAAGCGGCGTACTCGGAGAACACCTGCACCCACTCGTGCGACGGGTAGCCGTGCGGGTTGAGGAAAAGATCCGGCAACCAGGTCTCCCACAGCTTCGGCCGGATGTTGGTTTCCGGGTAGATCGGATCGGGCGAGCCCTGCCCGGAGGTGACGTCGACGCCGAGCGCGCCCAGGTAGCCGGCGTGCAGCATGTGATCGGGGGTGATCTGGTGCAGGTCGTAGGCGAGCTGGGCGCCGTCGGGATTGGTGATCGGGTGGATCACCACGTTGACCTTGTCGAGCGCGTCGGGATACTCGTCGCGGGTCAGCAGGATCTCGCCGAGTCTGAGCACGTGGCTGGTCGAGGAGACCTCGTTGGCATGCTGTCGGGCCGAGTAGACCACCGTCGGCTTGAGCGTGGTTGCCTTGGCCTGCGACCAGTGGTCGCCGTCGAGTGGGGCCATCAGGTCGATCGCCCACACCGGCTTGCCGAGGTAGGAGTGGCCCACCTGGTAGGCGGTGGCCTGCGCGAAGGTGTCCATCTTGGCGAGCACCTGGTAGGCCTCGTCGGGGGGCATCGGGGTGTCCCACTGCACCAGAGGCTGATCACGCCAATCGTCGCCCTCCGGCAGATAGGTGGTGACATCGGGCAGCGGGGCGGGGGAGCCGCCACGCGGCAGGGCGGCGACGACCTCGGTGTCGGCGGAGCGCTCGCGCTCCCAGCCGACGACCAGCTCGATGTCGCCGAGACCGGGGAAGGCAAGCTCCTCGGCGTAGAGCCCGTCCGCATGCAGTGCACCGGCGTTGTCGATGACCGCTGTGGTCTGCTCCGCGTTGGTGATGCGCGCATCGATGCTCTCGACCGAAGTGCGGCGGGCGAACTCATCGCGGCGGTCCTGCTCGAAGTCGACCTTGACGTAGAACCCGAGGGTGTCGACGCCCTCGGTGGCGGTGGAGACGCGCGCCTGCAGCGGCGTCGGCCGATCGATCGAGACCTCGGGCAGGTCGCGACGCATTTCCTGCGGCCGCCCGCCGCGTTCGGTGTACTCGACCTGCACGCGCGGATGCGGCGCGTCGAAGCCGGTGAACGTGATGTGGGCGCTGCCCGGCTTGCCGTCCGCCTTGGGATGCACGATCGGGATGACGCGGCCGGGGTAGCTGAGCGCCTGGCCGGTGGCCATGCGCCCCATGACGTCGAAGAAGTGCAGCGTGGAGAAGTAGATCTCCTCGTGCAGCGCCTCCATCGAGGCGACCTGCTCCTTGTCGACGCCGATCTGGTAGTCGGGCTCGGAGAGCGTCACGTCGATGCGCAGCTCGCCGAACTGCGGCGCATCGGAGGCGCGCGGCTTGCCCTCGGCGGTGATCATGACGTGGTCGTAGATGCGGGGGAGGGTGTCGCCTTGGAAGTGGTCCCAGAAGCGCTCAAGGTCGGTGACGATGCGTTCGTCGATGACCGTTTCGCCGCCGACCTGCGCGCGTATCCAGCCGGTGGTGACGCGCGCCTTCTCGTAGTCGGGAAAGCGGTCGAAGTAGTCGCGCAGCACCCAGTGCGGCTCGAAGGTCTCGCGCAGGATCTCGCTGCCGTCGGGGGCGGTGGCGATCACCTCGTACGCCGGCGCGTCCTTCGGCATCTTCTCGAAGGCGATCTGCTCGAGATCGAGGCCGAGATCGCGGGCGAGCACCTCGTCGATGGGGAAGATCTCCAGCAACCAGCGCGTCGGCGTGTACATCGCCTGCTGCGGCCACTCCTCGGGCGCGCCGACCTCGGCAAAGCGGATGTTGATGCCGGCGACCGGCCGGCCCGCGAGCTGCGGGCGCACGTAGTCGTACAGCCAGCTATAGCCCTGCTTGTAGGCCGACAGCACGGTAACCTCGGTATCGGCGGCGGCGCCGGCTGCGATCAGCTGGTTACGGGCACGCTCGGCGATGTCCGCGCGCACCTCGGGAGGCTCGCTCAGCAAGGCGCGCAGATGCACCTGCCGGCCCGGCCGCACCGCCGGCAGCACAGCGTCGTTGAAGCGCTGCCAGAAGTCATCGACCTCGGAAGGGATGTCGATGGTCTCGTCGATCAGCTTAGAGGCGTTCTGCACGTCGATGTCGTCGACTGTCACCTGCAACGTGTCGGCGGTGAACAGGGTGGCGGCGCGTGCGCGCACGTATTCCTCCAGGCCGGAATCGGCTTTCTCCACGTGCACATCGATGGCGACCTGCTCGAGGTCCCGGCCGTCGAGATGGGCGGCGATGGTGTCGAGCTTGTAGAGCGCGGTCGCCGCCTGGCCGATCGGCGAGCGCGCCGAGACCGCACGCCACAGCGCGTCCTCGACGTCCTCGACGGTGGGACGGTCCTTGCCGCGGTACAACAGGTGGGGCAGGGTGTCGCCGAGCTGGCGCAATGCCTCTCGCAGGCCATCGTCGTCGCCGCCGGTGACCACCAGTGCGGTGCGCTCGTCGAAGGCCTCGCGAACCACCGCGATCCAGCCCTCGCCGGGGCCGAGCTCGGGCAGCTCGATCTTCTCGTCGTCGACCAGCCTGGCGATCAGGGGATGCCGCGCGCCGATGATCACCAGCGGCGGCTCGCTTGCCGGGTCGTCGATCTCGTCGGCGGTCTTGGCGATGGGGATGGTGATGCCGGTGGCCTCGAGGCCGAGGCGCGCAGCGAGGTCGGCGGTGGCGGCGCCGGTATCGCCCACCGGGCTCAGCACCACGTCGACACGGTCAGGGATCAAGTTGCCGTCGGTGTCGGCGAAGAAGCCGTCGTTGGTGAACAGGTTCGACAGGTCGAGGTCGCCCTTGTCGCCGCCGCCGGGGCGCCGGCCGTTTGCGGCGGCAACCTGGTGCGGATTATCGACCCACACCACATCCTCCGTGCCGTCGGTGTCGTTGATCGCGATGCGCAGCATGCGCAAGCCTTCGAAGCGCAGGCTCGGCGAGGCGGCGGGTTCCTCTTCGCCGCCGGTCTCCTGCCGTGCCTCGCCCGTCTGCTGCGCGGATTCCGCCGTCTGCTGGCGCGCAGCCGCCTGCTCGTCGGCCGCGGGGGGGGCGCTTTCGTCGGCGGGCCGGTCGCTGCGGTCGCGGATAGCCTCCGCGATCGCCCGCAGTGCCTCAGCGGCACGCGCGACATCGCCGGCGGGGACGGTTAGCTCCAGCTCTGCGCGGTCGAGTCCGGGGGCGTCGGCGCGTACAAGCAGCCGCCGGGCGCGCACCGCTTCGGCTGTCAAGCCGGCCGCGGTCACCACCTCGCGTACAGCGGCCGTGACGTCGGCGAGGGTCGCGCCTTCCGGGCTCCACAGATAGGGCAGGTGCCCGGCCAGGGCGAGCGCCGCGGCACGGGTGCCGGCGTCGTCGCCTCCGTCGACCCGCACGATCGTCGTATCGCCGTCGCTCCAGGTCAGCGCGCCGGCGCCGGGCTCGAGCTCGTCGGCCGGAGCCTCGTCGGCGAGAGCCTGCGCGCCGATGGCAAGCGCGATGCCAGGGCAGTCGGCGCCGTGGCGCGGCAGCGGGATGTCCATCGACGCGGTCTCGAAGCCCAGGCGGGCGGCAATGTCGGCGGCGGCGGCGACCTCCGCGTCGCTCGGCGTGGCCGCCAACGCCAGGCACGCGTCGACGAAGTCCGAATGCCCGTCCCCGTTGCGGTCGGACAGCAGCGCGCCGGGTTCATAGAGCGTCTCCAGGCCGCCGGAGTCGGAAGCCTGAACGCCGGGTGCGGCCGGCGCAGGCTGATGCGGGCCGGGGGCGGCCGGTGCTGACGGGGCGGCTGCCGACAGCAATGCGGTGAGCGTCAGGATGATGCGCGTGCGGGGGAGCTTGCGGGTCTGGGCCATGGCTCGGGGGCTGCTGATTGGAGGGGAACAGGTAGCGTGTATCTTTACCACAAATGTCCGATCGGACCCCTCGGGAGC
>JASFRZ010000314.1:0-6188 GCA_050114655.1 Acidobacteriota bacterium
GGCCACCGAGCGGGCGATCCGCACCCCGGCCCGGTTGATCTCCTCGGCGCGCCCTTCGAGGCCGTAGTCCGAAAGCTTGAGGGGTGAGGCGCCGAAGGTATTGGTGGTGAGCAGCTCGGCGCCGGCGAAAAGGTAGTCGCGCGCGATGTTCGCCACCACCTCGGGCTCCTCGATGCACATCAGGTCGGGGCACTGTCCCGGTTGCAGGCCGTGCGCGATCAACTGGCTGCCGAGAGCGCCGTCGCCGATCACCGTGGCTCCGCCGGCAAGCTCCTCGAGCAGCGGATTCATGGCGCCGGCGCGGCGGTGAGCTCCTTGAGCCGGTCGACCGCGTTGGCGGCGTCGTAGCCGTAGGCGTCGATGCCGAGCTCGGCGATCAGCTCGGGGGTCACCGGGGCGCCGCCGGCGATCGTGCGGATGCGGCCGTGGAGACCGCGCTCGCGCAGTACCGCGACGACGCGTGCCATCGCCGGCATGGTGGTGGTCAGCAGCGTCGACATGCCGATGATGCCGGCGTCGGCCTCCACCGCGGCGTCGACGAAAGCTTCCGGCGCCACGTCCTTGCCGAGGTCGATGACCTCGAAGCCGGCGCCTTGCAGCATGATGCCGACCAGGTTCTTGCCGATGTCGTGAATGTCGCCCTGCACCGTGCCGATCACCACCTTGCCGAGGCCGCGCCTCTCGCCCTGCAGGAACAGCGGCTCGAGCAGCGCCATGCCGGCCTGCATGGCGCGGGCCGCGAGCAGCACGTCGGGCAGAAAGATCTGGTGATCGCGAAAGCGGGCGCCGACGACATCCATGCCGGCGATGAGGCCGCCGGCGAGGATCTCCTCGGCGGTCGCTCCGCCGTCGAGCGCCTGCCGGGTGAGCGCGGCGACGGCGCCGTCATCACCCTCCTGCAAGGCCGCCGATATCTGTTGTAGCCGTTCCATGGGCGCTTCCTTTCAGGCGCTGCGCAGCGCCGCCCGCAGCGGCTGCATACGGCCGATGCACGAGCGCTGGCGGCAGTCGGGACAGTAGCTGTAGCGGGGCTTGAAGACGTGTACCTCGGGGCGCGCGGCGAGCAGCGCGCCGCTGACCGACTTCAGCGGGCTCATCATGCAGCTCGGGTTGAGCGAGATGCCGATATCCTCGGGCTCGAGCCAGGCGAACAGGCGCCGCTGACCGGTGATGTGCCAGCCGCAGTAGCCGGGGCTGTAGGGCAGCACCGCGAGATCTCCCTCTGCGCCCGTTTGCTCCAGTAGCCGGGCGCGGTACCAGGAGGCGAGCGCGTCGGCGGCCTTCTCGGCTGCCATCGAGGCGACCGAGTCGAGCATCGAGCCGAGAGCGAACTCGTTGGCGGCGAACAGTTCCTCGATGCGCCGGCTGACCTGCCCGCCGATGGTCGCTGCGTACAGCGCCAGGCGTTCGGTGTTGTCGACCAGCAAACCGACGACGGCGTCCCCGGCATTCTCGCCATCGCCGGCGAACACCACCTCGAACTCTCCCTTGCCGATCTCACCGATGAGCCCGACCGGGCGCGCACAGTCGACGAAGGCCTCCTCGGCGCAGCGGTGAAGTCGCAGAATGCGCGTTGAAACGTCGGTTTCCGGGGGAATGCCCTGGTGTGCCAGCACCGCCCGTCGCGGCGGCATGACGTCGTCGACACCGAGGCTCAGCGTGCGTCTCATCGCGGCCTTTCCGGCAGCTTCTCCTGCCCGTGGCGACGCACCTCGGAGGTCATCAGCGCGACCAGCTCCGTGGCCGTCTCTTCGGGCAGCGGAACGGGCTCGTAGCTCGCCAGCAGCTCGCCGACGCGGGCATGGGCACGCTCACCCAAGGTACGCGCGCCTTCCGCCTGCCAGCGTGGTCGGTTGGCGCGATCGATCACCGCACCCGGAAAGTAGTGCTCCTCACGCAGGTAGCGGCGTGAGTGGTCGGAGATCAGCAGGTGCTGCTCGCGCAACAGCTCCTCGAAGTGCGGCAGGGCGGGGAAATCGTCCTTCGGTGTGATGCCCTGCAGCAGGCGGCCGACCATGCCGCAGATCTCGTTGTCGAGCACCAGCTTCTCGAGCGACTGGCAGCTCTCGAAGTCGAGCATTCCCGGCCCGGAGACGTTGTTGATGCCGGCCAGCCCGGCGAGGGTCGCGCCCATGGAGCTCTCCAGGCCGGCCTGGGCGTCGAGCTGTTTGGCGTCGGACAGTGAGATGTATGCCTGCGTCGGCAGGCCGAGGCGCTTGCCGATCTCGTTGTAGGCGCAGTCGATCATCATCGTCTCGACGGCGCCCATCGGGGTGGTCTCGTAGCGCACGTCGAAGATCGCCGGGGAGCCGCCGTAGAGCACCGGAGCACCGGCGCGGCTGATCTGGCTGAGCACGATCCCGCTGGGCGTTTCGGCGGTGTGTGCCACCAGCGTGCCGACCAGCGTCACCGGGGCCATGAACCCGGATAGCGGCATGGCGATCAGCTCGATCGGAATGGAGTAGCGTGCGCAGTCGACGACATTCTGCGAGGTCACGTCGCTCCACTTCAGGGGTGAGGTAGGGCAGCATGAGAAGATGCTCAGCGGCTTGTCCGCCAGCGCACGCTCCGAGCCGCGCGCCGCCACCAGCATGTCCTTCATGACCTCGAATGCGGCGATGGTGAAGGTGCCGGTGACCACCGGCTTGCTGCCGTACAGCAGGCTGAGGAACAGCCGGTAGCTGTCCTGTGCTTTCTCGGGGACGTCGGCCGGGATCATCGCCGTGCTCTGCGAGGCGATGTGCTCGAGCTGGCTGACGACCTTCACGTAAGCGACATAGTCGGCCGTCTGCGGCTTGCGGATCTCGCCGCTCTCGAAGTCGAGCAGGTTGAGCGCCGCGGAGCCGGGGGTGAAGTGGACGTTGTCACCACCCAGCTCATGCGTGCGCTCGCCGCGCGCGTCGTACAGCTCGAACGACTGGGGTACGGAATCGAGCGCGTCGTCGATGAGGTCGCGGGTGAATACGACGCGTTTGCGGGCCTCGTCGACGTCGGCGCCGTGATCGGCGAGGACGGCGAGAAGGTCGGGGTTGTGCAGCTCGACGCCGAGCTTGCACAGGATGTCCATGGCCTCGTCGACGATGCGATCGACGAGCTCGTCGGTCAGGAACCTGATGCGCGGTCGCATGCGTTCAACTCCCATTTGATGCGGCGGATGGACAGGCGCTCAGAAAAGACTATCTCAGGGTCTGGAATTGGGCGACCCCCACCCCCACCACGCGCGACGGCGACCGCGTGGTCCCTCCCGGCGGGGCCTGCTAGGCTCCCCGCGTCCTTGTCCTTCCCGTAGTCCGAGGTGTTGTCGTGAAAAGACTCCTGTTTGTGGCTTTCTCTGTCGCAGTGGTGTCCGTTTTCATCACGCCCGCGTTCGCCCAGGTCGGCTTCGGTCGCTCGGTAGCAGTCGGTGAGCACGAGGTCTTCGTCGGCGAGCCGGGTAACAACGTGCCGTCCGGCCTCGTCTACGTCTATCGCCGCGATAGCGGCCGCTGGAGCGAGGCCGCAGCGCTGACCGCCGAGGATGCGCGCGACGGCGACGGCTTCGGTACGGCCCTGGCGACGCAGGGCGACGAGCTGCTGGTCAGCGCGGTCACCGACGAGCGGGGCGTGGTGTACCTGTTCGCGCGCGACGGTGGCGACTGGCGCCCGGCTGGCACCCTGGTGGCGGACGCCGGCGCGCCCGGCGAGCGCTTCGGCAGCGCGCTGCTGCTCGATGGCGACACCCTCTACGTCGGCGCCACCGGTGCGGACGACAACAAGGGCGCGACCTACGTGTTCACGCGCGCAGCGGCTGGTTGGCAGCAGATCGCCCGGCTCGCCGGTGACGACATCGAGGAGGCCCCCGAAGAGGACGCCGAGCAGCCGCGCCGTCGCTTCCGGGGCCCTGTCGGGCCTCAGTTCGGCAGTTCGATCGCGGTTGCCGGGGAGCATCTGCTGATCGGCGCCCCCGGCACCAGCCGCGGCGCCGGCATGGTATACGCCTTCCGCCGCGACGGCGACGACTTCGAGCGCATCGGACGCTTCCCGGAGGAGGGCGAGTCGGGCGCGGGCTTCGGCTCGGCGCTGCTACTCCACCGCGGCTTCGCGCTCGTCGGCGCGTCGGGCAGCAACGGCGGCGTCGGCTCCGTTGTCGGCTACCGCTACGACGAGGAGAGCGGCGAGTGGCGTGCCACGACTACCCTGCAGCCGTTCGAGGCCAGTCCCGGTGCGAGCTTCGGTTCGTCAATCGTCGCCGCGGACGACGAGATCTACGTCGGCACGCCGGGCAGCGGCGGCGCGATCTACCGGCTCGACGCCCGCCTCTCCGACGACGGCGACATCCAGGTGACGTCGGCGTCGAAGGTCGGGCCCGCCGGCCTGAGCGGTCGTGAGCAGTTCGCCGCAACGCTGGCGCTGGCGGGTGACGTCATGGTCGCCGGCATGCCGGGCGACGACCGCGGCGCAGGCACCGCGATGATCATGACGCGCGGCTACGAGGGCTGGGACCGCAACAAGGTGGTCAGCGAGATGAAGGGCCTGCCGGCGATGGCCGGCGAGCTGCACCCCTGCACCGACGGCATGATCGATCGCTATCCGTGCGAGGGCGTCGACATCCTCGCCTTCGTGCCGTTCCGCGAGATGGGCGGCTCGCGCGGCATGACCACCAACGACATCTGGGGCTGGAGCGATCCGCAGACCGGCAAGGACTATGCCCTGGTATGCATGACCGACAAGATGGCGTTCCTCGACGTCTCCGACCCCTACGAGCCGATCTTTGTCGGCACGTTGCCGATGACCGAGGGCGCGCGGCCGAGCACCTGGCGCGACATCAAGGTGAGCAACAACCACGGCTACATCGTGTCCGACAACGCCGGCGAGCACGGCGTGCAGGTCTTCGACTTGACCCACCTGCGTGAGTTCCAGGGAGAGCCGATCGTGTTCATGGAGGACGCGCACTACAACCGCATCAACAGCGCGCACAACATCGTCATCGATGAGGACTCGCGCTTTGCCTTCGTGGTCGGCGCCTCGGGCGGCGGCGAGACCTGCGGCGGCGGCCTGCACATGATCAACATCGAGGACCCCAAGCGGCCCTCCTTCGCCGGCTGCTTCGCCGATGCCTCCACCGGCCGTCGCGGCACCGGCTATTCGCATGACGCCCAGTGCGTCGTCTACAAGGGGCCTGATACCCGCTACACCGGCCACGAGATCTGCTTCGGCTCCAACGAGACGGCGCTGTCGATCGCCGACGTCACCGACAAGCGCAACCCGGTGGCGGTCGGCATGTCGACCTATCCCAACGTTGCCTACACTCATCAGGGCTGGCTGACCGAGGACCAGGCGTACTTCTACATGAACGACGAGGGGGACGAGCCCGCCGGCCTGGTGGAGGGGACCCGCACGTTGGTGTGGGACGTCCGCGAGCTCGATGACCCGGTGCTCGTCGCCGAGTACGTTGCCGACGTCACGTCGACCGACCACAACCTCTATGTGGTCGGCGATCGCATGTACCAGAGCAACTACGATTCGGGGCTGCGGGTGTTCGACGTCTCCGACCCGGAGAACATCGCCCAGATCGGCTATTTCGACACCGCTCCGGAGGGGATGAGGGGCGCGAGCTCGTGGAGCAACTACCCGTTCTTCGATTCGGGCATCATCATCTTCACCGCCGGGCAGTCCGGGATGTTCGTCGCCAAGGTGAGCGAGGATGCCCGCTGACCCGCTCGCGCGCCGCTGCGGGCCGACCCCGTCGAGCGTGGCGCAACGTTGTTCGCTGCACCGCGGTCACCCCGGCGATGACGGCTTCTAAGTGCCGTCATCGCCGGACTTTTTTGTCGCATTTGGCGCTTTATTTTTGCCCCCGATCTTGCTACCGTCTGGATGCCACATTAGTTTGCTTTATGACGGATGCTTAGTAACAACCCGCAAGGAAGCAATACTCCTGGCGGGCTTTTTTTGTAGGTCGGGGAGATACCCCACCTTCCGTCGAAGGCAGCTAGTTACATCGGAAGGAGGGCCATAAATGGCCACCGGTACTGTCAAGTGGTTCAACGACGCCAAGGGTTTCGGTTTCATCGCGCAAGCGGATGGGCCCGACGTGTTCGTACACCACACGGCCATTCAGGCCACGGGTTTCCGTTCCCTGACCGAAGGTCAGACGGTCGAGTTCGATACCAAGGAAGGCCCCAAGGGCCTTTCGGCGGAGAACGTCC
>JASFRZ010000315.1:0-6150 GCA_050114655.1 Acidobacteriota bacterium
TCAATGATACGCGTGCGGCGTTGGGTACTGCCGGCGTCAGCGGCGCGGGAGGCGTCGCGGTGCTTGCCGACGCTCTGCATGCGGTCGACACCGTCGCAGAGGCCGGGGCGGACAGCGAGGCGGCGTTCGGCGCCGCGATCGCCGTCGGCGTCGCCAACTCCGACACCACGGCGGAGATCGTCGCGGGTGGCGGGCCCCTGACGGTAGTGGGAACCGTTGACGTCGCCGCCAATCATGCGGATGTGGTGAGCACGACGGCCGACGCGGAAACCGCCGGCGCCGATGTCGCCGCCGGCGCATCGATTGGCGTGACAGTGGTGCTCGACGCGGCAACGGCGCGCGTTGCCCGGGACCTCACCGCCGGCGGTAACGTCTCCGTCCAGAGCTCCTCGCAGATCGGCGCCGCTGCGGAGGCCGTGGCCGGGCAGAACGGCGGCTTTGGCAGCCTGCTCGTGGATGAGCACGTCGCCGACGCCCTCGGACTGCCGGTCGGCGACGCCGGCATCCCGGTCGTACCGAGCTTCGTTGACATTCTCGACGACGGCGAGGAAGAGGCCGACATCGCGCTGCCGAGCATGGGACTAGCCGCGGCGATCGGCGTCAACGTCGTCCAGGCCGACGCGCTGGCGGAGATTGCCGGCGGGACGTCGGTCATATCGACCGGTGGCGCGGTGAGCGTCAGCAGTGAGTTCGAAGAGGCGGCAGCCGCCGTGGCCGACGCGTCCTCCGTGGGCAACTCCGCGAACGCCGGACTCGCGATCGCCGTCAACTTCGCGGGAGGCGAGAATCGTGCCTCCATCGGGACCGGGGCGACGGTTTCGGCGGGCGACATCACCGTTCAGGCAAGCGACGTCGGCGCACAGACGTTCGTCGCCAGTGCCAGCTCCGGGGCGGGCGGCATTGGCGCCGGTCTCGCCGGTTCGGTGGCGATCAACGGCGGGGCCACCACGACGGAGGCCGAGGTCGGTGACACCGCGAACCTCGACGCCACCGGCGACGTGCTGATATCGGCGGACAGCGACCTGGCCACCATGACGTTTGCCGGCGGCGGGGCCTTGGGGCTCGGGGCAGGTGTGGGGGCGTCGGTCGGTCTCACCTTGATGCAACACCTGACCGAAGCCTCCATCGGCGCCGCGCAGGTGGATGCGGATGGCGCGATCTCCGTGCTCGCCGCCGGGGACCAGGCGATGCACGGCGTGGCGGTGGCAGGCACCGCCGCGGGGCTCGCCGCAGTCGCAGGATCGATCAACATCCAGGCGCTCGTTGCCGTGACCAGGGCTTTCACCGACGTCGGCGCACAGCTCAACCAGACAACACTCGGCGGCGCCACTCAGAACGTCGCGATCCACGCGCAAAGCGACACCACGGTCATCGGAGAGGCCGGCGTGCTCAGCGGAGCCCTGCTCGCCGACGGTAGCGCGTCGGTGGACGCCGGCGTGCTGCAGAAGAACACGCTCGCGTTCATCGGCGGCCTCGTTGACGCCGGGGGCAATATCTTCATCGAGGCGCTCTCCAGCGAGGACGTCAAGTCGTTGACCGGGACGCTCAGCTTGAGCGCCCTCGCCACCATTGCCGGCTCCGGCGGCGTGCACCGGCTCGACATCACGACGCAGGCGTACGTGGACAGCGGCGCCGACGTCGACGCCGCAGGTTCCGTGGTGATTGCTGCCGACGACAGCACTCAGGTCGATGTCTCGGCCGACGCGGCGGGTCTGTCTCTCGCGGTCGGTGCGGCCGGCGCATCGCTGGCGGCAACTTCGGTCGCGAAGGTCACCGAGGCGTTCATCGCCGGCACCGCAATGGTCCACGCCGGCGGAACGCTGGCGCCGGTCACCGCCCGAACGGGTGAGTTCGCGATCACGTACGGCGCGGAAAGCGGCGACTACGGCGAGATCGAGGCGCCGTTGTACGACGTCGCGAGCGCCTTGGCTCCGGTGCTCGACAACCCGATCATCGACGCCGTCGCCGACGTTATTTCCGACATCTTCGGCTTCCTGACCGTCGTCACGGTTCCTTCGGTGGACGAATCACTTTCACAACAGCGGTTCGCCACGCCCGTGGCCCCGCCGGCGTCTTTCAAGGGCATTGCCGTGACCGCCACGTCGCGCGACGACATCGAGACCGTGGCCCGCGGCCTGGCCGCCTCGCCCGGCAGCCTGGTGACGCCGGAGCTCTCCGGTTCCGCTGCCGTGGTGGCGAACCAGACTTCCGCGTTCATCGCGCAGGGCGCGCAGGCGACCAGCGACGAGTCGATCCGCGTGGCCGCTGGCAGCGACGTCTTCCACATGGGCATCGCCGGCGGTTTCAGCCTCGGTGGCCTCGCCACGGTCGGCGCCTCGGGCAACCTGTCGCTGTTCGACAACCTGACGCAGGCCTACGTGGCAGGCTCGGCGGATGCCGCGCAGGACGTCGAGGTGTTGGCCATCGCTAGCGAGGACGTGCTGGCAATCGCCGCCGAAATGGCAGCAAGCACCGGGAGCTTCGGTCTCAACCTGAACGCGTCCTTCCCGGTGATCTCCATCCGCAGCAACACGCACGCCTTCGTCGACGCGACCGGCGTCGTGACGGCGCAAGGCAACGTGCTGATCAGCGCCCAGGACGACACCGATACCGACGTGATCGCCGGGCAGGCGGCCTTCGGCACCAGCGGCACCCTGGCCGTCGGTGCCTCCGCCGCGGTCAGCCTCATCAACAAGGACACGCGCGCCTTCCTCGCCCAGGGTGCCACCGTCACCGCCCTGGGGAACACCGTCGACACCATCGACGTGCACGACGGCACGGTCTCCATGGGCGGCGGGTTTCCGACCGAGGCGATCCACGGACTCGGCATCCAGGCGGCATCCAGCGAGCTGGTCTTTTCGGTGGCAGCGGGGGGCGGGGCGGCCGCCGGTGTCGCCTTCACCGGCACGCTCGGCTTCATGGTCGTCGATTCGGATACCACCGCGCTGGTGGATAGCGGCGCCACGGTGAACGCCAGGAACGTCAACATCACCGCGCTCAACGACGCGCGGACCTTCGGCGCCGCGGTCAACTTGCTGCTCGGTCAGGGCAGCGGGCTCGGCGTCGCCGGCGGGTTCGACGTCGGACTCTTCCGCAACGACACGTCCGCCGTCATCCAAGGCAACGTGACCGCCGTCGAGGATGTCGACGTTCACGCACTGTCGCGCATCGAGGTGGATAGCTTCATCGCCGCCGTCGGCGTGACCGACTCGGGGATCAGCGTCGTGGCGTCGGTCGGGTTGTACTCCATCCGCGCTTCCTTCGAGCCGATCATCAGCATCGGCAATTTTACCTTCGATCCGCTCAGCGCCCTCAGCGACCTCGGCACCGCCGACGCGCTGCAGAACCCGCTCGATCAGCAGATCTTCGCTTTCGCCGACAACGCCGGGAATGGCATCGGCGGCCTGCTCAACCGGTACGCGCAGGGTGTCGGTGGCGGGCAGCAGGCGGTGGCCGGCGCCGTCTCCGCGGCGGCGCCGTCCGGGGCCGCGACCGCAGCCGTCCAGACCGACCCGCTCGATTCCGGCACCCAGGCGCGCATCAACGGCGGCACCGTCATGGCCGGCGGCGACGTCGAGGTCAACGCGCACGAGGTCATCAACGCCGCCTCGGATTCCTCGTTCACCTTCAATTTCGATCTCGGCAACGCAATCCTGGCGCTGGCCAACGACCGCGCCATCATGACCACCGGCGGCGAGTCCGGTGGCTACATCCAGGGTGGGGCGACGGTGTCGGCCGGCGGCAACGTCTCGGTGCGCGGCGAAGTGGAGAACGAGCAAGTGGTTGCCGCCACCACCGCGGTCGACGGCACCAAGAACAAGGTCAAGGCCGTCATCGACAACGCCTCGGTGACCGCGGTGGACGTCGAGGTGCTCGCGGCGTCCACAACCATGGTCACCTACTCGGCTTTGTTGCCGGCTCTGAGCCTCGACACCACCTTCCAGACCAAGTCGTCCGACAGCCTCATCGCCAGCGAAGTGGATGCCCACATCTCGAACGGCGCCGCCGTGATCGCCGGCAACAGCGTGACGGTGCGGGCCCGGGATCGCGGCGAGATCAACGTCCTGGCCAATGCGGCGACGATCAAGAAGTCAGGCCTGGCGGTGGGTGCCGCGACGGTCACCAACGACGTCGGCAACACCGTCCGCGCGTACATCCAAGATTCCACGGTAGACGCAACGGCCGGAGCCGGCACCGTGGACGTCATCGCGACCTCGTTCCAGGATATCCAATCGGTCGCACTCGGGATCGCAGCCGAGGGGCCCGACGGCAAGTTCGCCCTGGGCGGCTCGTACGCCACCAACGACATCCACAACACCATCGAGGCGTACGTCAGCGGCGGTAGCGTGATGGCCCTGGGCAATGTGTACATCGCCGCCTCCGACAAGGATGGCAGCGACGTGACGACGATCCTGTCGATCACCGGCGGTGCAGCGCTGACACTGGGTAAGGCGTCGTTGGGGGCCGCGTTCTCTACCAACGGGGTCAACAATACGATCAGCGCCAGGATAGGCGGCGGCGCGGTGGTCACGTCGACGATGGGGAACGTCGAGGTCGAGGCGACCGCCCACGCCGGGATCGAAGCCTATGCCATCGGCGTTGCGGCCGTGGCCGGCGACAACGCCAGGTTCACCACCGCGGGCTCGGTCACGCTCAATAACGTCGAGAACACGGTCGAGGCGTTGGTCGCCGGCGGCAGCACTGTCGCGGCGGGGACCATGGGGGTCGGCAACGTCAACGTGACGGCGGAAGACCACTCGGCCATCCTCGCCGACGCCGGCGGGTTTGCCGTGGCCGTCGCCACCGACAGCGCGACCGGGGCGATCGGCGTCTCGATTGCCATCAACACGATCACCAACAGCACGCGGGCAGCCGTCATCGAGGGCTCCAATGTCAATGCGGACGCCGTCGCGGTGATGGCTACCGCAGCACCGACGATCGACGCGCTGACCGTGGCGGGTGAGGTCGCAATCAGTACCACCAGCTCGGCCTTCGGCGGTGCCGGCTCGGGTTCGGGCAACACCATCAATTCCATCACCATCGCCGAGATCGTCGGCAGCACCGTGATCGCGGCGTCTGTCACCGTGGCCGCGCTCGATCAGTCGATGATCGATGCCGACGCGGGCACGGGTGCCCTGTCGATCGCGAACGGCGGCATGTCCACGACCGCCTCCGTCGCCGCGGGCGCGGCCGCTGCAGTCAACGAGATCAACAGCACGGTGACTGCCCAGGTCGTGGACTCGACCGTCAACGCTTCCAGCGCCCTGTCGATCGATGCCACCGGTGACACGACGATCAACTCCTTCGCGCTCGCCGTCACCGCCTCGCTCGGCATCGGCGAGGGCGGTACGTTCAACCTGGCCGGTGCGGGGGCGGGCTCGAGCAACACCGTGACCAGTGTGGTCACGGCCTCCATCGATCCCTCGGCGATCACTGCCGGTGCGGTCAGCGTCTCCGCGACGGACAGCTCGACGATCGAAGCGCTCGCCGGAGAAGTCGGCTTCGGGCTCACGGTCAGCGAGGGAACGGGCGTCGGCGTTGGGCTCGGCGCCGCGGTCGCTCTCAACGAGATCAACAGCTCCACGACGGCGATCATCGACGACACCACCGTCAATGCCAGCGGTCCGGTGAGCGTCACGGCATCGAGCACAGGCTCGATCGAGGCACTTGCCCTCGGCACGTCGCTGACGATCACCTCATCGAGCAGCGGCGCCGCGGCTGGTCTCAGCGCCAACGTCGCCATCACAGAGAACACGATCACCGCCACGACCCGCGCGGCTATCGAGGATTCCGATCCCAACACCGTCAACACGGTCAACGCCGGCGGCCCGGTAACGGTCGGCGCGACCGAGAGCGGTGTCATCAACGCCGACGCTGTTTCGGTCACGGCGAACTTCGCCTTCAGCAGCGGCGGCAGCAGCGTTACCGGGAGCGTGGCTGCCTCCGAAGCCAACAACACCATCACCAGCACCGTCGAGGCGATCATCGACGACGTCGACACAACGGCCGACGGCACCGTCAGCGTGATGGCGTCGTCGTCGAAGGACATCGATGCGGCGGTGATCGCCGCGAAGGCGGCGGTCGCCGCCTCGAGCGGCAGCGGCAGCGCCATCGATCTGTCCGGCGCGGGTGCGAGCGCGACGAACACCA
>JASFRZ010000316.1:0-6148 GCA_050114655.1 Acidobacteriota bacterium
CGATCGCCAATCATCGCCCCGATCCCCAGGTAACGCGACGCGCGCCTGCGCGCGCCCGCGCCAGACCCCGATGCCCATGAAACCTCCCGTTCGCCCTGCGTGCTCTGCTGCGGCTGCCTCGTTGCGGCTCCTGGCTACCATCTGCCTCGTCGCCGCCGGCACGATCGCGACCCCTTCGTGGGGCGCGGTGCCGGCGCAGGACGGTCCGCAGGATCTCCAGCCGATCGTCGGGGGGGAGCTCGAGTGCGTTGACGGCCATGCCGGCATCTTCGAGTGCGACAACATCGATCTGGTCTCTTTCCTGCCGGTGCGTGCCATCGGCGGCGGCCCGCGCATCGGGACCAACGACGTGTGGGGCTGGAGCGACCCCGAGACCGACCACGACTACGCGCTCGTCGGGCTGCACGATCGCACCTCGTTCGTCGACGTTACCGATGTGCAGCGACCGGTGTGGGTGGGGAGCCTCGAGCGCACCAACGGCGCACGCCGCACGCTATGGCGCGACATCAAGGTGTACGACAACTACGCCTACATCGTTTCCGACAACGCCGGCCGCCACGGTGTGCAGGTCTTCGACCTCACCGAGCTGCGCCGCTTCGCCGGCGAGCCGCTCGATTTTCATGAGTTCGCGCACTACGACGG
The DNA here is from genome assembly GCA_050114655.1 of Acidobacteriota bacterium. Taxonomy (GTDB): domain Bacteria; phylum Acidobacteriota; class UBA890; order UBA890; family UBA890; genus JASFRZ01. The sequence goes on from JASFRZ010000316.1 coordinate 643, forward strand.
CGTCGCCAGCGCGCACAACATCGTCATCGATCAGGGTGAGCCTTTCGCCTACGTCGTCGGCGCCAACGGATCGAGCAATGACTGCGGCGGCGGGCTGCATATCCTCAACATCGAGGATCCGCGCAATCCGGTCTTCGTCGGCTGCTTCGCCGATACCCGCACGGGCCGGCGCGGCACGGGTTACACGCACGACGCGATGTGCGTGCGCTACCAGGGTCCCGACGAGGCCTATCGCGGCCACGAGATCTGCTTCGCTGCCAACGAGACCGGTCTGAGCATCGCCGATCTGACGGATAAGAGAAACCCGGTCGCCCTGGGCCTGGGGGAGTACCCCAACACGGCGTACACGCACCAGGGATGGATCAGCGACGACCACACGCACTTCTACGTCAACGATGAGGGCGACGAGGTGGCCGGCCTGACGCGCGGCACGCGCACGCTGATCTTCGACGTCAGCCGACTCGACGACCCCGTGCTCGTGGCCCAGTACATCACCGACAGCCCGGCCACCGACCACAACCTGTATGTGCGCGGAGACCTGATGTACCAGTCGAACTACCGCAGCGGCCTGCGGGTCTACGACGTCAGCGACGCCGAGCGCATGCGCGCGGTGGGCTACTTCGACACCGTTCCATGGGGCGGCAACGAGGGCATGGGCAACCTCAGCACCGGCGCGCTCGGCTCGTGGAGCAACTACCCCTTCTTCGACAGCGGAGTGGTGGTGGTGACAAGCGGCCTCGAGGGCGTGTTCATTCTCCGCATACACGACGCCACGCGCTAGCGCTTCCCGACCCTCCCGGACCGCGCGCGCTGCCGCCGCAGCCGGGTCCAGTGGGAGCCGGCGACGACGGAGCAGCGAAAGCGAGAACGTGGTGGATGCAAGGCGCGCGTTCTTTCCGAACCCGCCCGCCCTGCCGGAGGCGTACTCATGTACGTCGGAGGCAGACCGAGGGGTCGCAACGCCGCAGACGCCGCGTTATCGCTTTCGCCTTATTCCACGAAGCGGAGCGGGCGGAAGGCCGAAGGCGCGTGGAAGCTGAGCGAAGGGGTCGGCGACCAGGGTGCGTACAGCACGTCCCGCTCCGGCTCGGCCGCGCCGCCCGGTCGTTTGATGCGGAACACGTTGAAGCTCCACGCGTCGCCCGCCGTGGGCGGCAGGCGGACGGCGGTGTCGCGCAGCGCGGCGAACCCTTCCCAGGGCAGGATTGCGGTGGCGATCCAGCCGTCGTCGACCCGGGAGACCCGCGTCTCGACGCCGGCGAAGTTCCAGTCGATGTCGGAGCTCAGCGCGGGGGCGGTGGCAAAGATCTGCAAGTCGCAGACGACGTTCGCCGGGTTGATCTCGATCTCGACGTAGTTGTGCCCGTCGCCGTCGGGATCGATGAAGATCTCCACCACCTCCTCGTTCCAGATCGGGTCGTCGCGCTCGGTCAACGTGTACCAGGGGGCGTCATCGACGGCATGGAAGCGCAGCGCCAGGCCGTCGGCGGTCCGCAGCGCGCGGAACTCGGTGGGATAGGGCGCGGTACCCCAGGTGATCGCCGCGGCGTCCTCCCAGGCGCCGTTCGTTGCGTCGAGCAGGGCGTCAAAGGGGGCGCCGCCGCGCCGGACCGGGAAGCCGGCGTCCTGGGCCCCGGCGGTCCCCAGCGAGGCGACCAAGAGGACCCCGGCGAGTGTGGCAGCCCATGGGTGCTGCGCCGGGCCGGCGAGCACCGCGGCCGCCGGCTCGAGCAGGGCTGCGAGGGTCACGAACGGTCCTTCCACGCCTGGAAGTGGCCGCGCAGGAGCCCAACGCAACGGTAGCCACGTCGCTGCAGCGCTTGCTGGGCGAACTGCGCACGCGGGCCGTGGCCGCAATACAGCACGATGTGGGTGTCGGGATCGGCGGCGAGCTCGGCATGGCGCGCGCCGGCGCGCCAGAACGGCAGGTGAACCGCCCCGGGGATGTGCTCGGCGGCGTACTCGCGCCGCGAGCGCGTATCGACCAGCAGGGGCGGGTTGTCGGTCTCCAGGGCGGCGGCGAGCTGGCTGATGTCGACATCCCAGGTGGTGCTCACGGCACCCTCCGCTCGCCCGCGGCAACCGCCTCGATGGTCATCGGAGCGTTGATCGCCACCTCCACATGATCGCCGTCGACGCGGCGGCCGTCCACCAGCCAGTGGTCGACGGCGGCTCCACGGGGCGCCTGCACCGTGACCGTCTGGCCGGGGTAGTAGGCACCTTGCCAGGGAGTCGTCTCGGGGTAGCCATCAATGGACAGCTGCAGCGGGGTGGGGGTCTGCACGCGCAGCGGCACGGGATTCGCGAGCGAAAAGGCGCGTGCCACTTCGGCGCGCACGAAGTCCGGACGGTGGCGGAAGAAGTCGCCGAGGTCCACCCGGCTGTACACACCACCGGGAGCCTGTTCCAGGGCGCTGTAGCGCTGCAGCAGCTCCTGCAGGTAGCGCTCGGTGAGCTCGTGGTTGAGCACGTCGGTGATCGTGCGGACGAAGTAGCGCACGTACTCGGGGTCGCGCAGCAGCTGCAGGAACAGCCGCCGGCGTATGTCGTCACGGTGGCGCGCGAAGTGACGGTCGTCGGTGACGATTCCCCAGGCCTCGAGCTCGTCGCGCGTGCCCGCCAGCGTCACCAGTTGCAAAAAAGGCTGCTGCCATGGCTCGACCTCGATCGTGCCGCGTAGATCGAAGCTCTGGTCCATGTCCCAGTGCAGCCAGAACCAGCGCGCTTCTGGGTCGTTGGTGTCGAGCAGCGCGGCGCCCTGCGCCCAGTCGGTGGTGAAGGCGAACATCACGGTGACCAGGTGGCGGGTGAGGTTGCCGACGTCGATGCGCTCGGCAGCCTGCGCCATGGTGAGGGGCCCGTTGGTGCGCACCCACTCCTCCAGCTCGGCGTGCGCCGCCCGGCTCGCCGGCTTGGTCTCGCCCTTGTAGACGTACATGTAGAAGTCGCGGTCGCCGAAGTGTGTGAGGCCCCAGCCGTCCGGCATTACGCGCTCGGTCAGCACGTAGATGCCGCGCGGCTGGCCGTTGAGAAACACCCGCGCCGGGCGGAAGTTGACCGTCGGCAACCCGAGGCGGCGGGCGAGCTCGAAAACGAAGATGTTGGGGTACGTTCCGCGCCAGCGAACGACGTGAACCACAACGGCGGCCGCAGGCGCGGCGTCCGCCCCCAACAGACGGCCGCCGGAGCGGCTGGTGGCGCCGTACGTCGGACGGAACATGAGGCGGAAGCTCGGGTCGCCGCGATAGCGCGTCGAATCACCGTGGATGCGCAGGCCGACACGGCTGCCGACCACCAGCTCGCCGCCTTCCCACAGGCTGACGGTGGCAAGCCGTTCCCAGTCCGGTCCGGTGCGCTCCATGTTCTGCATGAGGCCGATCTCGGGATCGTTCAGATAGTCCTCGTCGGCGGCGATCGAAAGCACCGGAAAACGGCCGCGGCGGCGCTCCGGCGGCACCATGAGCGAGCTCGGCAACGCTTCGGGGAGGCGGCCGAAGATGGTCCCGACGCCGTAGCGATCGAGAGCCGCCGCCAGCACGCCGCCGACGTCGCCGTCGTTGGGCATGCCCGCCGGGCCCGCCTGCCCCTGCAGCGTGTCGCGCACCCCGTGGAAGTAGTCGAGGCGCTCGGCGACGCTCCCGCCGAAAAGGAAGACCGCCAGCGCGATGGCGATGGTCAGCAGGGCGCGCGGCGGCAGCGAGCGATCAGACATCTCCGGCTTCGTGGAAAAAGATGCTCGGCCGCGGCTCGCCTTCGAGGGCCTTCACGCGCCCGTAGATTTCCGCCACCTGTTGCTGATCGAGACCGCGGAAGCGATACGAGATGGAGATCTCGTGCTCGCCGTCGGTGACGCTATCCACCGACCCCTTGGGCAGCTCGGTGCGCAGCGCGTCGAGTACGCCGTCGATCGCCGCAGAGCGGCCCGCGGGGAGGGTGACCAGCATCATGCCGTCGGCGAGTCGCGACGATACCAGCGGCACGCGCGCCCTCAGCAGCAACAGCGCCGCCACAGCGACAGCCAGAATCAGGCCGAGAAACATCAGGTTGAAGGTCGCCGCCGACAGCGATGTGGCGATGACCAGCAGGATGAAGCCGATCTCCTCGGGCTCCTTGATGGGCGTACGGAAGCGAACAATCGACAGGGCGCCGAGCAGCCCCAGGGACAACGGCAGGGAGAACTGCACCGCTACGAAGATCGCGGTGATCGAGATTCCCATGAGCGGGAAAGCCCGGTAGACCTGGCTGCCGGTTGCACGCGCCCGGTAAAAGACCTGATAGAGGTAGGCGACGAACAGCGAGCTGGCGAGCGACACGAGCAGCACGGTGAGCAGCGGCCCGATGCCGATACGGGCGACATCGGGGCTGCCGAGCTGGCGAATCGCGTCGAGAAGCTGTTGCATGTTCGATCGGCTCTCCGGGGTTTCCTTGCCTCAGTTTAGCGGGCGGCGGCTCAAAACGAGCTGCGCCTGGTGATCTTCAGGAAGCAGCGCGCGTACTTGGAGAACGACTCCGGCCAGCAGCCCATGTCGCGCAGGCAGGCCAGCCGGCGCGGCAGCTCGGCGGCGGGTCCCTTCACCTCGATCACCGCGTGCGCCAGCGCGGCGGGGTTGCTCTGCGGCAGCAACGCGGGATTGACGCTGCAGCCGCGGATGTCGAAGTCGACCGAAATGCGCGAGCTTGTCGTCGGATCGACGAAGCGGTGGCGCCGGAAGGCGATGCGCAGGAAGGGCTGCAGGTCGGTCCGCACCCAGTGGCCCTGAGAACGGAGGCTGGCGAGGAGGTTGCGCAGCAACGGGGCGCTCGGCTGCGTCGTGGCGATCTGCGCCGCGGGAACGTCGAGCGGCAGGCGGGTCTTGAAACGCCGCCCACCGACCTTGCGCTTCAGCTCGATGAATGCCGGCTCCAGCACCGTGTCGTTGCGCGGATCGCCGTACCAGCGCGCGCGCACCTTGTACTTGAGGAAATCGCTGTTGACCTTGTAGCGCAGCAGCTCGGTGTCGCGGTTGTCGTAGTAGATGCTGGTTACCCCGCCAACGGGGTACTTCGGGTCGGGCAGGCAGCGCCCCGCGAGCCACGCGGACACTGCTGCCGCCCGCGCGACCGGGGTCACCAGCTTGATCTCGTGCTCCGGGCGCGGCTGCTCCCGGACCGGGGCGCTCGTCATGGCGCTCCTTGAACGAAAGGCGGGCCCCGATCGCATCGGGGCCCGCCTGGGATTTCGTCGACCTCCGGAGAGGTCAGCGACACGCCCGCGGGCGCGTCACGGGGTTACTCGCCGATGATGAAGTCGTGCCCGCGGACCGTCTTGCGGCCGTTCGCGGCGGCGCGCTTGGCGGCCTGCTCGCAGTACCAGTGGACCAACATGTTCAGCGATTCCAAGGCGTCGCCGCCCACATTGCAGCCATGCGCCTTGAGCGCTTCCTTCGTCTTGCTCCCCACGAGCAGCATGTCAGCCATTACTTCCTCCTTGCCGGCGAAGGTCGCCGGAGTTCAGTGCCGCCCGTTT
>JASFRZ010000317.1:0-6143 GCA_050114655.1 Acidobacteriota bacterium
CCCAGCGCCAGCTGCTGTCGACCCTCGCGCGCTACGACCGCGACCGGGCCACCGCGCTCGTCGCGCGGCGCCTTCCCGGCGTGCAACGCGACATCACCGCGGCCGCCGAGTACTGGGCGCAGTTCGAGGGGCGCGCGGCGCGCACCTCGCGCTCGATGTACGACACCTACCTGCGCGGCCAGGGCGTTCCGGAAGGCATCCTGAGCTACGGTCGCAGCGTCGAGTTGCTGATCGCCTACGCGCGCCAGCGCGGCGGCTGGCTGGTGCGCGAATGAAGAGGTTACGAGGCGCGCCCATGCTCACCTGCGCCGTCGCGCTGCTGGCGAGCGGCTGCGCCGAGGGCTTCACCCCGCCGCCCGCTGACCTGGTACTGCGAGGCGGGCGCGTGTACACGCTCGACTGGGGCGAGCCCGACCGCTCCGGCGAGCCCGCCGCAGACGCACCGCACGACGCCTCCGGCTGGCACCCCGATGCAACCGCGGTGGCGACCGAGCGCGGCACAATCCTGTTCGTCGGTGACGACGAAGGGGTGGAGCGCTATATCGGCAACCGCACGCGGGTGGTGGAGCTCGACGGCGCCACGTTGATTCCCGGCCTGGTCGACGCCCACACGCACGTGCTCAACCTGGGCACCACGCTGGAGCAGGTTGACCTGGTCGACGCGGTCGACGAAGCCGACGCGGTGGCGCGGGTGGCGTCACGAGCGCGCGACGTGCCGGCCGGCTCGTGGATCATCGGCTACGGCTGGGACGACGGCGCCTGGGCCGACGACTACCCGGACAAGGCGCTGCTGTCGCAGGCGGTGCCCGACCATCCGGTGCTGATGCGCGGCCTGCACGGCTTCGCGGTCTGGGGCAACCAGGCTGCGCTCGACGCCGCCCGCATCGGCGCGGCGACCCCCGATCCCGAGGGCGGCATCATCGAGCGCGATGCGTCCGGCAACCCCACCGGCCTGCTGCGTGACCGCGCCACCGAGTTGCTCACCGGCGCGGTACCCCCGCCCACCCCCGAGCAGATCGAGGCGCGCTATCTGCTCGGGTTCGGCGAGATGGCGCGCTCCGGCTTCACCATGGTGCACGAGGCGGGCGTAGACGCCCCGGCGATGCGCGCCCTGGAGAACCTCGCCGCCGGCGGCCGTCTGCCGCTGCGCGTCTACGCCATGCTCGACGCCCGCGACCCCGAGCTGTTGCGCCGCTGGATGCGCTGGGGTCCGGACACCGACGGCAACGACCTGCTGATCACCCGCGCGGTGAAGGCCTACTACGACGGCGCCCTGGGCTCGCGCGGCGCGCGCCTGCTGGAGCCCTACAGCGACCGGCCCGACGAGTACGGCGTAGCCGGCAACGAATACGGCTTCGACGAAGAGCTGGTGGCACAGATGATGGGCGCCGGCTTCCAGGCCGCAGTGCACGCCATCGGCGATGCCGGAAACCGCGAGACGCTCGACTTCTTCGAGCGCGTGCTGCGTCGCGATCCCGGCGCCCGCGCGCTGCGCAACCGCGTCGAGCACGCCCAGGTGGTGCAGGCGGGCGACTTCTGGCGCTTCCGCACGCTCGGCCTGACCGCCTCCATGCAGCCGCCCCACGCGGTGGAGGACAAAGCGTGGGCAATCGAGCGTCTCGGCCCCGAGCGTCTTGCCGGCGCCTACGCCTGGCGCACCTTCCGCGCCATCCGCGTGCCTCTGGTGTTCAGCTCCGACCTGCCGGGATCGGATCACGATATCTTCTACGGCCTGCACTCGGCGATCGCCCGGACCGACAAGGAGCTGCAGCCGCCCGGCGGTTGGTTCCCCGACCAGCGCATGAGCGCCGAGGAGGCACTGCGTGGCTACACCTCGTGGGCGGCGCGCGCGGCACTGGTCGAGGCGACGGCAGGTAGACTGGCGGTCGGCCTGTGGGCCGACATGACGGTTCTCGATATCGACCCTCTGGCGGTGGGCTCCACCGATCCGGATGCGCTGCTGCGGGGGCACATTCTGATGACCATCGTCGACGGACGGGTGGTCTACGACCCGACGAGCAACGAATGAGATACCAGACACTGGGCAACACCGGCCTCGAAGTCTCGCGCATCTGCCTCGGCTGCATGACCTATGGCGACCCCGAATGGCGCCCCTGGACGCTGAGTGAGGACGAAGCGCGGCCGCACTTCGAGGCCGCCTGGGAGGCTGGCATCAACTTTTTCGACACCGCCGACATGTACTCCAACGGCGTCAGCGAGCAAGTAACCGGCAAGCTGCTGCGCGATATCGCCCCGCGCGACGACTACGTGCTCGCCAGCAAGGTCTTCTTCCCGGTGGCCGAGGGCCCCAACCGCGGCGGCCTGTCACGCAAGCACATCCTGGCAGCCTGCGACGCCTCGCTACGACGACTCGGGCACGACTACATCGACCTCTACCAGATCCATCGCTGGGATCCGAAGACGCCGATCGAGGAAACTCTGGAAGCGCTCGACTCGCTGGTGCGCGCCGGCAAGGTGCGCTACCTGGGCGCCTCGAGCATGGCCGCGTGGCAATTCTCCAAGGCTCTGCACCGCGCCGGTGAGCGCGGCTGGCATCGCTTCGTCGCCATGCAGAACCACTACAACCTGATGTACCGCGAGGAGGAGCGCGAGATGATCCCGCTGTGCATCGACGAGGGCATCGGCGTGATCCCCTGGAGCCCGCTGGCACGCGGACACCTGACCGGCAGCCGCACGCGCGATAGCAAGGGAGATACCCGGCGCGCCGCCGCCGACCCGATGGCCGACGACATGTACTTTCGCGAAGAGGACTTCGTGGTGATCGACACACTGCTCGAGGTCAGCGACGATCGCGGCGACGCACCCGCGTCGGTTGCCCTCGCATGGTTGCTGTCGGTGCCTTCGGTGGTGTCGCCGATCATCGGCTCGTCCAAGGTGGAGCACATCGCCGACGCCTGCGCGGCGACCGAGATCACCCTGTCCACCGAGGAGATCGCGCGCCTCGAGGCACCCTATGTACCGCACTCGATCCGCGGCCACACCCAGCCGTCGCCGCGGGAGACCGATTGAACAGCGCCCCGGTGCCGCGCGCGCGCCAGAACATGCGGCGCGACGGCGGCGTTGCGTCCTCGCCGGGGATGCCCGGCGCCGTCGGGCGCTTCTTCCGCCCGTTAGCTGACGCGGCGCTCGAGCCGCCGGCGGCGGCGGGCCCCGTCGACCTCTGGGGACGGGTCGCCCTGTGGCTGCTGCTCGCTTACTACGGCTGGTTCTACGTCGGGCTGGCGGTGAGCCGCTCGCAGACGCGTGTATCGGTGCTCGATTACATCCTCAGCATGGCCAACCTGGTGTTCCACGAGGCCGGACACATCATCCTGGCGCCGCTGGGAAGCTTCATGGCCACGCTCGGCGGCTCCCTGTTCCAGGTTTTGATCCCGTCGATCTGCCTGATCGCCTTCCTGCGCAAGCGCGACGCATTTGCCGCTGCCGTCATGCTGTGGTGGACCGGCCAGAATCTGATCGACCTGGCACCGTACATCAACGACGCGCGCGCACAGCGCCTGGTCCTGCTCGGCGGCGTCACCGGGCGCGACGTGCCCGGCTATCACGACTGGAACAACCTGCTGACCCGGCTGGACATGCTCGACTGGGACGCGACACTCGCCAGCGGCGCCGATCGGCTCGGCGGCCTGCTGATCATCGTCGCGCTGACCTGGGCCGGCTACCTGCTGTGGCAGGTCAGCTCCCGGCCGGCGTATGCGCCCGGCCCTTCTGATTGAGCAGCTCGAGTACGCTCTCGGGCGGTCGTCCGATGACTGCGCGGCCGTCGTCACGGAGCACCACGGGACGCTCGATCAGGATCGGGTTCTCGCTCAATAGCGCTAGCCACTCGCTGCGCGACAGCTCGCGATCACGCAGATGGAGCTCCTTGGCGCGCACCTCACCCCAGCGCACGATCTGTGACGGCTCGATGGCCAGCGCCTCGAGCGCAGCATCGAGCTGGGCGGGTGTGGGGGCATCCTCCAGGTAGCGGCGCACCCGGACGTCGACTCCCGCGTCCTGGATCAACTCCAGCGTGCGGCGGCTCTTTGAGCAGCGCGGATTGTGCCAGATCTCCAGCATCTGCCTCGTCGTCGCTTACCACGGGTGTCCGTATCCGGAACGCGGTGTTCGGATACAACACAGTCTGACCCACGTCGGCGCGGCGAGCCAGCGACCGGAGGCACCGTCCGGCGGCCGGGAAGACCGTGCAGTGGGTCCTCCGCGGCGACGCACAAAAAAATCCCCTGGATGGCACGTGTCTTGCTCGTCCAGGGGACTGAAGCGTGTAGGCGCGCCAGCCGTGCAGTGGCGTTAACGGGGAGCGGCCATGGGCACGGCTGGCGCGCCGCCCTCCCTCAATGGGCATCGAGACCGTACACAGAATCGCGCGCCGTGACAAGCCTCGTGCGTTGCGGGCGCGCATTTTTTCTGCCCACCGACGTCGCTCCCAGTTCTTCTCCCCGTACCTTATTCGGCGCGTAGCGCAACTTTTCTTGCCCTCTGCGCGTCTTATCATGCAGAAGCTGGAAAGCTTGTAAGGCGCGCCAGCGTCGTCCCGGCGCAACGGGGAGCGAACGGGATTCGGCTGGCGCGCCGCCCTCCCTCGCGCGGCGCCGGTCACCTCCGGCGCCGCGCTCGTTTCTGGGCTTCAGATCCTTGCTACCGGCCCGCGTCGCGCGTCGCCCTGCGGCGGTACCCTGGTAGAATTCGCCGCCATGACCGATCGCAAGACCATCGCGGTGATCGGCGGCGGTTCTGCCGGCTTCACTGCGGCGCGCACCGCGGCCCGCCTGGGCGCCCAGGTACTCTTCTTCATGGGCGACGAAGCCGACTTCGCATCGCTGTGCGTCAACTTCGGCTGCATGCCCTCGAAGGCGATGTTCGAGCCGATCGACACCATGCATCACGCCAAACGGCACGGTTGGCTACGCGTCGAGCCTTATCGCCCCGAGGCGTACCTGGCGCAGCTCATGGCCTGGAAGGAGCGTGAGATCGCCCGCTTCCGCGCCTTTCGCCAGGCCGCGATCTCGGCCAAGGAATCCGACGACTTCCGGGTCATCCGCACCGTCGCGCGCTTCACTGGCCCGCACTCGCTCGAAGCTGCGGGAGAGGCCTTCTCGTTCGACGCCGCGGTCATTGCCACCGGCTCGACGCCGCACTTTCCGGACATCGAAGGTCTTGCCCCGATGCGCGAGGAGGTGTGGACCAGTCGCGAGCTGCTCGCCAACACCGTGCTGCCGCAGTCGCTCACCGTGATCGGTGCCGGTGCCATCGGCCTGGAATTCGCGCAGCGCTACGCGCGGCTCGGCTCTGCGGTGACCGTGCTGGCGCGCTCGCGCTTCCTGTCGATGTATCCCGAGGCGTTCGGCGAGAGGCTCGCCCAGGTGTTCGAGCACGAGGGTATCGAGGTACTGCGCCAGCACGCCGCGCAGCGCGTCTACAGGGACCACGAGGGCTTGTTCGTCGTGCAGGCGGCCGGCCCGCACCGGACGGTGCCGGTGGTGAGCGAGAAGGTCCTGCTCGCCACCGGGCGCAAACCGGCGCTCGGCTCACTGAACCTCGCCGCCGCCGGCATCGAGCTCGACGGCGAAGCCCTGCAGGTGGGTGAGGACATGCGGGTCGCCGGACAGCCGCACATCTTTGCCGCCGGCGACGTGATCGGGCGCCGGATGGTAGTCCATCTGGCCCACATAGAAGCCGGCATCGCGGCCACCAACGCGGTCAACGAGAGCGCCGACGCATGGTCACGGCGTGCCAACCTCGAGGTAGTGTTCAGCGATCCCGAGTTCGCTTTCGCCGGCCTCTCCGCCGATCAGGCGCGTGGCGCGGGCCACAACGTCGCCACCGCCTCCCGCGAGTCCCGCTTCGTCGGCAAGCTGCACCTCGCCGGCGACGAGCTCGGTTTCGGCGAACTGGTGGCCGACCTGGACACCCACGTGCTGCTCGGCGCCGGCCTGCTGTGCAAGAGTGCGGGCGAGCTCATCCACCTACCTGCCTACCTGATCGAGCACTGCGAGACGGCGCACGCCGGCGCGATGAGCGAGTTCTACCACCCCACCAAGAGCGAGCTCGTCGGCGGCATGCTCGACAGCCTGTGCAAGCGCTTCGGTGAAAGCCCGCCGCGGCGCGCCGACGAATGATGT
>JASFRZ010000318.1:0-6138 GCA_050114655.1 Acidobacteriota bacterium
CCTGCAGCAGCGACGGCAGCATGACGTCGAGCAGCTCGGTCTGGGTGTGATCGTAGTCGTCGAGCTCGGCGCGGCGTGAGTGGCAGGGGGCGCACAACGACACGAGCTGGCGGTTGTCGATGTCGGAGGTCCGCACCGGCAGCTCGTAGTTGTCGACGTCGCGGCGCGCCATCGGCGGCACCTCGGCCCAGGCGACGTGCCGCGAGCCGGGCCCGTGGCAGGCCTCGCAGGAGACGTCGATCTCTGAGAACGTCGTCTCGTAGGTCCTGCTGTCCGCCCGGTATCCCTTGATGAGGTTGGTGGAATGACACTCGGCGCACATGCCATTCCAGTTCTGCCCGTTGCGCGTCCAGTGCAGCCAATCGTCCGGGGGAATGTCCTGGTCGGGGTAGAGAAAGAACCAGCGATCGCGCTCGGTATCCCAGGCGAGGCTGAAGGCCTGCAGCCGGCCGCCGTCGAGTGGAACGAGGTACTGCTGCAGCGGCTCGATGCCGAAGGTGTAGTGCGCCTCGAACTCGCCCGGCTCGCCGCCCGGGCCCTCGGTGTGGATGAAGAACTTGCCGTCGCGGCGGGTGAAGCGTGTCGTCACGTCGCCGTAGGTGAAGGTGGCGTCGTCAAAATCGCCCCGCACCGTCTGCTCGGTAGCGAGGTCCATCGCGTTGTCGTGGTCGGAGCCACGCCAGCGCTCGTAGGCGGCAGCGTGGCAGTCGATACAGGCTTCACGGCCGACGAAGGTGGCGGCGGGCGCAGCATCGAGGGTCGCGATCGCCGTGCGGCGCGTCTCGACCAGCGCGTACAGCGGGATCGATACGACGATCGCGGCGAGCGCGAGCACACCGGCGACGCGCCAAGGCAGCAGGGAGTCCGGCCCCGGCTCTGCACGGCCGGCCGGATCGGGCGGCACGCTCGTGTGACCGTCACCCGCATCGCGTGGCCCGGCGCGCTTCGCGCTCATGCCCGCGTCACCTGGTCGGGCCGGTAGGCGTCACGCCGCACCGTGCGGCTGGTGTCGACCTTGACGATGCCGTTCTCGATGCGCACCGCGAACAGGTCGAGCGGGCGCGTCGCCGGCGCGTTGAGGACGTCGCCGTGGCGGTCGAAGGCGGAGGCGTGACAGGGGCAGGCGAATCGCCCCTCGTCCTCGATCCACGGCACGGTGCAGCCCAGGTGGGTGCACTTGCGATACAAGGCGAGAAAGCCGCCGTCGTCGAGCCGGACGAGGTAGAACTTGCCGGCGCGGAAAGCGGTGACGCTGCCGGGTTCGAAGCGTTCGATCGGACCGGCTACCACGATGCCGCCGGCGTCGCCCGTGCCCGATTCCTCGCGCGGTCGCAGGAACGACGACGTGATCCAGCCGGCCTCGAGGCCGGCGAGAACGCCGAGAAGCAGCACCGCGCGCGCCAGGAAGCTGCGGCGCTGCGGCTGCTTCGGCTCCTCGGCCTTTTCGTTCTTGTTCTTGCTCTTCCTCTTCTTCTTCACGTTGTCCATGGCCACACCAGTGCCATGCCCTCGCCGCGGAACCAGACGCCGACGACGGTCAACAGAGCGAAGCCGACCAACAGCAACACGAAGAGTGCCTGGGCGGTCTCGTTGCGGGAGGCGTGAAACCAGCGTTTCATGAGGGACCAGAAGCCGATGATGCCGACCAGCAGGGCCGCGAACGACGCCACCCCATGCCCCAGCGGAGAAGACGCGCCGCCGCCTGCGAAGACCTGCTCGTCGAAGACAACCCAGGCCGGCGTCAGCAGCAGCGCCGTTGCTGTCGCTACCAGCGCCATGCGCTTTCCCCTGGCGGTCAGAAACCAGTCACCGCCGAGGTCGGCGTCATAGCGCGCATAGGCGACGTAGGCGAGCGCCGCGGCGGCGAGCAGCGGGATGAGGAACACCGCGAAAACAGGGTGGAAGTGGAGCTGGAGCTCCTGGAAGCCGAGGAAGTACCACGGCGCCTTGGCCGGGTTGGGGCTCATCCCCGGGTTGGCCGCCTCGCCCACGGAGGGAGCCGCGAACATGGCGAGCTGCAGGATCACCGCCACCAGGATCAGGGCCACCACGGTCTCGCGCAGCAGAAGGTGCGGCAGAAAGAGCACCCGCTGGTCATCGCGCTCGAGGCGACCACCGGGATTGCCCGGCACGATCACCCCGCCGGCCTTGCGCACGCGCCAGAAATGCCACGCCATCAGAACGATGAAGGCCGCCGGCATGATCGTGGTGTGCACCGTGTAGAAGCTGATCATCGTCGCCGCGCCGACCTCGGGGCCGGCGCGGATGATGCGCTGCAGCGCGTCGCCGACGAGCGGGACGTAGGCGACCATCTCGGTGCATATGGTGATCGCCCAGTACGACGTCTGGTCCCACGGCAACAGGTACCCGGTGAAGGCGGAAACCAGGATGCAGGCGAGCAAGCCGAGGCCGAGAATCCAGTTGAACTGACGCGCGCCGCGGAACGCGCCGGTGAGGTACACCCGCAGCAGGTGGAACAGCGCCACGATCACCAGCAGGTTGGCGCTCCAGTAGTGCATGCCGCGCACCAGCCGCCCGAACAGCACCTGCTGTTGCATGGCAACGATCGAGCCGTAGGCGCGCTCGGGGGTGGGCTCGTACACGAACATCATCAACAAGCCGGTGGACATGAGCAGCAGCACGAGCACCATCGACATGCCGCCGAGACCGAACGTGTGGGTGTAGCGGATTGTCTTGGCCGGCACGCGCACCGGGCGCATGTGCAGCACCATGGTGTGCGCCACGACCCACTTGCGGTCGTAGTCGGTGCGCGGAATCGGCGGGCGGCGGAAAACCGAGCGCCAGACGCGCGTCGGCAGGCCGCCCGCGACGTTGCTGTCGAGCTCTTCGTCTGCCGTGTTCACGGCGAGCCTCCCGCTGTACCCGAGGTCGTCGGGATTCCGGCCGGCACGATGTAGCGTCGACGAGGAGAGCCCGGGTTCGGGAAGTTAATAAGATATTCATATCTTATTCAGGTATGAGCGGCAAGGAGGGCCCCGAGGGTGGCCGTCAGTAACAGTTCCGCGCGCGACCGGTAGATCTACGCATTCGGCTGGCAGCGCGATCCGCTAGGTTGCCAACGTGGACACGCATCCGAGGTGTGTGCTGCTGGCGGAGCCGCACCACGGCCTCGCCGAGGGCGTACGTGCGCTGCTCGCTTCGGTGGCCGACGCGGTCGTGATGGTGGCCGATCGAGCGTCGTTGTTCGAAGCCGCGGGGCGGCTGGCGCCGGCTCTGGCGGTGGTCGAGCTCGGACTCGGCAAGCCGGACGTGGGCTCTTTTCTACAGGGCTTGCGCGCGCGCTGCCCCGGGCTGCCGGTGATCTTCATCAGCGTGTACGACGAAACAACCGTGGCGCAGTCGGTGATCGCCGCCGGTGCCGACGCGTTCGTGGTCAAGCGTGACCTCGGAACCAAGCTGCTACCGCAAGTCGAGGGGCTGCTCAGATCTCCACGATGCCGTGCTTGATGGCGAAGTGCACCAGCTCGGCAGTGTTGTGGATGTCGGCTGCACGCATCATCTCATACTTGTGGGACTCCACCGTGCGGGTCGAGATGCCGAGCTCTGCGGCGGCCTCCTTGGCGGACTTGCCCTCGGCGAGTAGCTGGAGGATCTCGCGCTGCCTGGCGGTGAGCGACGTCACCGGGTCGGCTGCCAGCCCGGGATCACGCTGGATCGAATCCAGAACGTCGCCGGCGATCGCCGGGCTGAGGTACTTCTGACCGTTGAGGGCTGCGCGAATCGCCATGAGTAGCTCCTCCGGGGCGGCATGTTTGAGGACGTACCCCAGCGCGCCGGCCTGCAGCGCGCGGCGCGCGTAGGCGATCTCCCTGTGCATGGTGAGAAACACGACCTTGACGCGCGGATCGTCCTTCTTGAGCTGCTCGAGCGCGTCGATGCCGTTGAGATGCGGCATCGTGATGTCGGCCACGATGACGTCGGGTTGCAGGCGCGCGGCCTCCTGCAGCAGAGCGCGGCCGTTCTCGACGACGCCGACGAGGTCGAACTCCTCGCTCAGGAGGTGTTTGAGGCCTTCCGCCACCAGGCGGTGGTCGTCGGCCAGCAGCACACGCGGGCGGCTCACGACTTCGCTCCCGGCAGCGCCACGGACAGCGTGACAGTCGTCCCCCTGCCCGGGATTCCGCGGATGTCGAGGTGTCCGCCGACCAGGCGCGCCCGCTCGCGCATGCTGGTGTGCCCGAGGCCGCGCGATATGGACCTGCCGGCAGGATCGAAGCCCACCCCATCGTCGCTGACCTGCAGCCGAACGACGTTGTCAAGCGCCGCAACGGTTATCGACACATTGCGTGCCAGGGCGTGCCGGGCGACGTTGCTCAGGGCTTCCTGGGCGACACGGAACAGGCAGATCTCCACCGCGTCGGGCAGGTCGGCCGGGGCCTCGAAAACCGTCAGGTCGGCCATCGTCTTCTCGCGCCGGCTGAAGCGGTTGCATTCCACCGCCAGCGCCTGTTCCAGGCCGAGGTCGTCGAGCACCCGGGGGTGCAGCTGGTAGGAGAGCGTGTGCACGTCCTCGCTCAGCTCAGCGAGCCCCTCGCGAATCGAGCGGGCCAGCTCCTCGTCCGGCGTGTCGGCGAGCGTGCGCTGCACGCGTGCGGTGTCGATCGCGATTCGCGCCAGCCGTTGCGACAGGTCGTCGTGCAGCTCGCGTGCGAGGATGCGGCGCTCGTCCTCGTGCGCGGTCAGCAGCCGCTGGGCAAAGCCGCGCGCCTCTTCTTCTGCCCCTCGTCGCCGGCGGCGTTGCACCAGCAGGCCGGCAATGAGCACCGCCTGCAGCGCGATGATCCCGGCTACCGAGACGATCGTGAGGCGGTTCCGTTGCCACGTCGAGACGGGGCGAAACAGGACCGTGCTGGTGGGCGGTAGCCGGTCCGCGGAGATCCCCCAGCGCTCGAGCTCGCGGGCGTCGTACTCCGGAGCCCCGGCGACCACCGTTGCCGTCTCGACAGGGGCACGTGCTCCACCTTCCAGCACGCGCAGCGCGGCGTCGGCGGTCAGCCGGCCGACCTCGGCCTCCGAAACCAGCGGGCCGCCCACGATTCCCCGGCCCAACTGCGACTCGAACAGACCGAAGATCGGCACGGTGGCGACGCCGTGCAGGCGCTCGAGCGCGGTATGGGCGGTGTACGGCACGCCGTTGGCATCGACCCAGAGCTCGCCGAAGTAGACCACGCTGCCGGGCGGCAGCTCGGCGGCGCGCGCCAGCAACTCGTCGAGCGGCCAACTGCTGGTCCAGGTGAAGTGAACCCGGTCGGCGTAGGGCGCGAACGCCTGCTGCGTTTGCTGCAGCCAGAATTTGCTCAGGGGAGAGTCGCCCAGCACCACGACGACCTGCTGCGTATCGGGCAGCAGGCGCAGGAGGTTGTCGATGCTGCCCGGCAGATCGAGATGCACCGTCGTGGCAGCGGCATAACGCCCCCCGGGGACCTGGTCGATGACGCGCTGCTCGACGCCGGTTACCACCAACGGCGTGGACGAGAGAAAGCGATCGTGCTGGCGCAGGGCGAAGGTCGCCGCCGGGCCTCCTACCGCAACAAAGAGGTCGATGGTGTGCTCGGCGAAGAGCGCGTCGAGGTAGCCGACGAGCGGTGCCTCGTTTTCGACCTCGCTGAAGCGGGCGGTCTCGACGGCAGCCTCGAAGAACTCGATCGGGTACGGCGCAACGTGCGTCAGCTCGGCGCGGAAGCTCGCCGCGGCCTCGGCAAAGAAGTCCACCTCGCTGCCGAAGGAATGCAGGATGAACACTGCCTTGTGCGACCGCGCAGCCGGCGTCGTTTGGGTTGTCCGCGTCGCCCCCGCCCCCGATGTGATGAGCGCGACAAGCAGGGTCGCCCATAGCACCTGCGATACGCCCGAACGGAGGGGTTGCGGTCTCACGATCAGCAAATTTTCACACGAAAACCGGTAGTTTTGCGAATGCGTGGGCCGCGGCGCGGTACGTAGTCTCCACACAATCAGCCCGACCTTTGTCTCCGCCGTCCGGCGTGGAGGATTCATGAAAACGGCCGCTCCGAACTCGCTGTACAGGCGAAGCCCTACTGCAATCCGAAGCCCGGCCGGCAGGCTGTTTCCATTGTTTCTGGTGGCAGTTTTCTGCGCCGCGTGCGGCCAGTCGCCGTC
>JASFRZ010000319.1:0-6099 GCA_050114655.1 Acidobacteriota bacterium
TGGCGCTGGACGACGGGGCAGGTGCGCGTCTCCGGCGGCCAACTCGTCATGCGCAACGACGGGGCGATCTTCACGCTCGCCATCAAGTACCCGCAGGATGTGCGGCCGACCCTGGAAAACCGCGTGCGCGGCATGCAGCAGGTCGGCCGCGACGGCGCCGTCGGCGAACTCATCGAGCAGCCGGATCTGCAGGTGGATACCCCCACGGTCAGCTCCGAGCGCATGACCACCAGCGTGCCCTTCTCTCCCGGGCAAATCACCACGTTCACGCCCGCGGGCGCCTACGTGGCGGGCGACAGCAGCACCTACGGGTTCGAGATCCACTACCCGGACGGACGCGTCGTGGAGGTCGAACGGTACTGGACCCCGGTGCCGATCTCCACGGCCGAGAAGGAGTACGCCAAGCGCAGGCTCACCGCCAGCATGCGCCGATTCAACGACGATCCGGAGTGGACCTACGACGGCCCGCCGCTCCCCGACCACAAGCCGGCGTACTACCTGTTCAACCCCACGCAGGGGAATCGGGTCCTGGTGGTGCGCTACGGCCCCAGCCATCTCGTCGACGGCTGCGACGTCAACTTCGACCTCAACGAGGGGCCCGGGGAGGAGTGCTTCGAGCCCGAGCGCGTGTGGGACATGTTCGACCTCGAGGGTGTGTACCTCGGTGAGGTGGTTCGCCCGACCTCCGGCAGGTTGTTTCAGCCGTTCTGGCGCGACGACATGGTGGTGATGGTGGTCGAGGACGAGTTCGGTACGAATACCGTCAAGCGTTTCCGCTTCCGGCTTCCGGACGAGGCGTCGCGGTAGGCCGGCCTGCGGACAGGACACGTGCCGTTGGCGCCGGTCGTCGTGCGGCCATGAGCCCGAATCTGCGCGAATCCTGTGTGTCTGGGTAGGGGGGATTCTTCCTGCCGAATACCGCAACGCCGGAGCCAGACCATGAACATGCAGCGACCCGAACGCTCTTCTTCTTGCAGGCATCGCACGCTCGTCGGCCATGGACTGGGGATCCTGGCGTTGATCGCCATCCTGGCGACCTTCGCGACGCTACAGCTGGCGACCGCCCGGGAGCCGGGCGCACACGGCGGCCACCCGCGGCAAGATGCGGACTACCCGACCGCGATCCAGTCCGGTGCGGTACCGCTGTACGACAACCTCGGCGACCATCACCGCGCCATCACCACCTCCGACCCGCAGGCGCAAGCCTACTTCGACCAGGGCCTGCGGTTGCAGTACGCCTTCAACCACGGCGAGGCGCTGCGCGCCTACGAGGAAGCGCTGCGCCACGACCCTGGATGCGCCATGTGCTGGTGGGGCATCGCGCTCGCAGCGGGGCCCAACATCAACGCGCCGATGGATGCCGACAGCGGCAGGCGTGCCTACGAAGCGATCCGGCGCGCCGGCGAGCTGACCGACGGCATCAGCGCTACGGAGCGTGAGATGATCGCCGCGCTGGCACTGCGCTACGCCGCCGATCCGGAGGCCGAGCGCCGCCCACTCGACGAGGCCTACGCCGCGGCGATGGAGCAGCTCGCCCGGCGCTATCCCGACGACGCCGACATCCTGGCGCTCTACGGCGCTTCGCGAATGAACCTGAGCCCTTGGAACTACTGGTCGGGTGAGTACGACGACCGCGTCCCCAACGAGGGCACGGAGGAGATCCTCGCCGCCCTCGGCAGCGCCGTCGCGCTCGCGCCTGAGAACCCCGGCGCCTGCCATTACTACATCCACGCCGTCGAGGCGGCCTATCCGGAGCGCGCTGTCGCGTGCGCCGACCGCCTGGCGCAACTGATGCCGGGCGCCGGCCACATCGTGCACATGCCGGGTCACATCTACGTCCGTGTCGGTCGCTACGCCGACGCCGTACGGGTCAACGAGCACGCGGTGCACGCCGACGAGACCTATATCGCCGACCAGGCTCCCATCGGCCTGTATCCGTCGGCCTACTACCCGCACAACTACCACTTCATGTGGTTCGCGGCGTCGATGGCCGGTATGTCGGAGAAGGCGATGGAGGCGGCGCGCATCGTCGCCCCCAAGGTGCCGGTTGAGGTGGCCAAGGAGATCTACTGGGTGCAGACGGTCACCGTACTGCCACAGCTGACCGCGATTACTTTCGGTCGCTGGGACGAAGCCCTCGCCGCGGAGGCGCCGCCCGAAGAGCTGGAAGTGGCGACGGCGATGCACCAATTCGCCCGTGGAGTCGCGCAGGCTGCCGGCGGAAGCCCGGAAGCGGCGCGCGCAACCCTCGCTGCACTGCGGCGCATCGACGCCGATGTGCGCGCAAACGGCCCGGACACGATTACCAGTACCTCACCGGCGGCAACGCTCACCGGCATTGCCGTGCACATGCTGGCCGGGGAGATCGAGCTGCGCGCCGACAACTTCGATGCCGCCGTCGGTCACTTCCGCACCGCTGCGGACATCGAGGACGAGATGCTCTACGAGGAGCCGCCGCTGTGGTTCATTCCTGTGCGCCACGCGCTCGGCAGGGCGCTGCTCGCCGCAGGCCGGCCCGCCGAGGCGGAGCGTGCCTACCGCCAGGACCTGGCACGCTTTCGTGAAAACGGGTGGTCGCTCTACGGACTGACAATGGCGCTCGAGGCGCAGGGCGAGAGTGCAGAGGCCGCCGCCGTGCGGCAGCGTTATGAGCGGGCATGGCAGAACGCCGACGTGCGCCTGCCTGCCTCGCACTTCTGAGAACGAGCGACGGCGAACGGGGTCGGGCGACCCAGGTGATTCGGAAGACTCAGGAAGCGGCGCTCGCCGGCGCGGCGTCGTCGAGCAGTGCCAGCCACGCCACCTCGGGTCCGGAGCCGGGCCGCAGCGGCAGCAGCGTGACCGGGCGCCCGTCGACGCTGAAGGTCACCTTGGCAGGTTCGTCCATCGCGGTGACCTGCTGCTGGGCTGCGCCGCGCACCACCGCCGCAAGGTCGGTGTCGACGGTGCTTTCGAGCAGCTGTCCGCTGGGGCTGAACAGCACCGCGCCGTGCGGCAGGTTGGCGAGCAGCGAGCGCACCAGGCTGCGCTCACGGGCGCGGTGGCCAGCGAGCTCGGCCTCCAGCATTTCATAACGGTCGAGGACACGATTGAGCTGGCGAGCGGCGAGACCGAGCTCGTCGAGGTTGCGGTCGTCGAGCCGACGGCCGAGATCGCCGGCGGAGATGGCCGTCGAGACCTCGCGCAGCTCCGACAGGCGGGCGAACACGTGGCGTCGCAGCGACGCTGACAGCGGCGCCATCGACAGCAACGCGAGAGCGATCAGAAGTGCGTGCAGCGCAGCGTTCGAGATCGCCGCCCGGCGCGCCTGGGTGTCGGCGCGCACCATCGCCGCGTGATTGACGTCGATGAGCTCGCGGACCCCGGCCTTGACCTCGTTGAAGCGCGGCAGCGCGCGGGTTTCGTAGTCGAGCAACTTGCGCTCAGCGGACTCGGCGAGAACCTCGTCGCGCACCCGCCTGTAGGCGTCGAAACGATCCTCCACGCGGATCAGGATCTCGGCTTCTTCCTCGATGGTGATGTTGTTACGCGCCCCCTCGAGCGATTCCAGGAACGCGTTGTCCGCAGTGGCGACCTGGCTACGTGCCTGTGACTGGCCGAGCAACAGAGCGAGGGCGGCGCTGTCCTGGCGCTCGAGGCTCTCGAGCATGCTGATGCCCTCCTGCACGCTACGGAAGTTCTCGCCCAACACGCTGCTGATGTTGTCGCCGAGCTGCTGGAAGGCGAGGGCGGCGGCGCCGGCGCCGACCAGCACCAGGGTGGCGAGGTAACCGTAGCTCACCATGATGCGGGTACTGAGACGCAAGTCAGCGCACCTCGGCCAAACGGCGCACCGCGTCGTCCGACCCCGTGACGATCAACCGGTCGTTCTCCCGCAACGTCTCGGTCACCGATTGGATGGGCTTGACCTCGCTGCCGCGACGAATCGCCAGCACGGTAATGCCTTTCTCTTCCGGAAGGCGCAGCTCGGCGATGGTCTTTTCTACGAATGCCGGGGGCAGCGCGAGCTCGGCGAGCGAGACGTCGCCGGACAGCTCGTAACGGCGCAGCACGCCCGGGTCGGCGAGCTCGAGCGCCAGGCGCCGGCCGACCTCCGCCTCCGGATTGATCACGGTGTGCGCCCCCACCGCCACCAATACGCGTGAGTGCAGCGTGGTGAGCGAGCGCGCCACGATGCGCGGTACGCCGAGCTGGCGTAGCAGCGCCGTGGCGAGGATCGAGGCCTGCATCGATTCCATGCCGATGGAGACGATCGCGGTCTCCATGCGGTCCACCTGCAGCTCGCGCAGGGCGGCCTCGTCGGTGGCGTCGGCGGCGACCACCGCGTCGAGGTCCACCGACAGCTCGGCGAGGATCGATTCGTCCAGGTCGATGCCGAGCACCGAATGTCCGGCGCGCGCCAGGTTGATCGCCAGGCTCTGCCCGAAGCGGCCCAATCCGATGACGACGAACTGCGAGATCACGGTTGCCTCCGCTGGTTCAACCCACCATCAGGCGGGCTTCCGGATACCTTACTCGGCTGGGCTGGTCCCTGGCGAGCAGCAGGGTGACTGCCAGCGGCCCGACGCGGCCGACGAGCATGAGCAGCACGATGACGATCTTGCCGAAGTGATCGAGTTGCCCCGTGGCGCCGAGCGATAGCCCCACGGTGCCGAACGCGCTGAAGGCCTCGAACAGCAGCTCCTCGAAGGCTGCGGTCTGGCTGGCCATGAGCAGGATCGAGCCGCTGAGCACGGCGATCACCGACGCGACGGCGATCGAAGCGCTCTGATACACCACCGGCGCGGAGATCGCGCGGCCGCCGATCACGACCTGGTGGCGCCGCCGCAGGAACGCAGGAATGGCGGCGAACAGAACCACCGCAGTGGTGGTCTTGATGCCGCCGCCGGTGCCGCCGGGCGACGCGCCGATGAACATGAACGCCATCATCCACAGGATGGTCACCGGTCGCAGCGCGGCGAAGTCGACGCTGTTGAAACCTGCAGTACGCAGCGTGACGCTCTGGAAAAGGGCGTTGGTGACCTTGCCGAGCAGGCCGATGCCGTCCAGAGAGGTGTTCCACTCGCCCACCAGGAAGGCGATCGTCCCCAGCACGATCAACGCCAGCGACGCACCGATGACGATGCGTGACTGCACCGCCATGTGCCCCAGGCCGCGCTTGCGCAGCATCTGCCATATCGCTCCCAGCACCGCGAAGCCGAGGCCGCCGAGGGTGATCAAAGCGGCGATCAGCAGCAAGGGCAGCGGCTCGCTCTGGAACATCGTCAGCGAATCGGCCTGCAGCGCGAAGCCCGCGTTGCAGAACGCCGAGATCGAATGGAAAACGCCGTGCCACAGGGCATCGAGCACACCGAAGCCGTGCCCCAAGTAGGCAAGGGCCATTCCCAACGCGCCGAGCGCCTCGATGGACAGCGTCACCAGCACGATGAACGCGATCAGCCGGCGGGCCGCGCTGGGGGTCTCGATGTCGAGAATGTCGCCCACCGCACGCTGTCCGCGTAATCCGAGGCCGCGCCCCAGCAACAGTGCGGCGAAGGTCGACAAGACCATGATGTTGAGACCGCCGACCTGGATCAGCAGCAGGATCACCGCCTGACCGAAGCGGCTGAAGTCGGCGGCAGTGTCGAGGACGATCAGCCCGGTGACACAGGCCGCGCTGGTGGCGGTGAACAGCGCGTCGATGAAGCCGATCGACCGTCCGCTGGACGACGCGGCGGGGAAGGCCAGCAACAGCGCGCCGATCAGGATCAGGCCGATGAACGATGTCGTGAGCAGCGCTGCAGGCCGCTCGTACAGCCCCTCGATGACCTCGCGGGTGACGCGCGTGCCGCGTGCCATGGACAGCAGCGCGAATACCTGTGCAAACACCAGCAGCGTCACGCTGGTGCGCTGCGAAAAAGCGGCCAGCAGGGCGGCGCCCGCGAGCAGCAACGCCAGCCGCGCCAGCCAGTCCTTGCTCCGTAGCTGCACGAGCAGCAGCGGGCCGGCGCTGGCGAGGGCGACACCCGCGAGGATCTGACAGGTCAGCAGCGCGAGTCGGTCGCCCTCGAACCCGAATCCCACGACGATGACGCCGGCGACCATCGTCGTGGGATTCGG
>JASFRZ010000320.1:0-6080 GCA_050114655.1 Acidobacteriota bacterium
CTCAGCCCGCCGGCGCGCGAGCGCGCCGGACGATCCTCGCGGGAACGCCTATTCGTCTTTCTCTTCATACGCCTTGAGGCGGTTGTAGAGGGTCTTGACGCTGATGCCGAGCTTCTTGGCGGCCCGGGTGCGGTTGCCTTCGCATTCGTCGAGCGTGGCCAGAATGAGCTGCTTCTCAGCCTCTGCAAGAGGCGTTCCAGGCGCCAGGTGTACCCGCCCGCCGGCGGGGCCCTCACCCATTCCACCCGTGACCTCGGCCGGCAAGTCGGCGACCCCGATTCCGCCGTCGGCGAGGATGTGGGCGCTGCGCACCACATTCTTCAGCTCGCGAACATTGCCCGGCCAGGGATAGGCGTCGAGCGCGTCGAGCGCCTCGGCTGACAGCTCGGTGTGGAAATCGGCGCCACCATCGAGCTCTTCGAGGAAATGGCGCGCCAGCAGCTCGACGTCGTCGTCGCGCTTACGCAGCGGCGGCACGTCGATGGAGAACACGTTGATCCGGTAGTACAGATCCTCGCGCAGCTTGCCCTCGCTGACCGCCGCTCGCGGATCGCGGTTGGTCGCCGCCACCACGCGCGCATCCACCTCGATCGGGGTCTCGCCGCCGACCCGCGTCAGCTCACCGGACTCGAGAACGCGCAGCAGCCGCACCTGCGCATCGGCCGACATCTCGGTGATCTCGTCGAGAAACAGGGTTCCGCCCGCAGCCTGCTCGAAGTACCCGCTGCGGCGTCGATCGGCGCCGGTAAACGCGCCCTTCTCGTGGCCGAACAGCTCGCTCTCGAGCAGCTCGGAGGCGATCGCGCCGCAGTTGAGCGCACGGAAGGAACCGTGGCGTCGCTCGCTGAGCTCGTGGATGGTGCGTGCCACGAGCTCCTTGCCGGTACCGCTCTCGCCGGTCACCAGCACGGTGGCGTCGGTCGGTGCGACGCGCGCGATCAGGTCGTAGACCTTTTGCATGGCGTCGGATCGGCCGATGAAGCGCCCGAAGCGACCGAGCTGGCGCAGCTCGCGCCGCAGCCCGTCGACTTCCTCGCGCAGATCGCGGGTACGCAGGATGTGGCGCAGGATCGAACGTACCCGCTCGATGTCGACGGGCTTGACGAGGTAGTCGGTGACCCGCTCCCGCAGTGCCGCCACCGCGGTATCGACGCTGGCGTGACCGGTGATCAGCACGACGTCAGGCCGAGTGTCCTCCTCGAGCTCGTCGAGCAGCTCCATCCCATCGCCGTCCGGCAACTTGAGATCGAGCAGAATGACCTCGGGCAGAGCTTCGCGCAGGGCGGCGCGCGCTTCTGAAAGGGTCCCGGCGCACGAAACGGCGAATCCCTCATGCTCGACCACAGCGGTGAGGGCGTCGAGGGAATCACGGTTGTCATCGACAAGGAGGGCGCGTGCCATCTGTGCAGCGTAGCCGCTCGCGTACGCCGTCACCAGAGCACCGCAAGGCGGAGTCACCGCGAAGTCAGACACCGATTGCTCTCCTCCAGAGCCTCACCCGTCTCGTTTGAAGACTGGAAATACTGTCTTGACAGATTAATCTGTCATAACTACGCTGCCACCATGCAAGATCAGGTACAGCTCGTCGATGCTGCCCGGACCGCCGCTGCCATGCTGCATCCTGTGCGGAGCCGACTGCTCGAGGAGTTCCGCGAGCCGCGCTCGGCCGCGGAGGTGGCCCGCGCGCTCGATTTGCCGCGCCAGCGCATCGGCCATCACGTGCGCGTGCTGCGTGACAGCGGTCTGCTGGAGAAGGCCGGCGAGCGCCGCCGCGGCAACTTCGTCGAGAAGCTGCTGCAGACCAGCGCGCGCGTCTACGTCATCGCGCCCCAGGCGCTCGGCGCCCTTGGCCGCGACCCCGAGGCGCTGCGCGACCGCTTCTCCAGCGAGTATCTCGTCGCCAGCGCGACACGCACCATCCGCGACCTCACCGCACTGCGCCGGCACGCTGCCGACAGTGGCAAGAAGCTCGCCACGATCACCCTCGAGACCGAGGTGCGCTTCGCCGGGCCCGAGCAGCAGGCCGCCTTCGCGCAGGAGCTCGGCGACGCGCTGATTTCGCTGACCGCCAAGTATCACGACGAGGACGCCGATGGCGGACGTCGCTTCCGCTTTTCCGTCGGTGGCTATCCCGCCACCTCCCCTGCCGACACGCTGCCCCCCGACCAGGAAGGAAGGAATGGATAATCACACCATCGCCCGCGGCTGCGCGGCACTCGTCATGCTTCTCGCCGGCTTCGCGCTGGCGTCACCCGCGTCTGCACAGGCCGCCCCACAGCGGCGGTCGCCCGAGCAATTGCAGGAGCTCACGGCGCGCGCGATGGCGGCTGCGCAACCCGGCCCCGAGCACCAGCGCCTGGTCGCCATGCAAGGCGTCTGGGACGTCGAGATCCGCATGTGGCCGGCGCCCGGCGCTGCGTCGGTGACGATGCGGGGCAGCGCCGAATCGCGCATGATCGTCGACGGCCGCTTCCTGATGCAGACCATGGACATCGCCGACACCGACCCGACCGGCGAGCAGGTCTCGATCATCGGCTTCGACCGTCGTTCCGACGAGTACATCATCATGGGCATGGATACCGCCGGCACCTACTGGGTGACGGCGCGCGGCCCGGCCGACGCGAGCGGCGACCGAGCGGTGCTGTCGGGTGAGGACTACGACGCGATCTTCGACGGCACGCAGCTCTATGACTTCATCCTGAGCTGGCCCGACGAGGACACCTTCGTGGTCGAGATCGTGTTCAGAGACAACTTCCATACCCAAGGCGGCCCGCCCTTCAAGATGGTGGAAGTGACCTCCCGGAGGCGGCAATGAGCGACGTGCCGAAGACCAAGACCGTCGACCTGACGATCGAGATCGACGCTCCCCCGGAGGCAGTGTGGCAGGCGATCGCGAATGCCGAGGAGCTGGCCCGCTGGTTCCCGCTCAACGCCGAGATCGAACCCGGCGTCGGCGGCACGGTGACGATCGACTGGGGGCCGGACGTCGCCGGCACCGGCGACATCGACGTGTGGGAAGAGGGGCGGCGGCTGCGTTACGTGGAGCGTCCCTGGGGTGAGCCCGGTGACGAGGAGCCGGTGCAGGTCGCCGTCGAGTACACCATCGAGGCGCGCGGCGGAAAGACCGTGCTGCGAATGGTCAACTCGGGCTTCAGCGCCGACGCCGACTGGGCCGAGTATCTCGACACCATCGATTCCGGCTGGCGCTACTTCCTCCTCAACCTCAAGCACTACCTCGAGCACCATCGCGGCAGGCCACGGCGAATGGTGTGGCAGCGGCGCAAGATCTCCATTCCCAAGGCGGAGGCCTGGCCGGTGGTGTTCGGCAGCGGCGGACTGGCCAGCGTTTCGCTGCCGGCGCAGGAGGGCGACACGGTGCACCTTTGGTCGGGCCACGAGGCAACTGTCGTGATGGCGGCCCCGCCCATCCATTTCGCCTGCCGCTGCGCCGATCTCAACGACGCACTGCTGTTCGTCGAGCTGGAGCCGGGAGAGCCGCCCTACAGCATGGGCGTGTGGCTGTCGCTGTACGGCGTCGACGAGGAGCAGGCGCAGGCGCTCGAGCAGTCCCTCGGACGTGTGGCAAAGAAGCTCGCCGCCATCGACACCTGAGCGAGCCCGCGGCAGCGCCATATCGGCCGTCGCACAATACAGGACGCCGGTCGCATCACTCCTGCTGGGTGAGCGCCACCACCGGGTTGATACGCGTGGCGCGGTGCGCGGGCAGGATGCAGGCAAGCACCGCCACCGCGACCAGCACGCCGGCGACCGCCAGCCATACCGACGGCTCGAGCGGCTCGACGCCGTAGAGCTGGCTCTGCAGCAGCGAGCGCAGCGCCCACGAGCCGATCAGACCGGCGGCGACGCCGACGCCGACGATGCCGAGCCCCTCGCGCAGCACCAGGCGGAAGACCTGCGGCGCGCCGCTGCCGAGCGCCAGGCGGATGCCGATCTCGCGCGTGCGCGTGGTCACCAGGTAGGCGAGCACTCCGTACACCCCCACCGCGGAGAGGAACAGCGCCACCCCGGCGAAAGCCAGCGCCAGCACCACCGGCGTGCGCCGCGGCCCGAGCGCGTCGGCGAGCCGGTCGTCCATGGTGCGCACGTTGAACAACGGTAGCTCAGGATCGAGCCGGCCGAGCGCGGCGCGGACCGGGTTGGCGAGGCGCTCGGGGGAGCCGTCGGCCTTGACGGCGACGGTCAGCCCGCGGGTGGGAGACTGCGCATACGGCAGGTAGTAGGTGCCGACGTCCGCCCCCTCGTCCTGCACGACATCGCGCAGCGCGATGTTCTCGACCACACCGACAACGTTGAGAAACACCGTCTCGTCGGTGATCGCAGTGATGTCATCCATGTCAGTGGGGTAGTAGAGCCGCTTGCCGAGCGGGTTGATATCGGGCCAGAAGCGCTCGGCGAGGCGCCGGTCGACGATGACCGCGCGATACACCCCGGGGACGTCGGTGTCGTTGAATCGGCGGCCCTGGACAAGCTCGATGCCCATGGCATCGAAGTACCCCGGCGTCACGCGGACGCGCGCCGGCGAGATCAACGATTCGCCGGGCTGCATGACGTAGCCCTCGGCCAGCACCACGCTGTCGGAGTAGCTTCCGGAAAGTGGGAACACCGAGGTCGCACCCGCCGCCTCGACGGCCGGCATGGTGCGGATCTCCGCCATCAGGGCATCGACCAGCGCGTTCATCTGCGCGCCGTCGGAATATCCCGCCGGCGGCAGATTGATCTGCCCGGTGAGCACGTCGGCGGTCTCGAAGCCGAGGTCGAGGTCGAGAATCTCGCGAAAGCTCGCCAGCATGAGCCCGGCGCCGATCAGCAGGATCAAAGCCACCGCCACCTGCGCGGTGACCAGCAGGCGGCGCACGTATAGCGAGCTTCGCGAGCTGGTACCGGTGATGCCGTCCTCCTGAAAAACGCTGCCGATGTTGGTCTTGAGCGCCCCGCCGACCGGGATGATGCCGATCAGCAGGCCGACGAACAGCGCCAGCGCGATCGTCCAGCCGATCACCGTGCCGTCCATGGCGATCTCCTGGGCACGCGGCAGCCGGTCGATGCCGAGGGTCTCGAGCAGATCCATGCCCCAGTAGCCCAGTAGCAGGCCGGCCGCCCCCCCTACCCCGGTCAGCACCACGCTCTCGGTCAGTAACTGGCGTATCACCCTCCAGCGCCCGGCCCCGAACGCCAGCCGCGTCGCCAGCTCGCGGCGCCGCAGCGTCGAACGCACCATCACCAGGTTGGCGACGTTGACGCAGCCGATCAGCAATACGAACAACACGCCGCCCCATAACAGGTACAGCGTGGAGCGCACGTCGCGCACCAGGTCCTGCTGGTAGTTGACCACGCGCGTCACGAAGCCGGCATTGAGCAGCGCCACCGCCATGCCCGGGAAAATCTCCAGGTTGGCCTCGTTGACCGCGTTGATCTGCTGCTGCGCCATCTGGATGGTGGCGCCTTCGCGCAACCGGGCGATCTGTTGCCAGTTGTTGGAGTGGTACGCCTCGCGCTGGCCGAGGGTGAAGGCGATCGGCCGGTAGACGCGCACCTCGCGGTCGGTCCAGTAAAAGCCCGGCGGCATCACGCCGACGATCTCGTAGGGCGTTCCGTCGAGACGGACGTCGCGGCCGATAACGTCCTCGGCGCCACCGTAGTACTGCTGCCAGGCGGCGTGGCTGAGGATCGCCACCTGGTCGTTGCCGGGGTAGCCGTTCTCCTCGGAGAAGGTCTGGCCGAGCTCGGCGTCGACGCGCAGCAGGCGGAAGAATGACGGCGTCACGTCGAGGCCGCGCACCTGCTCGGGAGCGCCCTGCTCACCCAGCGTCAGGCTGGTGGGCGTGTACATGGCGATCTCCTCGAAGGCATCGGTCTGCTCGAGGCGATCGAAGTAATCCGGCGCCGCCGCCCCGGCGCGCGGCGCCCCGGCACCGGGGTAGCTGTTGTAGATCAGCACGATGCGATCGGCGTCCTCGAACGGCAGCGAGCGCAGCAGCACCGCGTTGACCACCGAGAAGATGGCGGTGTTGGCGCCGATGCACAGCGCCAGGGTGACGATCGCCGTCAGCGCGAAGCCC
>JASFRZ010000321.1:0-6016 GCA_050114655.1 Acidobacteriota bacterium
GCCGTACACCGTCGAAAGGCCCAGGCCGGTGCCCTTGCCGGCCTCCTTGGTGGTAAAGAAGGGCTCGAACAGCCGCGCTCGCGTGTGCTCGTCCATGCCGACGCCGTCGTCGGAGACGGTGAGCAGCACGTACTTCCCCGGCGGGATGACGTCGTACCGCACGTTGATGCCGGTGGTCAGCTCGACGTTGCCGGTTTCGAAGGTGATCGTGCCTCCCTCGGGCATCGCGTCGCGCGCGTTGAGCACCAGATTGATCACCACCTGCTGCACCTGCACCGGGTCGGTCCTCACCGCGGCGCAATCGGGGTCGAAATGGTTGACCAGCTCGATCT
Source organism: Acidobacteriota bacterium (assembly GCA_050114655.1). Classification (GTDB taxonomy): domain Bacteria; phylum Acidobacteriota; class UBA890; order UBA890; family UBA890; genus JASFRZ01. The sequence continues at coordinate 333 of JASFRZ010000321.1, forward strand.
GCGCGCCGGCCAGTCGGCGCAACATGGCGTCCATCTCCGCGAGCGTATCGTTAAGGCTGAGCGTGCGCGGCTGCAGGACCTGCCGACGGCTGAAAGCGAGCAGTTGCGCGGTGATCGAAGTGGCACGCTCTGCGGCTTGACCGATGGCCTCGAGATCGTGGCGCAGCCGGTCGGTGGCCTGGGGGTCGCCGTCGAGCCCTTCGACATCTTCGCGGGCGAGCTGCGCGTAGCCGGCTACGGCGGTCAGCAGGTTGTTGAAATCGTGCGCCACGCCGCCTGCCATGCGCCCGATGGCCTCCATTTTCTGCGACTGCCGCAGCTGCTCGCGCAGATCGCTCCGCTCGGTGACGTCGACCCCGACGCCGATCACACCGCAGGCGACGCCCTCCCCGTCGTCGAGCGGCTCGACGTGGCATTCGAAGTCGCGCCCGAACCACTCCACCCGGTAGCTGGTCGGTGTGCCTTCGAGGGCGCACGTGTGCGCCGCCACGGCCGGATGGGTGCGATCGATGGTGCCGAACATCTCGAACAGGTCGATGCCCTCGATCGCGGCCGGCTCAACGCGCAGCTGCTCCAACCCGGCGCCCAGGATGCGGGTAAACCGCAGCTCCGCGTCCGTAGTCCACAGCACCGCCGGCATTTGCTCGACGACCAGGCGCAGCTGCTCCTCGCTGGAGCGTGCGGCCGCCCCGGCGCGCTTCTCGCGCGTGATGTCGCGAAATACCAACAGGCGGCCGACGCGACCGTCGTCTTGCTTCAGCGGCCAACTGCGCAGCTCGAAGCTGCGCGCCTCGTCGCCCTCGTGGAGCACCGCCTCGAGCTTCTTCCGATCGGCCGCGCGGCCGAGCTCACGCAGTCTGATCCGCCCGGCAAACACCGTGTCGAAGCTCTTGCCGATGAGCGTGCGTGCCGGCCGGCCGACGACGATCGCCGCCGCCGGATTCAGGTCGATGACGCGATTCTCGGGGTCGAGAACGATGACGCCGTCGTGCATGCTCTCGAACACCTGGGCGCGCGCCACCGGCATGATGTCCAGGAAATGCTGCCGGGCCAGCGCCCACAGCGTGGCGAGCCCGGTAACGAGGAAGCCGAAAGGGGTCAGGTCAACCGTCGACGCGCCGACCACGTAAGTGGCATTGAGCGCGAAGGGCGCGAATACCGCCAGGCTCAGCGCCAGGTGTTGCTTGCGGTAGAGCTGCGGGGAGCGCCGCAGCGCCAGCGTGAAGATCACCGCGGCGGCGATCCACAACGCGTACGAATACACGGCGTGCACCCAGAACCACGGTCCGTGGCCAAGGCGCAGTAGCTGCAGCCCGGGGCTGTCGGCAATATCCGCCGAGCGCCAGATCAGCCCGCTCGCCCGGCGATTCCAGAGCAAGGTCAGCGTAGTCAGGGGTACCGCCAACATGGCGGCGAGCGGCAGGAAGCCCATTCGGCGCACGCGGCCAGCGTATTGCAGCGCGAAGACGAGCCAGGCCACCGGAACCAGCACGATGCCGATGTACTGCACCCGTGCCCAGAAGAGCTTCTGCGGCAGCGGGACGCTGAGCATCTCCAGCCCGTAGGCCGCGGTCCATACGGCGACGCTCAGCAGCAGCGCGGTGAACGCCGCGACGCCCTGCGCGCGGCGGCGGATGCCCACCACGGCAACCGCCAGGCAGCTTGCCACGGCGCCGAACAAGGGGGCCGAATAGGGCGTCCAGCTCCAGGTCACGCGCTACTCTCCAGGTCGCTGCGAACCGCCTCGTAGTAGGTCGTCAGAACGTCGACAAAGCGCGAGGCGGCGGCGGCTCCGCCCGCCCGCGCGGCCTGCTCGGCGCGCCGTGCCATCTCGTAGAGGTTGACCGCGCCGATATTGCCGGCGCTGGCTTTGAGCGAGCGGGTGATATTGGCGACCGCTTCGAGATCGCCCGCGGCGCAGGCCTCCTGCGCCGCGTCGATTGCCCGCGGCGCCGTGTCGAGAAAGCGCTCGATGTTGCGCCGGAGAAAGTCGTCGCCCCCCATGTCGCGCAGCCATTGCAGCCGATCAGCGATCTCCACTGCACCCTCGTAGGCGAGCAGCGGTGCGTCGAACTCGACCGCGATGCGATCGTCGGCGCGCCCTCCGCCGCGATCCCAGATGACGCCCGACTGGGTCACCGGGCGTACGCTCGCGCGATCGGAAAAATAGACCGTGACGGGGGTGGCGCCGCGCAGACAGGAGGCATCGGCAACGCCGATCAGCGCGCCCCCGAAGCTCAGGTTCTCGGTCGTACCCTCGACCGAGGAACGCTGCACGTCGGGCGAGGTGGTGTTCAGCTCGATGCGCACCGGGTAGTGCAGCTCGAGGCGCCGGAATCTGCGGCGCTCGGGTCCCTGATACGAGTCTCCGCGGGGCATTCGAAGATGCTCCCAACGTGCACACATTGCTGTCAATCGCTTTTCCTCGCGGTACGCTGTAGCCGTGATCACATCAGGGGAGGAACAACAACGATGGAGGATCCCGTCACGACGCAGGTCGACGTCGCGGTGCGCTATTTCGAGACCGATCAGATGGGCGTGGTGCATCACGTCAACTACCTGGTGTGGTTCGAGCTCGCGCGCACCGAGCTCTGCGCCGGCGCGGGCTTCCCGTATGCCGACATCGAGAAGCGCGGCTACCGCCTGATGAACTCGGAGCTGCGCGCTCGCTACCACCGGCCGGCGCGCTACGGTGACACGGTGCAGGTGAGCTGCTGGATCGAGCGCCTCGCGAGCCGCGCCATCCACTTCGCCTACGAGGTGCACCGCGACGGCGAGCTGCTCGCCAGCGGCGTCACCGAGCACGTCTGGATCGATACCGCCTCCAACCGACCGTGCCGTGCCCCGGAGGACATCCGCCAGGCGTTTCGCGGCCTCGCCGGCTACACCGACGACTGAACCCGCGCCCGTCCCGTTTTGCTCCCTCAGTCGCTGCCGTTGCTCGCCCTCACCGCCGCCTCCGACGCTTGACATCGCCTTGCGCAACACATATATGTGTAACGCATAAATCAAATCGGTGAGCCCCACGGCCCGCCCCGCACCGCGGATCACGCCATGACCGTCTCTTCCTTACCCATGCGCCCGGTCGAGTTCTACATCCTGCTGGCGCTCGCAGAGGGTGATCTGCACGGCTACGGCATCATCCAGTCGACCCTCGAGCGCAGCGATGGCGAGGTGCGGCTCGACCCCGGCACCCTGTACCGCGCCATCGTGCGGCTCGCCGACGCCGGCCTGCTGGCGGAGAGCGACCGGCGCGACGCCGACGACCTCCCCGACCAGCGGCGGCGCTACTACTCGATCACCGATGCCGGCCGCGAGATCGCCCGCGCCGAAGCCGAGCGCATGGCCGGGCTGGTCGAGGACGCCCGTGCCGTCGCCCTGATGCGCGACCCCGGCAAGGCCTGATGATCGACCTCGTACGGCGCCTGGGCCACGACCTGCTGCAGCGCGCTTTTCGCGCGCTGCTGCTCACCTACCCGGCGGATTTTCGCCGCCGCGTCGGCGCGGACATGAGCGAGGTATTTGCCGACCAGTGGCAAGGCGAGCTGCGCACGCGCGGGCCGCGCGCCCTGCCCGTCTTCTTCTTCCGCACCCTGCGCGACGTGCTGCGCAACGGCCTCGCCGAGCGCTTTCGCCCGACGCCCCCGCTGCCCTCACCTTCCCATCGCACACCGTCCCGTCTCCCCCGGGATCCGCGCCCGACTCGAGGAGACCGATCCATGGCCGTCATCGGCAACGACCTGCGCTACGCAGCGCGCTCGCTGGCCAAGCAACCGCTGTTCAGCCTCACCGTGATCTTCGTGCTGGCCCTCGGTATCGCCGGCACCACCGGCATTTTCAGCATCTTCAACGGCCTGTTCCTGCGCCCGCTGCCGTTCGAGCACCCCGACCGCCTGGTCAACCTCGACGAGGAGGCGCCGCGCTGGAACCTCGACTACGTGTCGGTCAACTTCGCCGACTTCGCCGCCTGGCGCGGTCGCAACGAGACCTTCGTGGCCATGTCGGTTTTCGATGACGACAGCCTCAACATGTCGCTCGACGGCGAGGCCAGCCGTGTCAACGTGACGATGATCACCGCCGACATCTTCGACGTGCTGCCGGTCACCCCGCTGCTCGGGCGTGCCTTCACGCCGGCGGAGGACACCCCCGGCGCGGAAGGCGTAGTGCTGCTTTCGTATGCCATCTGGCGCGACCGTTTCGCTTCCGACCCCGGGGTGCTGGGCCGCACGCTCATGCTCGACAGCGAGCCTCACACGATCATTGGCGTGCTGCCGCCCGAGGCAGTGATCGTCCCGGGCGACCTATGGCGCCCTCTGCGCACCGCTGTGACGGAGCGCACCGGATCGTGGTGGCTCGCCGGCATCGGCCGCCTCAAACCCGGCGTCACCTTCGACCAGGCACGCGCCGACCTGCAACAGATCCACAAGGGCATGATCGACGAGCGCGGCGTCAACGAGGTCACCTCGCCGCTGGTCATCCCGTTGGTCGAGCGTCTCATCGGCAACGTGCGCTACGGCACGCTGGCGTTGCTGGGCGGTGTCGGGATGGTGCTGCTGATCGCCTGTGCCAACGTCGCCGGGCTCCTGCTCGCGCGCGCCACCAGCCGCACCAGGGAGGTCGGTATCCGCGTCGCGCTGGGCGCCGGCCGCGGGCGCATCGTGCAGCAGCTGCTGACCGAGAGCCTGCTGCTGGCGGGCGCCGGGGCGTTGCTCGGCGTGGTGCTCGGGCATCTCGGTCTGCGCGCCGCGCTCGCCGTGGCGCCCGACAACATCCCGCAGTGGGCGCACTTCGACATGGACGTGCGCTTCCTGCTGTTCACCATCGCGATCACCACCGGGGCGGCACTGCTGTTCGGCTTCGCGCCGGCGTGGCGCGCCGCGCGCACCGACCCGCAGGGCGCGCTGCGCGACACGGGCCGCAGCACCGCCGGATCGCGCCGCCGCTGGGGGCTCAACGCGCTGGTGGTGGGCGAGATCGCGCTGGCGCTGTTGCTGCTGGTGTGCGCCGGACTGCTGATGAGCACCGTGTGGCGGCTGCAGGAGGTCGATCCCGGTTTCCGCCCCGACAACGTCCTGGCCTACACCATGTCGTTGCCGCGGGCGACCTACGGGGAGGATTCGCAGCGCCTCGCCTTCTACGCCGACCAGCTCGAGGCGGTACGCGCCCTGCCGGGGGTGATCTCCGCCGGAGCGGTGACCGACGCGCCTCTGGGCGGCCACAGCGGCTACTTCTTCACCGCCGAGGGCGCCGAGCCGCGCGGTGAGGACGACCCCAACCCGGTCACGCTGACCCGCTGGGCAACGGTCGGCTACCTCGAGACGATCGGGGTGAACCTGCTTGAAGGGCGCACCTTCACGCTCGCCGACACCGGCGAGGATGCGCCGGCGGTGGCGGTCGTCAACCAGAGCTTCGCCGACTTCCACTGGCCCGACGTCGATCCCATCGGCAAGCGCTTTGCCAATGACCCCGAGGATCCCGAGTGGATCACCGTCATCGGCCTCGCCCAGGACGTCAAGCACTACGGCCTCGACACCCCGATGCGCCCCGGCGTGTACCTGTCGTTCGAGCAGTCGCCGCAGCCCACCATGACCATCGTCGCGCGCACCGCCGTCGAGCCCACCAGCCTGGTGGAGCAAGCGCGTGGGTTGCTGCACCAACGCGACCCCGAGTTGCCGATCTACGCC
>JASFRZ010000322.1:0-6009 GCA_050114655.1 Acidobacteriota bacterium
TCGACATCGTCTTGCCTTCGAGTTGCACCATTCCCTGGGTCAGCAGCCGGGTGACCGGCTCGCGCACCTGCAGCAGGCCGAGATCGGCCATCGCCTTGCAGAAAAAGCGGAAGTACAGCAGGTGCAACACGGCGTGCGTGATACCGCCAATGTAGATGTCCACCGGGGTCCAGTAGTCGGCCGCGGCGCGCGCGAACGGCTCCTCCTCGTCGCGCGGCGACAGATAGCGCAGGTAGTACCACGAGGAGTCGACGAACGTGTCCATGGTGTCGGTCTCGCGCCGCGCCGGACCGCCGCACGACGGGCATTCGACGTTGACGAACTCTTCGACCTGGCGCAGCGGCGAGCCGCCCTCGCCGGACAGCTCGACATTCTCCGGAAGGCGCACCGGCAGATCCTCTTCGGGCACCGGCACGACACCGCACTCGTCGCAGTAGATCACCGGGATCGGCGTACCCCAGTAGCGTTGCCGCGATATGCCCCAGTCCTTGATCTTGTAGTCGATTGCCGCCTCGCCGAAGCCCGCCGTGCGCGCATCCTCGACCATCCGCGCCTGCGCCTCTGCCGAGCTGAGGCCGGCGTAGTCGCCGCAGTTTTCGAGCAGGCGGCCGTAGAGCGACTGCGCGGCGTCCATCATATCGGCGTCTGCGACCCACTCGGGATCGTCGCCCTCCGCCGGGCCGATCACCGGACGGACGGTGAGGTCGTACTTACGGGCGAATTCGAAGTCGCGCTCATCGTGGGCCGGTACCGCCATGATCGCGCCGGTACCGTAGTCCATCAGCACGAAGTTCGCGATCCACACCGGCAGGCGCTCACCGTTGAACGGGTTGACGGCGTAGTGGCCGGTGAACACGCCTTCCTTCTCGCCCTCTTCACCGGGGCGCTGGCGGCGGCCCATCTTCTCGAGGCGGTCGACGCGGGCGCGGAACTCGTCGGCATCGAGCGCGGCGTCGGCACCGGGCCCTTCGTCGTACCAGGCCCGTGCCAGCGGGTGCTCGGGCGCCAGCACCATGAAGGTCGCGCCGAAGATCGTATCGACGCGGGTGGTGAAGACCTCCAGGCTTCCCGAGCCGCCCTCGACGGCGAACTTCACCCGCGCGCCCTCGCTGCGCCCGATCCAGTTCTTCTGCATCGCGCGCACGCGCTCCGGCCAGCCGTCGAGCGCGTCGATGTCACGCAGCAGCTCCTCGACGTACTCGGTGATGCGGAAAAACCATTGCGTCAGCTTGCGCTCCTCGACCACGCTGCTGCAACGCCAGCAAAGTCCCTCCTCGACCTGCTCGTTGGCCAGCACCGTTTCGCACGACGGACACCAGTTCAGCAGGGCCCCCTTGCGATACGCCAGGCCACGCTCGAGGAAGCGCAGGAACAGCCATTGGTTCCAGCGGTAGTACTCCGGCGTGTGCGCGGCGATCTCGCGGTCCCAGTCGTAGGCGAAGCCGAGCTTCTGCAGCTGCGAGCGCATCACCTCGATGTTCTGGCGCGTCCACGTCGCCGGGTGAGTCTTGCGCTTGATGGCGGCGTTCTCCGCCGGCATGCCGAACGAGTCCCACCCCATCGGGTGCATCACGTCACGACCACGCATGCGCCAGAAGCGCGCCACGACATCGCCCAGCGCGTAGTTGCGCACGTGCCCCATGTGCAGCTTGCCGGACGGATACGGCAGCATCTCGAGGCAGTAGTACTTGTCGCCTTCGCCGACGTCGTGGGCGCGATAGACGTGGTCTTCGGCCCACTTTGCCTGCCACTTCTGTTCCACTTCTTTCGGGTCGTAGCTCACGTGTCACTCATGCTGCCCGCGCCGACGCGCTGGCGGATGCCGTCGAGTACCCCGTTCACGAACGGACCCGATTCGGGGCCACTGAATCGCTTGGCGAGCTCCACCGCCTCGTCGATGGCCACCGCCGGAGGCACATCGCTCTCGAAGACCAGCTCGTACACGCCCAATCTCAGAATGCTCTTCTCCACCACTCCGAGTCGGTCCATGCGCCAATGCTCGGTTTGGTCGGAGATCATAGCGTCGATTTCATCTGCCCGCTCCACGACACCGTGGACCAGCTCTTCGGCGAAGCGAACCAGCTCCTCGTCGACCGGCCCGCGGCTCTCCCAGTAACCGGCCAGCACACGCTCGGGGTCGCTGCCGGTCAGCCCCCACTGGTACAGGCACTGCACCGCCGCCTCGCGTGCCCGGTGTCGCCTGCCCATGGCTCAGCCCTCCCGGCGCAGGGCCGCAAAGAGCAGCGCCATCTCGACCGCGGCCAGCGCCGCCTCCGCGCCCTTGTTGCCCTTGTCGCCACCGGCGCGGGCAAGCGCGTGGGCGCGCGAGTCGCACGTCAGCACGCCGAAGATCACCGGCACGCCGGAGTGCACCGCGACCTGTTCGATGCCCTGCGCAACCGCCTGGCTGAGATACTCGAAATGGGGCGTCTCGCCGCGGACGAGCGCGCCCAGGCAGATGATCGCATCGACACGCCCGTCGGCCAGGCGGGCGGCGGTCATCGGCAGCTCGAATGCGCCGGGCACCTGAACCACGCGCAGGTCGCCGGCTGCGGCACCGAGCGCCGAGAGCGATTCGAGCGCACCGTCGAGCAGCGCCGCAGTGATGTCCTCGTTGAAGCGGCTGACTACCAGCGCAAAGCGCAGCCCGGCTGCGGCGTCGGCGGCGAGGTCGGAATGCTGTTGCAGATCGCTCATGTCGCAACGGATGCAAGGGTGGAAGGGACTTCACAGTGTACAACCGCAGGGCGCACAGTACTCACTTCCAAGAGTACTTAGCGTTGGTAGCGGTTGACGTTGGCGTTGTGCTCGCGCAGGGTGCGCGCGAAGGCGTGCGAGCCGTCGTTACGCCCGACGAAGTACAGAAACTCGGTGTCGGCGGGGTGTAACGCCGCGTCCAGGCTGGCGAGGCCGGGGTTGCCGATCGGTCCCGGCGGCAGCCCGCGCACCCGGTAGGTGTTGTACGGCGACGGGTTGTCGAAGTCGGCGCGTCTTATGTTCCGATCGCGCCGCCCTTCGAGGTACAGGGCATACAGGAGCGTCGGGTCGCACTGCAGCAGCATGCCGTCGCGCAGCCGGTTGTGGTAGACGCCGGAGACCAGCGGGCGCTCCGCGGCCCGCGCCGTCTCCGCCTCCACCAGCGAAGCGATCGTCACGACCTGGCGCACGCTCAGATCGGCCGCGGCGGCCGCGGCAGCACGCTCCTCAGTCCACAATGCGCGGAAGCGCGCGACCATCATGTCGACGATGTCGTCGGCGCCGGCGTCACGCGGCGCGTGGTAGGTGTCGGGGAACAGGTAGCCTTCGAGGTCGGTCGCCTCGGGGTCGACGTCGGCAATCAGCGCGGCGTTGCCGGTGGCCTCCCAGGCCTCGTCGTAGCTGCCGAAGCCGGCCGCCGCGAGCGCCTCGGCGACCTGCCAGCGCGTGGAACCCTCGATCACCGTCACCGACGCCAGCAGCACACGGCCCTCGGTGATCACCCGGCTGACCTCGCGCAGCGTGGCCGGCCCGCGGAAGCGGTACAACCCGGTTTGAATGGCCCCTGCGGTGCCGCTCCAACGCATCCACCAGCGCAGCCCGCGCGAGCTGCGGATGATCCCCTCGCGTTGCAGCATGGTGGCTACCTGCGCAGCGCTGTCGCCCGGCGAGATGGTGACGTCGACCGCCGCTCCGGCGTTGCCGTCGAACGGGCTGTCGAGCATCGCCGTCGCCGCTCCGCTGGCGATGCGCAGGCCGAAGTAGATGCTGATCAGGGTGAGCAGCAGGAGGGTGACCCAGCGCGACGCCCCCATGCCCCGAATTGCCCTGCCTCCGCTCTTGTGCATCGCCCTACCCCGCCGCCCGGTTCATGCTTCGACCTCCCCCGCGGGCGCCGCCGACCGGTGGTCGAGAAAGCCCTGCAGGATCAGTGTCGCAGCGATGCGATCGGTGGCACCACGCCGCTTCTTGCGCCGTACTCCCGCTTCGATCAGCAAGCGCTCCGCTTCGACGCTGGTGAGGCGCTCGTCCCACAGCTCGACCGGCAATCCGAGCTCGCCACGCAACCGCTCGGCCACTGCCGCCGCGGCCTCGGCTTCCGGTCCCGCACTACCGTCCAAGCGACGCGGCCAACCCACGACGATCCCTTCGACGGCGCGTTCGGCAACCAGCGCGCGCAGAGCGGCGAGCGGGAAGTCGCCCCGCTTGCCGACCTCCAGGGTGCGCAGCGGCACCGCGAGGGTGCCGCTGTCGTCGGAGACGGCAACGCCGATACGGCGGCTGCCGAGGTCTAGAGCCAACCAGATCATGTGCTCAACGTATCACAGGCGCCACGCCGAGGGATTCGTGTTATTTTTGCCCTGTATTGATTCATCTTCACCGGGGGCACGATGTACCTGACCAAGCGGCAGAAGGAGATTCTCGACTTCGTGCGCGAGCATGTCCATGCACATGGCTACGCGCCCACGCTGCAGGAGATCGGCACGCGTTTCGGCCTCTCCTCCCCGGCTACCGTCTACAAACACGTCGAGCAGCTGGTACGGAAAGGATACCTCCGCAAGGCCCCTCATCAAGGGCGCGGGATCCAGCTCGTCGATCCGGAGCCGGTACGCACCGTCGAGGTACCGCTGCTCGGCCAGGTGGCCGCGGGCCGTCCGATCGAGGCCGTCATCGAGCCCGAGACGGTCAACCTGCCGCCTGATTTCATCGGCCGCAAACCGACCTACGTGCTGCGCGTGCGAGGCAACTCGATGATCGAGGAACAGATCCGCGACGGTGACCTGGTGATCGTCGAGGACCGCAACACTGCCGATAACGGGGAGACGGTCATCGCGCTGCTGCAGGGCGAGGAGGCGACGCTGAAGAAGTACTACCGTGCCGGCCGTATGATCCGCCTGCAACCCGCCAATCCCACCATCGAGCCGATCTTCGCCGACGAGAACGACGTCCGCATCCAGGGCGTTGTCATCGGCGTGCTGCGACGCTATCGCTGAGGCCTCCGGACGGGACGGACGCCGTCGCTCGCGTCGATGCCGATCACATTTCTCTGCGCGTGAAGGTGACCGCGTACCAGCTGCCGAGCGTGGTGACGCGCTGCACGTCGTCGATCTCGATACCGGCGCGCTCGAACAGCGGCTCCAGGGGGAAGTCGGCGTGGAAGCCGAGCACCGCGGTGGTGACCGCCGACAGCCCTCGCTCCAGCCTGGCGGCGAGCGGGTTGCGGGAGGTGAAATGGTTGAGGACCAGCAATCGGGCGCCCGGCCGGCTCACCCGCACCATCTCGTGCAGCAGGGTGACCGGTCGGGGCGCGACGGAGACGACGAACGGCGCGATGGCGGCGTCGAAGGTACGGTCAGGGAACGGTAGGTGCGCGCCGTCGGCCTCGACCAGCGCGGCGCGACAATGCAGGCCGCCGTCGTGCAGCCGGGCGTGCGCACGCTCGAGCATCGGTCGGGAGAAGTCGACGCCCGTGAAACGACACTGCGGCGGCATCAGAGGCATCGACAGGCCGGTGCCGACGCCGACCTCGAGGGCGCTCTCGCCCCCCTCCAGCGCGAGGATCTTCCACGCGCGGCGACGCGCGCCGGAAAGCAGCATGCCGAAGGTTCCGTCGTAGACCTTCGACCAGCGCGAGTACACCCGCTGCACCTTCGCCCTGTCCATCGTGCTCAACCCGTCAGTCTGCGCGCGGCAGGCGCCAACGCGCACCGTCCGATGCGACGATTACCTCGCCGCCGAAAACTCCTGCAGCTTCGCGCCCACATTCTTCCACGAGTGTCGGCTCGCTGACGCCCAGGTGCAGCAGCACCAGGCAACTGACGCCTGCTGCGGCGGCAATCTCGCCCGCCTCGCGCGCGCTCGAGTGGCCGTCGCTGAAGCGCTCGCTCAGCCGCTGTGGCCCGGCGCAGTCGTGCAGCAGCATGTCGGCACCCAGCGCCAGCCGCGCCACGTTATCGCATCGACGCGTATCGGCCGAATAGCACAGCGAGGCGTCGACGACGTCGAAGCGCACCGCCACCGTGTCACGGCCAT
>JASFRZ010000323.1:0-5981 GCA_050114655.1 Acidobacteriota bacterium
GCTGGTGGACAGGGTCAACGCCCTGGAGACGAAACGGGAAACCCTAGCGGCGAGGCTCGAAGCACTGGAGAGGCCGGTGCCCGAGATCGGCCCGGACGCCGAGGAGAAGATCGCTCACGCGGCAGAAGAATGGCGGGAGGTCTTGGGTCGTCAGGTACCGGTGGCGCGCCAGATCCTCGGCAAGTTGCTACGGGAGAAGATCGTCTTCGAACCGGAGGATCGAAACGGGCGCAGGGGGTTCCGATTCGAAGCGGTGGGGACGGTCGAGCCGCTACTGGAAGGCGCGGTGCCGGGGTGTTTGCAAGGTATGGCAGCCCTAACGGGATTTGAACCCGTGTCTCCGCCTTGAGAGGGCGGTGTCCTGGGCCAGGCTAGACGATAGGGCCGCCAGAGATTCTAGGGCCGGAGAAGGCCCCCAGGACCCGGTAACTGTAGAGCGCGGTCGGGAGGGGGGTCAAGTCGATGGCAGGGGTGTGCCGAGCAGCTCGCTGAGGGTCTTGCGGGCCGACGCGGCGAGCGGCAGGGCGACGATCTCGGCGGGGGTGAACCAGCCGTGCTCCGCGGCAGGGGAGGTGCCCGGATCGGGTTCCGCCACCGCGGCCTCGACAGCGCGATTCGTCATCTTCGAAGGTCGATCTTCGTTGCCATCACTCAACGTCGCCGCATGTACCCGGCACGTGATGCGCCGGTTGGTCATGCCGTGGCGGATTTCGCCCAGCTCGGCGTCCAGACGCACCGGCCAACCGAGTTCCTCGAGATAGCGGCGCAGGGCCTTCTTCGAGGCGCCGTTTTCGGTTTGCTTTTCGACGCTCCGCTTGAAGTGCCGGGCCAGCCGCGAGTCCAGCGTGGGGAACTCCCACATGTCGGCGACCAGGGTGGGGCGCTGGCCGCGCAGCAGCAGATAGCGACCGTCGCGCTCGATGACGGCGGCGTGCTCGGTGACGGCGTGCACGGGCTCCTTCTTGCTCGGCGGAATGAGCTCCTCGATGCCCAGGGCGTGGGCCTCGCACCAGCTCGCTGCCGGGCAGTCGTCGCAGCGCGGGGCGCGCGGCGTGCACACGCGCGCGCCGAGCTCCATGATCGCCTGGTTCAACTCGCCGGGGTCGTTGGCTCGTAGCGCATCGGCGGCCAGGGATTCGAGGCGGCGACGCACCGGGGCGCGTCGGAAGTCGTCCTCGACGCCCGCGATCCGGCACAGGATGCGGCCGACATTGCCGTCGACCGACAGCGCCGGCAATCCATAGGCGATCGCGCCGACGGCGGCGGCGGTGTAGGGGCCGAGGCCGGGCAGGGCGAGCAGCCCGTCGAGGGTGCTCGGCAGCTCGCCGCCGTGCTCCTCGACCACCACCCGGGCGAGTGCGTGCAAGGCGCGCGGGCGCCGGTAGTAGCCCAGGCCGGACCACTCGGCGAGCACGTCGTCGAGCGGCGCGGCGGCGAGATCGGCGAGGGTGGGGAAGCGCTCGAGGAAGGACTCGTAGCGGCCCAGCACGGTCTCGACGCGCGTCTGCTGCAGCATGATCTCGGAGACCAGGATGGCGTAGGGATCGCGGGTGCGGCGCCACGGCAGGTCGCGGTGCATCTCGCGATACCAATCGAGCATCGCACCGGTCAGCTCGTGCGGGAGCACGGCCGCTGCATCGAACGCCCCGTCGCCCGGCCGCTCGTGCCTAGGCATCGTCGTCGACCCCGGCGTCACGCAGCAGCGCCGCCACCAGGTTGCGCGCCGACAGCTGACCGCGGCTGACCAGCTTGATGATCGGCTTCTCGAGCGCCAGCGCGCGGGTGATCTCGGCCACCGAGCGGCCCTCCTCGTGCATCGTGGTTGCCTTGTTCTGCACGCCGAGCAGGAAGTCGAGCTTCGCGCCGAGGCTGCGCTGGTGGCTCTCGTGCACGCCGGTGTGCTGGCAGAACAGGGTGCAGTCGGGCAGCTCCATGAGCCGCCGCAGCGAGGCGATCAGCGCGCCGACGTCCTCGTCGGGGCGCACCACCGCCAGGCGGCGGGAGATGTACAGGTCGCCGGCGAACAGCCAGCGCTCATTCGGCTCGTACAGGACGACGTGGTCGGGCGCGTGGCCCGGTGTGTGGATGACCTCGAAGGCGTGCTCGCGGGTGTGCAGCGTCTTGCCGAGTGCCTCGGCCTGCACCGGAGGCGGCGTTCCCCAGGTGACGCGGCGGTAGAGCGGCAGCCGCTCGGGATGGCGGATGAACGGCAATGCCAGGCCATGCGCCAGAGGCGGCCGGTCGAGGTGGTTGGCGGCGAAGGCCGCGTTGCCGATGTGGTCCTCGTGATGGTGGGTCAACACCACCTGCTCGGCATCGACCTTGCCGAGGATGCGGGCGAACTCGACCTGGGCGTTGGCCGGACCCGTATCGATCAGCGTGCCGTCGACGAAGAAGACGCCCGTGGCCATGATGATGCGGCCGGCCCATGACTTGGCGAGCGAGAAGTAACGAACCGGCCCGTGATCCGAGGAGCGCAACATGGCTCAGCCGGAGTCACGCGCGCCGGCGCGGGACTTGCCCTTGCCGTCCGGGTCGCGCCGGTCCTCCGCGCTCTCGCGGGAGTGCTCCTCGGCGAGCCGGCGTTGCAGCTCGTCGAGATGATCGAGTAGCTCTTTGCGCATGTCGGCGGCGTAGGGGTTGAGGTTCTGGATGGCGGCGAACAGCTCCCAGCTATCCTCGCCGACCGTGCCGGCGACCTCGCGGAAGCGGTCGTAGCCGGGCGTGCGCACCGGCGAGTCGCTCTCCGCCATCATTGCCAGGGCGCGGCCGACGAATTGCGCCAGCGCCTGGGTGTGGGCGATGTCGCGGTCGTGGGTTTCGGCGTCGCATACGTGCACCCGCAAGCCGAGGGTGTCGCGCAGGAAGCCGACCACGGCGTCGAGTCGCCCGGTGCGCACCGGGCACACCACGACCCGATGGCCGGCGAGCCCGGCGGCAGCGCTCTGCGGGCCGAACATCGGGTGGGTGCCGACGATCTCCACGGTATCGGGGAGCCTGTCGAGCATCGCCGCCACCGTGGCCAGCTTCACCGAAGCGACGTCGAGCACCAGGCTGCCCGGCTGCAGGTGATCGCGGATGGCGTCCAGCACGGCAGTGAAGCTCTGTACCGGAACGGCCAGCAGCACGTGGGGGCAGGCGGCCGCTTCCTCGATCGAAGCCCAGCGGATACCGAGCTCGGCGGCGTCGCGCGAGCGGTCCGCGACATCGGCGGCGCGCACGTCGAAGTGGTCGCGCAGGTGCCAGGCGGCGAGCCGGCCGAAGGCACCGAGGCCGATGAGGCCCAGCTCTTTCTTGTGAGCGGCGGTCATGGGAGAGCGATTCTACCGCCATACCCCCACCGCCGCCGCAGGCAGCGCCTGTTCCCGCGGGCTCTCGGATCATCGGTCGCCGGGCGCACCAGCGGTGAAAGGCCCCGAACACATGAGTTTTGTGAATCGGGAGCCATCGTGGGACACTGCGGGGCAGGCGAGCCTCAGTACCCCATCGCGCAGGTTCCCGCGTTCCCCGCCATTGGCAATTCGTCACCCGACAACTGCACAGGTACATGACACGGGCTCCACGACTGTTTCTCCTCGCCGTCTTCTCACTCCTGCTGCCGCTGTCCGCGCTCGCCGTCCCCGGCCAGAGCGGGGCGCAATCCACCGACGCGACGCAGCAGGACGAGCAGCAGCCGCAAGAACAGGCCATCGAGCCGGGCGCCCTGCGTGTCTTTCTCGACTGCGACCGCCGCGTCTGCGACGACGACTATCTGCGCCAGGAGATCACCTTCGTCAACTGGGTGCGCCAGCGCCAGGACGCGCAGGTGCACATCCTGGTGACCACGCAGTTCGCCGGCGCCGGTCTGCAGTACGACTTCGACTTCATCGGCCGCGAGCAGTTCGACGGCGACGAGACCACGCTGCAGTGGACATCGTCCAACACCAACACCGAGGACGAGCGGCGCGAAGGCTACGCGCAGCAGATCCGCGCCGGGCTGGTCTACTTCATCGCCAAGACGCCGATGATCAACGACGTGGAGATCCGCAGCCAGGTCGAGCGCACGACCGAGCGCTTCCTGACCGTGAACCCGGAGGACGACCCGTGGAACTTCTGGGTCTTCCGCCTCAGCCTCAACGGGCAGGTCGGCGGCGAGGACCGGCGCTCGAACTACAACCTGCGCTTCAACGGCTCGGCCAACCGCACCACCGAAGCATGGAAGATCCGCTTCAACAGCAACTTCCGTAACGACGAGCGCACCTACATCCTCAACGACGGCAGCGAGTCGGTCGGCACCACGCGGAGCTGGGGCGTTTCGCAGCAGGTCGTCAAGAGCCTGGGGCCGCACTGGGGACTGTCGGGCAAGGCGGCGGTGTGGCAGGCGTCGTTCACCAACCACGAGCTGGTGGTCGCCGGCGCCCCCGGCATCGAGTACAACATCTTCCCCTACAGCGAATCATCGCGGCGCATCTTCACCTTCACCTACGAGATCGGCATCAGCTACGACGAGTACTTCGAGGAGACCGTCTTCAACGTGTTCGACGAGATGCTCTACGACCACACGCTGCTGGTGAACCTCGACGTGGTGCAGCCGTGGGGTGAGCTCGAGGGCGGCGTCAACATCCTGCAGTATCTCGACCACCTCGACCAGTGGAGCGTGCGCCTCAACGGGCGGGTGGAGTTCCGCATCGTGCGCGGGCTGAGCTTCAACGTGCGCGGAAGCTGGGCGGCGGTGCGTGACCAGCGCTACCTGCCCCTGGCCGAGCAGAGCGACGAGGACATCCTGCTGCGCCAGGGGGCGCTGCCGACCAACTCGGAGTACGAGATCAACTTCGGCGTCACCTTCCAGTTCGGCTCGATCTTCAACAACGTCGTCAACCCGCGCTTCCAGGACAACCGCGCCGGCTTCGGCAGCTCCGGCTTCGGCGGCGGCGGCGGCGGTTTCGGCTTCTAGCGCCTCATTCGCAGCTCAATGCGGCCGGCGGACGCCCCGTTTCGTCGCGTGGACGATTGCACTTGCCTCTCGGTGGCGGCCCGCGCACACTGAATCCGTGGTGACCAGGACGGAAAACGCCAGGGGCGCGGTACACGGCGGTCTGCTCAACACCCTCAGCAAGACTGCCGCCGTCTACAAGGTGTACCGCCGCGACGACGAGGAGCTGTGATGCCCGGTCCTTTCGACGTGTCGTTCGAAAGTCTGCCGGGCAGCCTGCCCGTATTCCCGCTCACCGGGGCGTTGTTGCTGCCGAAGTGCCGCCTGCCGCTCAACATCTTCGAGCCGCGCTACGTCGCCATGGCCGAGGATGCTCTCGCCTCGGACCGTCTGCTCGGCATGGTGCAGCCGGTCGAAGTCAACTCCGACGCGCGCGCCCCCAGGCTCTTCGATGTCGGCTGCGCCGGGCGTATCAGCTCGTTCAGCGAGACCGACGACGGCCGCATGCTGATCATCCTCACCGGAGTCAGTCGCTTTCGTATCGTCGAGGAGATCGACGCCGACCTGCCCTACCGGCGAGTCCACCCCGACTGGGAGCCGTTCCGTACCGATCTCGTCGAGGCGCCGGAGGGGACGATCGATCGCGAGCGCCTGTACGCCTCGCTGCGCGCGTACTTCGACACCCGCTGTCTGGACACCGACTGGGCCGCGCTCGACGAGGCCGGCGACGAACACCTGGTCAACTCGCTGTGCATGTCGTGCCCGTTCGACAGCGCGGAAAAACAGGCGCTGCTGGAGGCTCCGGAGCTCGAGGATCGTCTGCGGCTGATGCTCTCTCTGCTCGATATGGCGACGCTCGGCCAGGGCGGGGGCGACTTGCCGCTACACTAGGCCGGTGGCGCAGCGCGCTCCGGCCGATCGAACGGTCGCGCCGGCGGCGATTCACTTCCATCATCGGGGCCTGCCGTGACCTTCGACATCGCCTTCGTCCTCATCGTGCTGGCGGCGATGACCTACCTGTTCCTGAGCGAGCGGCTACCCGTCGAGGTGACCGCGTTCCTCGCCCTGG
>JASFRZ010000324.1:0-5977 GCA_050114655.1 Acidobacteriota bacterium
GACTTGATCGCGGTGGCGCGCTCTGCGGGGGTGAGCCTGGTCTTTTCCGCCACCCCGCCGCGGTGCAGATTGGAGCGAAACTCGCCGGGTGGCGCCTGGCGTCGCATCGCCGCGACCACCCGCCGTCCGATCACGAAGGCGCGCACGTCCTCGCCCTTGGCCTCCTTGACGAACTCCTGCACCAGAATGTTGGCGTCGAGGCCCCGGAACGCCTCGATGACCGACTGCGCCGCCTTACGGGTCTCGGCCAGCACCACGCCGAGCCCCTGGGTGCCCTCGAGCAACTTCACCACCAGCGGCGGCCCTCCGACGATTTCGATGAGCTCGTTGCTGTCCTGGGTGTGGTGGGCAAAGCTGGTCACCGGCATGTCGACGCCGGCGCGGGCGAGAATCTGCAAGCTCCGCAGCTTGTCCCGCGAGCGCGAGATCGCCTGCGACTCGACCGCCGAGAAAACATTCATCATCTCGAACTGGCGTACCACAGCGGTGCCGTAAAAGGTGCGCGACGCGCCGATGCGCGGGATCACCGCGTCGAAGTCGTTGAGCTTGTGCCCCTGGTACATGACCATCGGGCGCCGCGCGGTGATGTCCATGTAGCAGCGCAGGTAGTTGATGATCTGCACCTGGTGGCCGCGTTGTAGCCCGGCCTCGGCGAGGCGCTGGGTCGAGTACAGTTGCGGGTTGACCGACAGGATGCCGATCTTCATGCTGCCCCTTGGCGTGCTCATGAGCTACGGCGCCTGCCCACCTTCTTCGACCTCTTCGCCTTCTTTCTTTTGTCGGAACGGTGGCGCACGCGGCGCTCGATCTCGTCCCGCTCGCCGAGGAACGAGCGCCCCGGGTCGACGAGGAAGTGGTGCCGCACGGTCTGTCGCCCCAGCAGCATGCGGTAGTTCATCCCCCAGCGCGGCGTCAGGGTGACGTCGACGTCCCACTCCTGGCCGAGCAACACCAGCGGGGTGCGAATCACCGGCCGGTGCTCGCGTCGCCCCCCGGGGTTACGCACCCAGCGCATGTCGACGATCGGCGCTTCGGTGCGGATCGTCGGCCCGCCATGCTGCCGCGGGTGGACCTCGAAACGCACCCAGTCCGCGCCCCGCTTGCGGAACGTCTCGACGTTGATGGCGTGCAGCGCCGAGGAGCGCGCCCCGGTGTCGATCTTGGCCTTGATGCGGCGCAGGCCGAGGTCGGGCAGCGACACCCACTCCCGCCAGCCGATCACCGGCAGCGCTTTCTTCCTGCGCACCTTGGCCAAACCGTCTCCCCGGGCGGCGCGAGCGCCTTGCCCTACCCTAGTGGCCCCCCATTATGCCCCGGATTCGAGGCGCAGGCCGCGCGGCACCAGCAGGCGCTCGACGATCTCGAACAGCCCCTGCGCCACCAGCGCCAGCAGCGCCGCCGGCACCGCGCCTTGCATGATCAGCCCGGTGTCGGCCAGGCGGATGCCGGTGAGAATCGGCTGGCCGAACCCCGGCGCGCCGATGAGCGCGGCGAGCGTCGCCGTGCCGACGTTGATCACCGACGATGTCTTGATGCCGGCGAGGATCGATAGCGAGGCCATCGGAAGCTCCACCAGGCGCAGCCGCGTCGCCGGCTCGAGCCCCAGCGCGGTTGCCGATTCGATGTACGGCGACGGAATCGACACCAGGCCGGCGTGCGTGTTGCGCACGATCGGCAGCAGGCTGTACAGAAACAGCGCCGCGATCGCCGGCGCCGCGCCGATGCCGAGCAGTGGAATCATGAAGACGAAGAGCGCCAGCGAGGGGATGGTCTGGACGATGCCGACGGCTCCCAGGATGAGCTGGCCGGCGCGGGGCAGGCGCGCGGCGACGACGCCGAGCGGAACGGCGACGACGATCGACGCGAGCAGCGAGATGGCGACCAACTCGAGGTGCCCGCGCAGGTTGCGCCCGAAACGCGCCAGGGCGCTATCGCCCGTTGCGATCGAGGCGACGCCGAGCTCGCCGTCGAGGAACTCCGCCGCCACCCGCCCCTCGGACTCCCGCCCGATCTTCACCCGCGCGTTCATGGCGATCATTCGCGGCGCGTCGATGGCACCCTCCAGGCGCAGCATCCGGCGCACCGCTTCGGGCGCGCGCTCGGCGAGGCCCGCACGGTACAACAGCACGGCCTGATACTCCGGAAAGTGGCCGAGGTCGTCGACCAGCGGGCGGATGCCATAGAACTCGATCTCCGCGTCGGTCGAATACAGGTCGATGGCATCGATGCTGCGCGCCGCGAGCGCACGATAGGCGAGATCGTGATCGAGGCCGTTCACCTCCGTCTGCGGCAGCCCATAGGCGGAGCGCAAGCTGGGCCAGCCGTCACCGCGGTCCATGAACTCGTTGCTGAAGCCCAAGCGAAGCTGCGGGTGGTCACGGAGGTCGGAGATCGTGCGAACGCCGAGCTGATCGGCAACCTCTTCGAGCATGCCGATGACGTAGGTGTTGTTGAATCCGAGCGGGCGGCTCAACTCGACGCCGCGCCGGCGCAGCTCGGCGCGCATTTCCTGCTCCCCGGCGACGTCGGTGCCGGCGAGGATCTCCTCGGCGATGGTGCCCGTGTACTCCGGGTAGACGTCGATCTCGCCGGACAAGAGCCCTTCCCACAGGATGCGCGTGCCGCCGAGCTGGCGCCGGTGAACCGCCTCGGCACCGCCCGCTACGGCGAGCCGGGTGACGAGCTCGCCGAGGATCACCGACTCGGTGAAGGTCTTCGACCCCACAGCGACGTGCGTCGCCGGGGTCGGGCCGGGCACGACGCACGCCGACACGAACAGCAGGATGGCGGCCGCGGGCGCGACCCGGTGACCCCGCGTTCGTCCGCCGGACGGGGCGGCGGTCATCGGCCGCCTCCGAGCAGTTCGCGCGCGCCGCGCTGTGCATTGAGGAAGCGGCCGACGAAGTCGTCGGCGGGCGACTCGACCAGGTCGGCGAGGATCCCCTGCTGCACGATACGCCCGGCGCGCAGCAGCACGATCGTGTCGCCCAGGAAGCCCGCCTCCTCCATGTCGTGGGTCACCAGCACGACGGTCTTGCCGAGGGCACGAAAGATGTCGCGCAGCTCCTGCTGCAGGTCGGCGCGGATCATCGGATCGAGGGCGCCGAGCGGCTCGTCGAGCAGGAGGATCTCCGGGTCCAGCATGAGCGCGCGCATCAAGCTGACGCGCTGCCGCTGGCCGCCGGAAAGCTGCACCGGATAGCGCTCCAGCCCCTCGGCGGGAAAGTGCGTAAGCGCCGTGAGCTCGTCGACGCGTTGCCCGATTCGCTCCGCCGGCCAGCCGAGGTGGCGGGCCATCAAGGTGACGTTGCGGCGCGCGGTGAGATGGGGGAACAGCCCCCCGTCCTGGATGACATAGCCCATGCGACGGCGCGCGGCGACGACGTTGCCGGGGGTGAGCGGTTGGTCGTCGAAGATCACCTCGCCGCGATCGGGTGACAGCAGCCCGATCATCAGACGCACCAGGGTCGACTTGCCGCAGCCGCTCGGGCCGATCAACGCGGTTGTGCGGCCCCTGTCCACCACCAGATCGAGGCGCTGGACGGCCACGGTGGAGCCGAAGGCCTTGGATACACCGCGCAACTCGAGCATGGCGCGGCAGTTTAGCAGGCGGCCCGATCGGGTCCGGGGCTCAGTCCAGCGTGGGCGCGCATGTCCCCGGGGCACCGGGGCAAGAGAAAAAATCCGGGCACGGCCCGCGGCTGGCTGCCAGTACGCCCCCGACGACGTCCTGCCTAGTTGCCGCTAGACCGTGCCCGGAACCCGTTGTTCTCGATCACCTTCAAGAGGTCGAAGGAGCTGATGATCCCCACGACCTCTTCGTCGGACGTCACCAGCAGATGATGCACGTGATTGCTGCGCATGATCCGGGCGGCCTCCTTGACCGAAGCTTCCTGGCCAATAGTGACGACCTCCCGGCTCATGATGTCCGACACCTCCATCTCCCCGTGGGGAGCGTCGATCAGGTCCGTCGCGGTGATGATGCCCAGCGGCCGGTCCTCGTCGTTGAAGACCGGCACGGCGTGGATCTTCTTGCCTTTCATCACCTCGCGAACGTAGGCCACTTTGTCATCGGGCATGACGACGAAAACCCGTGGCTCCATGACCTCGGATACCTCGACTTCCATCGAAAACCCTCCGACAAGGCCAATATCAAGACCGGCGAATCTGATTTTATACCGGCGCGCCTGGTCTGGGTAGCCCGTGGAAGTCACAAAGCGCGAGAACAATCAGTCGGCGCCGTCGAAACCGGCTTTCCGGCCGATCGTCGAGCCCCACAGTGAGGCCGCGTCAGACGATGGCCGGCGGCGGCGCGTCGTGCTCGCGCCGCACCCACTCGAACGTGGTGTTGCAGTCGTTGCAGTGGTATTGCGAGGTCATCAGCAGCGACCCGAAAGCCACCAGCGGCTTGCTGTCGGTGCTGCCACAAAACGGGCAGCGCACGGTCTCCGGCAGCCTGTCGGTATAGGGAGAGCTCAGCGAGGCCATGTCAGTCGCTCACGCCCAGGGCGCGGGTGCGTGCGCCGGTCACCATGGCGAAGCAGTGCTCGTCGAACGCCGGCGCGCCGCGTCGCCGACTCGCCGGGCTCCAATCACTCCAGTCGATGTCGAGACTGCCGGAAAGTTGCAGCGGGGTATTCTCGAACATCGGCAACACAGCCTCGAGATAGCGCGCGCGCAGGCCCGCCGCGTCGTCGGCGAGTACGCCGCCCTCGTACAGCTCGTCGAGGCCGTTGCCGGACTCCGGGCCGAACCAGGTGAGGCAATCCACCCACACCGCATCGACGACCTCGCGCAGCCGAGCCACCGTCGCCTCCGGGCCGCCCGCGAGGCGATGGATCCACGCCGCCGCGTGGATGCCGTGATACTCCTCCTCCGCCAGCACCTTGCGCAGCCGCTGCGTCAGCGGTCGATAGCGGCCGGCCATCGCCGAGCGCAGGTTGACCGTCAGCAGGGTGTCGACGAGCGCGTTGGAGGCCACCAGCTCGGTCCAATCGGCAAACGGCGCATCGAGCGCTGCAACGCAGCACCAGGTCGCCATGTCGGTATCTCGGGCCTCATCGCGCGGGTCCTCGGGCAGGTCGCCGAGAACGCCGCGCAGCACGCGCGCGTGGCCGAGCTCGAACTGCGCCATCGCGCTGGCGGCAATGTCGGCCTCGAGCTCCGGTGCCCCGGTGCACCACTCCGCGTAGCGCAGACCGAGCAGATGCTTGCTGTCGGACATCGCCATCAGCCAAGCAGCGAGCGCCTGGCGCTGCTCGGGCGCCAGCTCTTGCGAGCCTGCGATCTCGTTCATGATGCGACTTCCTCTTCCTTGACCAGCGGCTCGAGCGCGATCACCGTGATCAGGTCGGTGCGCCGCACCACCACCATCTCGACCCAGTTCTCCTCGTCGTAGGTCGTGCGTGCGTATACGCGCGCGAAATCAGCGCTCGTCGCGTTCACTGTGCCGACATGCTCGAGGGGCTCGGCACGCGCCTTCCTGGCAAATACTTCGTACAACTCACCGGTAGCCATCATAGAGAGATCCCGAAGCCCTTCAGTTGCTCCCTCCCGGTCTCACTGATGCGGTCGGGCGTCCAGGGAGGCTCCCACACGATACGCGTGGTGACCCGGTCGACCCCCGGCTCCGCGAGCAGACGGGCGCGGATGTCGTCCTGGATGAAGCCCATTGCCGGGCAGGCGGTGGCAGTGAAGGAGATATCCACCTCGACGTCACCGTCGTCGACCCGCACCCCGTAGATGAGCCCCAGGTCGACAAGGCTGACCGGCACCTCGGGGTCCATCACCTCGGTGAGCGCGGCCCACAGAGAGGCGGTCTCCGCATGGCCTTCACCTGTCGCTGGTAGCTCAGCGTTCATCGAATCGGATCACAGGTCCTTGAACATCCACGAGAAGTCGCCCGCCGAGCGCTGGATCTCCTCGATCATCTCCTGGTTGCGCGGGCCGCGCGCCTTCCAGCGCCTGACCACGTCGT
>JASFRZ010000325.1:0-5972 GCA_050114655.1 Acidobacteriota bacterium
GGATGATCTCTTTGCCCGGGAAGATGCCCCAGGTCACCGCGCTTACCGCATCGTGCCGCAGATTGGTGCGGTGCTCGCCTGCGGCGTTGACCGCCTGGTAGGAAAGCGTCAGAAAGTTGCCGACGCGATCGAGAAACGCGCGCAGCTTGTCGTCGGACAAGAACAGCTCGAGATAGGCCTTCTGGTACACCATGCCGCCGGGGCCGCCCCAGCCGACCTCGGGGTCGTCCGAGGCCGCGCCGTTGACCGCCGGCTGGCTGTTGATGGTGAGATAGCCGGCGCGATTGAGGGTCACGAGCTGCTCGGAGATGCGCTGCGTCTCCTCCTGGATCTCGCCGTCGACCCACGGGAAGAAGTCGAGCTTGCCGGCGCAGAAGCGCGTGAACACCTCGAAGACGTCCTGCTCGGTTTGCGGCTCGCCGTAGGCCTTGCGGCGCTTCTGCTCCTGCTCCTCGAGGCCGATGCCGCGGCGCAGGATGTAGTAGTCGTGCAGGGTGCCGAACGACGGGCTGCGGCGGTCGCCCCAGCGGCCGTTGGGGAACTCGTCCCAGTCCATCGTGCGCGCCAGGTAGCTCTTCGGCCGGTTGCTCCAGAAGATCGGCCGCACGTCCTCCTCGCGGCGGCTGGGGTAGGTCGACGGGCGCCACGGCAGTTGTCGTTCCCCGGCGGTGCCTTCGGCGAGCTCGAGCCCCTCGAGAATGCGCATCACCGGTGACTGCAGGTTGAGGGTGTAGAAGTGGAATCCGGGGGCGCCCAGCTCGCGCAGCCGCTCACACATCTCGACGCACAGGTTGACGCCGTAGCGGCGCACCGCGAGATCGTCCTGGCGGATCGGCCCGAGTGCGTCCCAGATGGGCTGCGGAACGTTGACCCCGGTGAACTGGATGAATTTCTTGAAACGGTCGAAGGTCTGGAGCGGGAACAGCCCGGGGATGATCGGCACATCGATGCCGTGCTTCGCGCAGCGCTCGAGGAATTGCTCGTATTCGTCGAGGTCGAAGAACAGCTGGGTGATGACGAAGTCGGCGCCGCAGTCGACCTTGTGCTTGAGGTAGCCGGTACAGGTGTCCTTGTCCTCGGCCTCCATATGGCCTTCGGGGTAGCCGGCAACAGCGATGCTGAACTGGTCACCGTAGCCGTCGCGAATGTGCTCGACGAGCTCGTAGGCGTAGCTGAAACCACCCTCGATGCGCTGCCACTCGGCGGCGTCGCGCGGCGGGTCGCCGCGCAGCGCCAGGATGTTGCGGATGCCAGCGCGCTGCGCCTTCTCGAGCACCTCGTCGATCTTGTCGACCGGCATGTTGGTGCAGGTCAGGTGCATCAGCACGTCGAGGCCGAAGAACTTCTGCAGGTTCTCCGAGATACCCAGCGTGGCGTCGCTGGTCGAGCCGCCTGCGCCCCAGGTGATGTCGACGAACACCGGTTGCAGCGTTGCCATGCGCTCGATGCGCGCGTACAGGTTGTGCAACCCGGCTTCGGTCTGCGGCGGAAAGTACTCGAACGAGTAGAACGGTTTGTTCTCCTCGATACGGCGGCGAATCTTGTCGATGATCAGCATCTGGGGTGTGTCCGAGTGATGGGCGGGACACTGTTACGGGCACCGGGGGCAGGTGCGAGGTACAGGGACGCAGGCGGTGATGTTAGCAGGGCTACGCGAAAGCGCATCCGTCTTGGGGCCCGGCCCAAGGCCGACCCCCCGGGGGGCTCCCGATTGGTAGACTCGCCGGAATGCGAAGCTTCGACGCGGCAATCTTCGATCTCGATGGCCTGCTGATCGACTCCGAGCCGTTCTGGCGTATCGCCGAGATGGAGGTGTTCGGCGATCTCGGCGTCATGCTCAGCGACGAGGAGTGCGGCATGACCGCCGGCCTGCGCACCCAGCTCGTCGTCGAGCACTGGCTCGAGCGGCGGCCGTGGGACACCGAAAAGAACCCAACGGCCGACGTCACCCTGCGCATCAACCGGCGCGTGGTCGAGCTCGTCGCCGAGCGCGGCGCGCCCAAGGAAGGGGTGCAGCACGCCCTCGATTTCATGCGCTCGCGTGGGCTGCGGCTGGCGCTGGCGTCGTCGTCCAACATGCCGGTGATCGAGGCCGCGCTGGCGCGCATCGGCATCGCCGAGGTCTTCGAGGTGGTCCACTCCGCTGACTTCGAGAAGCACAGCAAGCCGGCGCCGGACGTCTACCTGGGCGCGGCACGCCGGCTCGGTGTCGCGCCGGGTCGCTGTATCGCTCTGGAAGACTCCTATCCCGGCACCGATGCCGCCAAGGCGGCTGGAATGGTATGCATCCGCTTCCCCGAGCACGATGGCCCGGCCTCGCGTGCCGACCTCGAGCTCCAGTCGCTGCTGCAACTCGATGACGCCGTCTGGCAGTCGCTCACCACCATCCCCAGCGGAGAACGCTGACCTGACCATGAAGATCGCCCTCGACAAGTACCGCGACCTCGGCCTGCTGATCGTTCGCCTGGGGTTCGGCTTCGGTTTCATCTACTTCCACGGCTGGGGCAAGATCACCGGCGGCCCCGAGGCCTGGGCCAACTATGGCGCCGCGATGGAGAACTTCGGCATCGGCTTCGGCCACACGTTCTTCGGCTTCATGGCGGCCCTCACCGAGACGGTCGGTGGCTTGATGTTTGCCGCCGGCCTCTTTTTCCGGCCGGTCTGTCTGCTCCTCGCCTCGGTCATGTTCGTTGCCGCCAGCCAGCACTTCATCACCGGCCGCGGCACGCCGGCGCATGCCTTCAAGAACTTCTTCCTGTTCGTCGGCATAGCCCTGGTCGGGCCGGGTAAGTACAGCCTCGACGCGCGGATGGGGAGGAAGAGCTAGCCAGCCCGCCCACGGCGGGGACTCGTTGACCGGCCGGCCACGGACCCCTGCGGCGCCGCCGCGCGGGTGGTTCGAAGACCTCTCTTGACGCCCCTGCGACATCTGTCGCATGATTGAGTGCGACAGATGTCGCACTCAATCAGGGAGCGTCCATGGACCCCATCAGGGAAAGCGCCTCGATCAGCCTCCTGCGAGCTGATGCCGACGACAAAGAGACGATGAAGGTGGCCTGGATCGCCGCGCTCGTCTTCCACTTCCTGCTGTTCATCACCGTCTTTCCGTCGATGGGCGGGCAGACCTTCACCCCGGAACAGCGGGACACCGTGGTGATCAAGCGCTACAAGCCGCCGGCCCCGCCGAAGGACCAACCGAAGAAGAAGGTCGTCAAGAAGTCGGCAAGCAGGGTTCCGATCCCCGATCCCACGCCCGACGAACCCGAGCCGATCGTCGCCGAAGAGGTCGAGTTCGTCGAGGACACCGACGCGCCCGTGGATACCGACTTCCTGGTCGGGCTGCCCGCCGGGGGGCCTCCCTCTCTGGCGCCCGAAGGGCCGGTGCGGGCGGGTGTCGATGTCCAGAGACCGGAGAAGATCGTCGACGTCGATCCGGTGTATCCGGAGCTTGCCCGCCGGGCGAGGAAAGAGGGTTTCGTCGTCCTGGACGCCATCATCGACAAGCAGGGAAACGTCATCGACTTGACCGTGCTGCGGCCCGATGTCCTCGGCCTCACCGAGGCGGCGCAGGAGGCGGTGCGGCAGTGGAAGTACACCCCGACCTACTTCAACGGCCGCCCCGTCGAGGTCAGGCTCACCATCACCGTGCAGTTCCAACTGTCCGGCTGACCGGCCACTGGCGGCAGGGAATCCGTTCGTCGTATGGTGTGCGACAGATGTAGCACTTACCGGAGGAAACGGCCGATGACCAATCTCCTTCCCGATCTGTCGCGCTTCGAGCTGCAGTGCCTGCGCCTGTTGTGGGCCGAGGGCGAGGGCACGGTGCGTGACATCCACGACAGGATCGAAGATCCGCCGAGTTATTCCACGGTCCGCAAGATCTTCGAGCGCCTCGAGGACAAGGGTGCGGTCGAGCGCGTGCGGCGCGATGGGGCCGCCTGGGTGTATCGCTCGACGGTGGCCTCGACCCCGATGATTCGCCGCGAGATCCGACGCTTTCTCGAGCGACTGTTCGACGGCTCGGCTCGGCCGCTGGTGGCGCATCTCGCCGAGATGGACGCCCTGTCGCTCGAGGATCTGAAGGAGATCGAGAAGCTCGCCGCCGGCGGCGAGGATTCCGGGTCTTCAGGAGAGGACGAGGAGCCCGGGTCATGAGCACGCTGTGGACGGGTGTGATCACCCACCTCTGGCAGACCACGCTGGTGCTGGCATTGATCGCTGCGCTGGCGACGCTGCTACGCCGTGCACCGGCGCGCTACATCGAAGGCATGTGGACGGTGGCGCTGCTCAAGCTGCTGGTGCCGTTGCCGCTGCTGGGGGTGATGTGGCCGGCGCTGAAGCGTCTCGCCGCCTCCTTCGGGGAGCAACGGGCGGTGCTGCGGCTGTCGCAGCTCGCTTATCCGGAGGTGTTGCGCATCGACCCGGCGGAGAGCGCCGGGGCGTCGGCGACCTATCCAATGGTCGCCGCGGCCCTGTGGGTGCTGGGCACGACAGCATTGCTCGTGCTGTGGTGGCGTCGCGCGCGTGTTCCCGAGCCTGCAGGCGAGGTGCCGTGGCACGCCAGCGACGACATCGTCGAGCGTGTCGGCCGCGCGGCGCGCTCCGCCGGCGTGCCGCTCAGTCGCATCCGCATCACCGATGCCGCGATCGTCCCGTGCGTCGGCAATTTCCGCCGTCCGATGGTGCTGCTGCCGCGCGCCGTCGTGCAGAGCCTGCGGGAGGACGAGCTGCACGCGGTGCTGGTGCACGAGGAGGCGCATCGGCGACGCGGCGACCTGTGGCGCGGGGCGCTGCAGCGCCTCACCATCTGCCTGTTCTACTTCTATCCGCCGGCCTGGTGGCTGACGCGTCGCCTGCGCGCCGCCGCCGAGATGGCCTGCGACGAGGCGGTTCTGGCCACGGGCATCGACGCACGCACGTACGCCCGGGCACTGGCCAGAACCGTCGTTCTCGAGCTGGATGCGCGGCCTGTTCCGGCGCTCGCGTCCGGCCGCTCGCATCTGCGCGCGCGGCTGCAGCGTATCCAGAAACCGGAAGACTACGGCGCGATGAGGCGTCACGTCGCAGCCGTCGCCGTGGCCGTCGTTGCCGCGGTCGGCCTGTCGCTCATCCCGATCGCCGATGGGCTGAGTCTCCCGGCCACATCCGGTGACGCGAGCGGGGAGCTGGCGGTCGGAGCGCCGCGCCTGGTGCCGCCGGTGCGGCAGTCTCCGCGCCTGCCCGGCGAGCAGCTGGCGGCCACGGAAGTGGCGCCGTCGGCAAGCGGCAATGAGCTCGGCGCGCCGGAGGTGCCCGACGACGGTGCCGTTGCAGCGCAGAACCCGTACCGCGTCGGCGGTGATATCGAGGAGCCGCAACGCGTCAGGTACGTTGCCCCCGAGTACCCGGAGCTGGCGCGCCGGGCGCGCATGGAGGGCTTCGTGATCCTGCAGGCGGTGATCGATCGCGACGGCAACGTCCAGGACGCCGAGGTGCTGCGCGGCCTCGGCCTCGGCCTCGATACCGCCGCGCTGGACGCGGTGCGGCAGTGGAAGTACACCCCGACCTATTACAAGGGCAGACCGGTCGAGGTCATTCTCACCGTCAACGTGGTCTTTCAGCTGATCCAGTAGGCGGATACACGGAAGTATCCTGACGGTGGCCGTCTCCACTCGTGAACGCCATTCAGCGTTGCCACGACAGTCAATACTATTTAAGGTATATCCTGATTAGACTATGTGGACGGTCTGGGAGCATCGGCGGTGCCGCAAGCAGCTCGACCGACTGCCGGTCGATGTCCAGAAACGCTACGAGAAGTGGAAGGACATCGTCGTCTTTTCCGGGCCGCAGGGACTGCGGAGGATCCGTGGCTTTCGCGATGAAGCGTTGCATGGGCGCTGGCGGGGTCACCGATCGTCGCGATTGAATCAGCAATACCGCGTCATCTACCGCGTGGTGACGCAGGAGATCAGCGTGGAGGTGGTCGATGTCAC
>JASFRZ010000326.1:0-5960 GCA_050114655.1 Acidobacteriota bacterium
CGGGCGCTCGAAAGCAGGCTGCTCGATCGTACGCAGTCGATCTCCAGCGATCTGAAGTGGGAAACGAGCTCCTCCGGCCAGTTGTCGACGAAATATATCCTCATGGCGTATGCGGAGCGTGGCAGGTACTTGAGGCAACAGGTTGCCCAGACAATCGCCTCGAGCAGGAAGCGCGGGTGGTTGTCGACGACGCATGAAAGATCGTTCATTGCGGATGATGAGGTTGCTGCGCGGCGGCAGCGACGGTTGCGGAAGTGCCCACCAGGCGGCCGCGCTCGAGCTCGAAGTGCAGGTCGCACTTGGCGACGGTCGATGGGCGATGCGCGATGATGATGAGGGTCTTGTGCCCGCCGAGCGCTGCAATGGCCTCCGAGAGCTGTCGCTCGGTCTCGATGTCGACCGCGGAGGTGGCCTCATCGAAAACCAGGATCTCCGGTTTCGCGTAGAGCGCTCGCGCGATTCCGATGCGCTGTCTTTGGCCGCCGGAAAGCCGCGCACCATGCTCCCCCAGCGTGGTGTCGAGGCCGTCGGGCAGCTCACGAACGACATCCGCGATCTGCGCCTGTTCGAGCGCCGACCACACGCGGGCATCGTCGATCTCGGAGCCCGGCACGCCGAAGGCGACGTTGCGCCGAACCGAGCTGTCGAGCAGATAGACGTGCTGGGGCACGTAGCCGATGGTGCGTTGCCAGGAGCCGGTGCACGTCGCGATGTCGGTTCCATCCACCAGGACGCATCCGCTTCGGGGTGGGAGAAGGCCGAGGATGACGTCGACGAGCGTCGACTTGCCGGCCCCGGAAGGCCCGACGATGGCCACGGCACTGCCCTTGGGGATATCGAGGCTCACCTCCTCGAGGGCGTCGACGTCGGCATCGGGGTACCTGAAGGACACCGCGCGCACCGAGATGCGCTGCCGCAGCAGCGGCGAGGCGCTTTTCTCCTCGCTCGCTGCGGGGATTGTCTGAAAGCGCGCCATCTCGGCCAGCTCCTGGTCGAGGTTCTCCACCACCGGCCAGTAGTAGCGAATGCCGGCGAGGGCGACCGCGACGCTGTTGATCGAGGGCAGCAATCGGAACATCGCGACGCCGAACATCGCGATCGTCGGCAACAGGGCGGCCAGGTCACTGCCCTGCAAGACGAGCACGCTGGCGACGAGCAGCGCCCCGCCCAGCACGAGCATCTCGAGGGCCAGACGCTGCAGCTTGCCGGACATGAACAGGATCCGGTACTCACGCACGAAGCCTTCCACGGAAGCCGCGAAGACGTCGACGAAGTACTGCTCCCTGCCGAGCAGCCGCGCCTCCTTCAGGCCTCCGAGCGCCTCCTGGACCGACTGGATCATCTCGGCGCGGTACTGCTGTCGCGCGGTCCCCGCTTCCCGCAAGCGCACCTTGATCCGCGAGTGGATGAAGAAACCCGCGCCGCCGATGACCACAAAGGCGAGGGCCGCCGCCACAGGCTGCGCGTACACCAGCAAGGCGACGATCGCGAGGCTCACCAACTGCTGCGAAACGAGGGTCTGAAGCGGGTTCACGATGGCGGTGATGAAGAGCGTCACCTGGTTCTGAACGTTGCGCAGCAGCACGGCGGAATTGCGCCGCAGGTGCAGCGGCCACGGGCTGTGCATGTAGCGGCTGAGCAGCTCGGTGGAAAGGCTGATTTGCTTTGCAAAGACGATCCGGTAGTGCACGACCAGCAACAAGGCGATGTACAGGTTCTTCAGCGCGTAAAACGCGAAGACGAAGGCGCACGCGGCGACGAGAACGTAGCGTGGCTCGCGGATGCCGAGCGAAGCGGCAAGGCCCGTGACACGGGAGGCGGTCGCGCCGCTCGGGTCCGAGAACAACGCGACCAGCGGCAGCATCAGGCCCACCGCGGCCGCTTCGAGTACCGCCTGCAGGGCCTGTGCAACGGTGAGCGCGGCGAGCTGGCTACGCTCCTTCGGCGTGAAGATCCGCGCCAGGCGGCCCAGACTGGCAACAGGACCCCTGTCTGGGGACTCGTTCATCGATCGCCGTCCCGAGGGCCGTCGCGCCGATCGGACGACACGGGGGACAGCTCCGCCAGGTAGTCGGCCAGTCGGCGGTCTTCGATCACGTCACGGTCATCAGCGGCTTTCGGGTCCAGGAAATGCGCATCGATCAGGCGCCCCAGTTCTCCGTTCCGTTGGGAACGGTACATCCTCCTCCACGTCGAGCCGACGGTTTCGTCGAAACGTGTGTTGCTCTCGTAGGCCGCTCCGCCCCTCATGACCTTGTTGCGAAGCTGATCCGGCGTGCGCGCCGGGAAGTGCAGGATCGAGATCCCCTTCAAGCGCCTGGGGCGAAGCACCCGTCCTCCCGTCGAAACCCTGTGGTTGCCCTGATGGATGTACGGGTCCTCCAGGGGTCGATGCGCCACCTTGGGAGGAAGAGGGTATCCGAGCAGATTTCGCGGTTGCCTCACGCGGTAGATCATGCGCTTGAAGAAGGGCTCGTCCGCATGCCGGGACGGGCCGAGGAAGTCGCAACGGTCGACCCGCACTGCGCGTCGCCAGCGTCGCACCGAGCCGAACAGCTCGTCGAGAGAGGCGGCGCTTTCGGGCCACCAGAACTCATCGGCATCAGAGTGGATCAGCCAGTCGGGCTGCAGCTTCGACTGCGCGAGCACGGTCATGCCCGTGACCCAGCGGTCCTGGGAGAAGTCGTCATCGGGCTCGTGAACGTAGGTCACCACGCCCTGTCGCTCGTACTCGCGCAGGATCTCGACGGTACCGTCGACCGACTGGTTGTCGGTGACCACGAAGTGGTCGACACCCCGGGACAGGTGGTAGCGCAGATTCCACTCGATGATGTCTTCTTCATCGCGCACGAGCAGCGTCATCACGATTCTCATGACACGCTCTCCGCGCGTGCGCGCACGATCACCGATGGGCGGTCAGACGATCGGTCGGCTCCGCGTCGCCCGGGCGCGCGAGGCGCCGTGCAGCAAGCAGCAGCAGCAACATGGCCAGCATGAGCAACCCCCAGGGCCCGAGGAACGGTACCGCCGCTGCCGCCGTCAGCGTGTCGTTGGCATCGGGGCTGTCGCCCGCGTCGGAGCTCAACGTCGCGGTATTGGCGAAGGCCCCCGCTACGGTGGCGGTGACGTCGACGCTGACCGTGCACGTCGCGCCGGCGCCGACGGTCCCGCCGGAGTAGCCGATGACGCCGGCGCCCGGAGAAGCGGTCAGTGAGCCACCGCTGCAAGTGGTCGAGGCATTCGCCGGTGAGGCCACCACGACACCAGCCGGCAGGTTGTCGGCCAACAGCAGCGAGCCGATTGCGCTTCCGTTGGCACTGTTGTCGACGGCGAAGGTCAACGTGCTGACGGCATTGGTGGCGATCGATGCGGGCGCGAAGGTCTTGCTGAACCCGGGTGGGCCGGCGACGTCGAGCGTGTCGGCTGCATCGGGGCTGTCTCCTGCGTTCGAGGTCAGGGTCGCGAGGTTGGCGAACGCACCTGCGGTCGCCGCAGTGACGTCGACGCTGATGGAGCATGAGGCGCCGGCGCCGACCGTCCCGCCGGAATAGCTGATGGTGGAATCACCGGCGGCGGCGGACAGGGTTCCACCGGCGCAGGTGGTCGAGGCGTTCGCCGGTGAAGCCACGACGACGCCTGCCGGCAGGTTGTCGGTCAGCAGCAGGGAGCCGGCCGCGGTGCCGTTGGCGCCGTTGTCGATGACGAAGGTCAGTGTGCTGATGGCGTTGATGGCCATCGACGCCGGGGAGAAGGCCTTGCTGAATCCGGGAGGCCCGCTCACAGCCAGGGAATCGGTCGCGGTGCCGCTGTCGCCGAGCGACGAGGTGAGTGAACCGCTGGTGTTCACGTGGGTCCCCGGCACGCTGCTGGTCACCTCGACGTTGATGGCGCAGCTCGACAGCGCCGCCGCCGTGCCGCCCGCGTAGGACACCACCGACGTGCCCGCGACGGCGGTCAGTGTCCCGCCGCTGCAGGTGATCGCCGGCGCGCGGGTGGTCAGCACGACACCCGCGGGCAGGTTGTCGGTGAAGGCCAGCGAGGTGGCGTCGGATACGTTGGCAGTGTTGTCGACGGTAAACAGCAGGGTGCTGTTATCACCGGGAGATATAGCGCCGGGCGAGAAGCTCTTGCTGAACCCCGGTGGCGTCGGTGGGGGAATCGAGTTGGCGATGGTCAGGTTGGCCGATGCGGTGCCGCTGTTTCCCGCGGACGAGGTGAGCGCGCCGGTGGTGTTGGTGTGCGTGCCCGTGACGTCGGAGATCACGCCGCTGGTGCTGCTGGTGACGTCGACCGAAACGGTGCAGCTCGACGATGCGCCGACGGTCCCGCCGCTGTAGCTGATGAATCCGCTGGCGGCGGTCGCGGTCAGCGTGCCGCCGGTGCACGTCGTCGTGGCGTTGGGCGTTGCCGCGACCTCCACCAGGTCGGTGGGCAGCGCGTCGGTGAAGGCGAGGCTCGTCGCTGCCACGGTGCTGGCGGTGTTGTCGATGGTGAGGGTCAGCGTCGAGGTGCCCCCGACCAAGATGAGGCCGGGCGAGAAGCCCTTGCTGAAGGACGGCGGCGTGGTGACCGTGAGAGTGTCGGAGGCGGTGCCGCTGTTGCCCTGTGACGAAGTCAGGTCCCCGCTCGTGTTGACGTAAACGCCGGTCGAGGCGGCGGTGACCTCCACAAAGATGGTGCAGGTCGCTCCGGCGGCGACACTGCCACCTGTATAGGAGACCACACCGGTCCCTGGGACGGCGGTGAGCGTTCCCCCGGTGCAGGTGACCACGGGCGTGCGACTCGTGAGCACCAAGCCGGCGGGGAAGTTGTCGGTGAAATCGAGTCCCGTGGCGGCCAAAACGCTGCCGCTGTTGTTGATCGTGAAGGTGAGCACGCTGTTCCCGCCCGGCGCTACCGGCGTCGGGTTGAATGACTTGAAGAAGGTGGGCGGGGGGGCGGCCTGGGCGTGGGCTGCGAAGGGAACGAGCCAGACGAGCGCCAGCACAGCGAGCAGCTCCGCCGGCAACGCCGTCCTCCGTGCTGTGCAAATGGTATTCTCGGGCGCCATGGGAGTCTCTATAGCGGTTATTGGTTGCGGCTACTGGGGGCGCAACCTGGTACGCAACTTCCACCAGATCGGCGCGCTCGCCTCAGTATGTGATGTCGACTCCGAGGTTGCCACCGAACAAGCCCGCCGATGCGGGGTCGCAGCACGCGATCTGGAGGAGATTCTCGCCGACGACACCATCGCCGCGGTGGCCATTGCCGCCCCCGCCGCTGCTCACGCTGAGCTCGCCGGGCAGGCGCTGCGCGCCGGCAAGCACGTATTCGTCGAGAAGCCCCTGGCGCTGCGTGCCACCGACGCCGAGGAGCTCATCGCTCTGGCCGAGGAGCGCGACCGGGTGCTCATGGTCGGGCACCTGCTCCACTATCATCCGGCGTTCCTGGCGCTGCGCGAGCTGATCGCCGCCGGCCGCCTGGGACGGCTGCAGTACATCTACTCCAACCGCCTCAACCTGGGGAAGATTCGCCGCGAGGAGAACGTCTTCTGGAGCTTCGCGCCGCACGACATCTCGATGATTCTGGCACTCACCGGCGAGATGCCTTCGTCGGTCTCGGCCAAGGGCGCCAGCTACCTGCACAACGTCATCGCCGACGTCACCAATACCTACCTGTCGTTTCCCAGCGGCATCAACGCGCACATCTTCGTGTCGTGGCTTCATCCTTATAAGGATCAGAAGCTGGTGGTGGTGGGCAGCGAGGGCATGGCGGTGTTCGACGACACCAAGCCGTGGAGCGAGAAGCTGCGACTGTACGCGCATCGGATCGGTTGGAGGGACGGCGCGCCGGAGGCCGAACGCGCCGAGGCCGAGCTCATCCGACTTGCGGAGGCCGAGCCGCTGCGGCTCGAGTGCGAGCATTTCCTCGAGTGCGTCGAAAGCGGCCAGCGGCCGCGCACCGATGGCGCCGAGGGCCTT
>JASFRZ010000327.1:0-5943 GCA_050114655.1 Acidobacteriota bacterium
CAGGGGTTGGGAGCCAGGGCGCGAGCAAGGAAGAAGCCGCCCACCAAGCCGGCCGCCAGGGTCACCACCAGCGCGGCGGCGCGCATTCCACGCGGCACCAGCGGGGCCAGCGCGGCTTTGGCGGCGCCGGAGCGCAGCAGCACCATCGTCCCGAGGCGATCGCCACAGGCGCTGCACTCGCCGCAGTGTCCCACTACCGCACGCGCCTCGTCGCCCGACAGCGCGCCGTCGACGTACGCGGCGAGCGTCTTGAGGTCGGGGTGCCCTCCTTCGTAGCGTTGCTGCGGCACGGCGTGCAGTGAGGCAGCGAGCGCATCGAGGCCGTCCTCGACCTCCGCCGCCACATCGTCGAGATCGACGCGACGGCGGCGCGCCAGATCCTGCAGGGTCAATGCCGGCCGGCGCAGCAATAGCATCTGGAGCGCACGGCGCTGCGCCCGCGGCAGCTCGCGCATCATCTGGGCAGCGACTTCGGCGGCGTGGCGCGGATCGGTCGCCGAGCGTTCATCGGTGAGCATGTCGAGCACGGTGCCGGACGCGGCGGATCCTCGGGCACCGGTGGACTCGCCCCCGGCACGGCGGCGCGCGAGCAGCTCCAGCGCCTCGCTGCGAATCGCTCCGAGCACGCGCTCGTGGGCTTCGCGCTCCGAGCCGAGGTCGTCGGAAAGACGTTGTATGCGGCTGACGGCGCGGCGCACGACATCGTCGGCGTCGGCGCGGTTACCGGTGAAAGCGCGCGCGTACAGCGTCCAGGCGGAGAAGCGGCGCTTGCTGGCGCGACGAATGGGTGATTCGGGATTCTGCAGCATGGTCAGGCTCCCCGACGGGGTTGGCCTGGGGGCAGCCGACGCGACCCACTATACCGGAATCGTGAGCCGTTTTTCCGACGTTTCTCACATTACGGAGCGACGCATCATCCACGAAAGGAACCCATCATGGCCCGCAACGACAGTCACAACGGACACGCACGTCAACACGGCAGTCTGCTGGCCGCCCCGGAAAAGCGACTGCTCGTCTGGATCGCCGAGCGTCTTCCCCGGCAGGTCAACTCCGATCACCTCTCCCTCCTCGGCCTGTCCGCGATGGCGGCGGCCGGCCTGGCCTTCTGGGCGTCCAGCTACGACCCGCGTTGGTTGATCGGTGTGGTGGTCGCGCTCGCGTTCAACTGGTTCGGCGACAGCCTCGACGGCACTGTCGCGCGCGTGCGCAACCAGCAGCGGCCGCGCTACGGCTTCTACGTCGACCACGTGCTGGACGTCGCCGGCGCGGCGTTCCTGTTCGGCGGCATGGCGTTCTCGTCGCACATGAGCACGGTGGTAGGCCTGGTCCTGCTGGTGAGCTACATGATGGTGTCCGCCGAGTCCTACCTGGCGACCCACGCGCGCAGCGTATTCAAGCTGTCGTTCCTGCGCGTCGGCCCCACAGAGCTGCGCCTGTTGCTCGCCGTCGGCGCGCTGCGGGTGATGGTCGATCCGACGGTCGGGCTGTTCGGCCGCGAGCTCCTTCTGCTCGACGTCGGCGGCGTGGTCGCCGCCACGGGCATGCTTGTGGCCTTCACCGTGTCGGCGCTGCGCAACACCGCGGCGCTGTACCGCGAGGAGCCCTTGCCGGACGGCACGCGGGCGACGAATCGTCCGTCGGAGCCCCCGCGACGACGCCGCGGCGACTCGGGCAGCTTGATGGTTCGTGTCAGCCGTCCGCGCCCGACGAGCGGGTGCTGATCATGAGCGTACGACGAGATCCGCGCCGCCTCCTGCGACGCTGGCTGGCGTTCAGCTCGGTCGGCGCCTTGGGTTTCGTGGTGCAGTTCGTCACCTTGCTGGCGCTCGCCGGAAGCCTGGGTGTCCACTACCTGTTGGCCACCGCGCTCGCCGTCGAGCTGGCCATCCTGCACAACTTCCTGTGGCACCAGCGCTGGACCTGGTCCGACCGCGGCACGATGAGCGCGCGCCACATGCTCGGGCGTCTGCTGAGGTTCAACGCCGGCACCGCGATCACCTCGATCGGCGGCAACCTGACCCTGATGTGGTTGCTGGTATCGCTGCTCGGCGTGCACTACGCGCTCGCCAACGTCATCGCGGTGGCGGCGCTCGGCATCATCAACTTCCTGTTCTGCGACCGGCTGGTATTCCGTCTGACGCGAGTACCGGCGGTGAGACCTTCCCTCGCTGCCGACGGGGGCAAGCGCTGACGGAGCCGCGCAGAACCAGGCGGCCGCACCCGCCCGCACGGGTGCGGCCGCCTATTCGTTGTGGGGCGGGAAGGCTGCCACCGTGGTGGTCGGCTCGATCAACCGGGCGGAGACGAGGATCCCGACGGCGACGGCGATCAGCAACGTGGCCAGCAAGGTCGCAGCGGACACATCGGCTCGCTGCGCCAGCGTCGCCAGGCCCATTGATGCGCCGGCGAGACAGAACTCGGCGAACAGCACCTTGGGGCGAGCGCGATGCCGCTGGGCGCGCAGCTCACCAGGGTAGTAGCGGGCGGCGAACGCCAGGTGCAGGCGCAGGCTGCCGGCGACGATGGCCGCGGCGATGACGACGTAAAGGAGTGCCGTCGCGATCCAGCCGAGCTCGGGCTCGGGGTTCCACCGACGGGCGAGCCAGGCACCGTAGCAAACGAAGCCGTAAACAGTCGAGAGAGCGAACTGGTGAAAGCGCCACCACCAGAACGCCTCGTCCCGCCGACCCGACATCTCGCCCACGCGATCCTCCCCGGAAACCGTGGCAGCCTCGGCCGACGTCGTCGAATCCTGTGTGTCACCGGCGAGGCGTTCCAGATCGGTGACCAGCTCGGTCGTGTTCGCATAGCGAGCGTCGGGATCCTTGGCCAGCAAACGGCGCAGGACCGGCTCGATTTCGGGTAGGTCGGTGCGCAGGCGGTCGGGCAGCTGACGCGGCTCGACCTCGAGAATGCGTGCGATGGTCGATGCCGGGTCGTCACCCTCGAACGGATGAGCACCGCTGGCCAGCTCCCACAGCACGACGCCGAGCGAAAAGAGGTCGGAGCGTTGATCGACGTCACGCCCGCGCAACTGCTCGGGCGACATGTACGACGGAGTCCCCACCAGCATCCCCGGCAAGGTCAGCCGCGCGCCGTCCTCTCCCGAGTCAGCTTCCCCCGCCGGCGGCCGACGAAAGCTGGCCAGGCCGAAGTCGAGGATCTTGACGCCGCCGTCGGCGGTCCGCACGATGTTCTCCGGCTTCAGGTCGCGATGCACGATGCCGAGGTCGTGCGCCGCGCTGAGGCCGCGGGCAAGCGCCAGTGCCGTCTCCACCAACACGTCCCCGTCAGCCGGTCCCGCGTCTTCCAACTCCTCGCGCAGGTTGCGACCCTCGACGTATTCGTAGGCGATGTACAGATCGCCGTCGAGCTCCTCGAGGGCGAAGACCGTGGCGATGCCGGGGTGGGACAGCGAAGCGGCTGCTTTTGCCTCGCGTCGCAGGCGCTCGCGGCTGCGCTCGTCGCGACCGAGGTGACCGGCGAGCGCCTTCAAGGCCACACGCCGGTCGAGCCGCGTGTCGCGCGCGCGCCATACCACCCCCATGCCGCCGAAGCCGAGGCCGGCCTCGATGAGATACGGTCCGAGGCGCCGACCGACAAGGGACTCGGCACGCGCGCTCATCTCCTCGGGGGTCGGCGCGCGCAGCAGCTCGGCGCCGGCGGCGACTGCCGGCTGGTCAATGAAGTCGTCATCCACCGCGTGCGAGGTGAGCAGGGACGAGACTTCCCGGCGCAGCTCATCGTCGTCGCCACAAGCGAGGTCGAGGAACGCTTCACGCTCGGCGGATGGCCGCTCGAGCGCCGCGTGGAAGATCTTGCTGATGTGCCGCCAGCGATCAGCGTCCATCCATCGGCTCCTCGCCGGTGGCAATGTCGTCTGCCGGTCCTTCCGCGCGCACCTCACGACGCAGCCAGGCGCGCGCCAGCGTCCAGTGACGCTTGACTGTCGCCGGTGATATGGCGAGCTCGGCAGCGGTCTCTTCGATCGTCAAACCGCCGAAGAAACGCAACTCGACGACGCGCGCCTGCTGGGCATCGAGCGCGGCCAGCCGATCGAGCGCCTCGTCGAGAGCGAGCAAATCGAGCGCCGCTTCGTCGGCGTCGTCGTTCCCCGCGCGCAGAACTCCTTCGACGAGCGTGATGCGATCGCGATCGCCGCCGCGCTTCTGCGTGTGGTGGGCGCGCGCCCGCTCCACCAAGATCTGGCGCATCGAATTGGCGGCGATGGCGAGAAAATGCGTGCGTCCTTCCCAGGCCTGCTTCCTGTCGGCAAGCAGGCGCAGATAGGCCTCATGGACCAGCGCCGTGGGCTGGATCGTCTGCCCGGGACGCTCGCGCCGCATGTAGGCCCCGGCGATACGGCGCAGCTCTTCGTACACCAGAGGCATGAGCTCGGCGGCGGCGCCCGCGTCACCGGCCTGCGAGCGCTCTACCAGCTCGCCGATGTTCTTGTCGAAGTGTCGTCGCACCGCAGCGCTCCCGTGGGCGTTGACGGCAAATGAGCGGGATTATCGGTGAATACCTGCACGGGCAGGTGCAGGTTACAACGTCGAGCCGACGCTCTTCCGGTGCCCCGCCCCAAATCACGTCGATACGTGGTTTACCGT
Source organism: Acidobacteriota bacterium (assembly GCA_050114655.1). Taxonomy (GTDB): domain Bacteria; phylum Acidobacteriota; class UBA890; order UBA890; family UBA890; genus JASFRZ01. Next base: position 4,611 of record JASFRZ010000327.1, read on the forward strand.
ACCAAGCGGGCACCAAATGGCCAGCAACTGCAAAGGTGATGTTGGATAATTTTACGCGCAGGGCTTGATTCCGCCGCTTCCTCACAACGAGAGGACTTCCCATGCGCTACCTCAAGTACGCGCTCGTAGCCACGCTTTTGTTGATGGTCCCGGCGGCCGCCATGGCGCAGACCAAGTTCGAGGTCTCGCCTTACTTCGGCTGGCGGCAGGGCAATGACATAAGCGATGTTTCCGGGGTTGCCGTCAACCTCGATAGCGGCGCGACCTATGGCTTCATGGTCGACGTCGGTATCACCGACAACCTCTATGCCGAGTTCATCTACAGCTACCGCAAGACCGACGGCACGGTGTTCATCCCGCCGGACATCACCGAGCCCGGCCCGCGCGGTACCTACGACATCGAGGGTAACGTCGACTACTACCAGGGCGGCCTGCTGTACCAATGGGATCTGCGCAACCCCAAGGTCAAGCCGTTCATCGTCGGCACGCTGGGCGCCGCCAGCTTCCGCAGCATGGATCAGTCGAGCACGCGCTTCTCGCTCAGCGGCGGCGCCGGCGTCAAGGTGATGTTCTCGCGCAACGTCGGCTTCCGCGGCGAGTACCGGCTGTTCTCCACCAGCACCAACTTCACCGGCGTCGGTGGCTGGTGCGACTGGTGGGGCTTCTGCTACACGTTCCTGAGCAACAAGTACCTGTATCAGTCGCAGTTCGCGGCGGCGCTCGTCATCGCCTACTGATCGCAAGCGCAGCAGCGCATCTACCGGGACAGCGAGCTTCTTCGCCTCAATCGAAAGGGCCGCGGCGGGTCACCCGCTGCGGCCCTTTTCAACGTAAGGTGAGTCGCTCGAGACGGTAGCGATTACCGCCGCCCCCTGCCCGAGGGCGCAGGCGCGAGTGCGCGCGGGCCGCCTAGTAGCCGGCGTTGCGCAGCCGGACGCTGGTGCGCAGCTCGAAGTCGACGTTGGTATCGCCGACGACCTCGTTATCGGGGTCGGTGAGATCGAGCTGGATCTCGACCAGGCGCACGCGCTCGCGGTTGGCTGCGTTCAGCGTACCGCCGCCGGGCAGCAGCTCGCTGCCGTCCTCGTCGAAGTAACGAAACAGCGCGCGGGCGCTCTGCACGTCGGTGGCGACGCGAAGGTCGGTGAACTCATTGCCCCACGTCCCGCCGTCCCAGCAATCGACGGTCAGCAGCAGATCGGTGCCGACGACGCGGTAGCGCATGCGCTCGGCGCCGCCGCCGACGGCGGTCTCGTCGGCCAGGCTGCAGGGCACGTCGGGCGAGCCGTCGTCGATGTCGGCGGAGAACTGGATCTCGCTCACGCCGGCGTAG
>JASFRZ010000328.1:0-5942 GCA_050114655.1 Acidobacteriota bacterium
ACGCTGCAGCGGCGTCGCGTCCCGGCTACGCCCCGATCGAGTATTACCGTGCCGAGCTGTGCTACCTGCTCGGCAAGGTCGACACGGCGCGCGCTCGCTTCGAAGCGGTGGCACAGGCGACGCCGGGCTGGAACCTGCCACTGGTACGTTCCGGCATGATCGCGCTCGACGACGGTGATGCCGCGCAGGCGATCGAGCGCTTTGACGCCGCTCTTGCGCTCAATGAGGCCAATCCCACCCTGTGGATGCGCCTGGCGAGTGCCTACGTCGCCGAGGGAAACACCGACGAGGCGGTACGTGCGTATCGCAAGGCGGTGGAGGTCGGCCCGCGCTTCACCCCGGCGCACATGGCGCTGGTCGGCCAGCTCAATGCGCAGCGAGACTACGAGGGTATGCGGGAGGCGCTCGACGCTCTGCTCGCCCTGCAACCGGGCCATCCGCTCGCCGAGTACCAGCTCGCCTCGCTGCTGTCGACGCAGGGAGAGAACGAGCAGGCGCTGGCGGCGGTCGACGTGGCGGTCGCGGGCTTCGAAGCGCAGGCGGCGCCTGCCGGCGTCCAGGAGGTCGAGCAGCACACCTACCGCGCGCTGTCGCGCGGCTTGCGGGCGCAGCTGTTGATGAAGCTCGGACGCAACGACGAGGCCATCGAGGAGGCACAGCGGGTAGTCGACTCCGATCCCTGGTACCCCGACGCGCACTTCGTGCTCGGCACGCTGCAGCTACGCCGGCGCGATCCCGCGGGCCGCAACGAGCTGGAGATCTTCAAGCAGCTCTCCGACGCGCGTGAGCACCGGGAGCAGGCCGACGCGCGCCTGCGCGCAGACGATCTCGAGCGCGCCGCCGGCGAGTACGAGCTCGCGCTGGCCGCCAATCCGCAGGACTCCGCCTCGCTCATCGGCCTGGCCACCGTGCGACGTCGTCAGGGTGACGCGGCGGCGGCGCTGGAGCTGCTCGAGCGCGCCGCTCCGCGCGGCGCCGAGACGGTGCCGTGGTACCGCGAGCGCATCCTGGCGCTCGACGCCGCCGGCCGCGGCGAGGAAGCGATGGCGGTGTGGCGGGAGTCGCGCACCATGGGACTGGACCTCGGGCCGGAGGTCTGGGAGGTGACCCGCCGCGACATCCCGGGCTGCGGCTAGCCCGAGCTCAGCCTGCTTCGACCCAGCGAGCCACCGCACCGTCGAGTCCGACGCGCAGCACCGCACCGGCCTGCGGGTCGGCCACCAGCAGGTCGCCGTCCGGACCCACCGTGATGCCCTGCGGGTTGACCAGCGGATCGCCCTGCGCGAGCACCGACACTTCGCCTGCGGGCGACACCCGGAAGACGGCGCTGGCGTACCCATCAGTGACGGCAAAGTCACCGTCCGGGAGAACCGCCACGTCGTGCGGAAAGTCGAACGGCGCACCCTCGTGCAGCACGCTCACCGCGCCGTCGCGCCCCAGACGGTAGAGCGACCGCTCACCATACGAAACCACCACGAAGCCGTCGTCGCCGGCGGGCGCGATGCCTTTGGGCGACGGGACCTCGGCGAGCACGGTGACGACGCCGTCGAGCGTGACGCGATACACCGCGCCGATACCGCCGCGGGCGTCGGCCACCAGCACCGATTCGTCGTCGAAGCGCGCCAGCCCCTGGGGTACGTCGAGCTCAGTGGTGATCACCGACAACGTGCCGTCGGCCGCGACGCGATACAGGCCGAATGTGCCGGGATCGGCGACCAGCCAGCCGTCGCCGTCGGGCGCCTCGATCACCGCGCGAGCGCCGTACAGCGGGGTGCGCGGCGTGCCCGGCCCCTGCGCCACGGTGCTCACCGTACCCGAGCTGTCGATCGCCAGCAGCGCGTGCGCCTTGAAGTCGGCCACGACGATGCCATGCTCGCCGGAGACGACGTCGACCGGGTAGACCAGAGCAGCCTGCGAGGCCGCCGGCAACGCGCCTGAAGAATGCGCCGCCGGGGCCAGCGCCAGAAGCAGGGCTGTAAGCAACGTCGCTGAACGTGCCACTCAGCGCCCTCCGCGCAACGGTGGGTTGATCGGCCGCGGCGGCCGCGTCAGGTAGCGCTCCAGGAAGGCGCTGTGCTCATCGTCGTCGGGGTAGCTTTCCGACGGCGGATAGGGGTAGCTCGACATCTCCTGGAACGGCAACGGCCCGACGCGGTCGCCGTACATACTGTTGACGTCGGTGTCCTTGAGCCAGCCATTGAGATACACCAGGTAGTCGCGCTGCCAGCCGTCCGGCAGCGGCGCGTCCGGTGCGGCGAAGCGCAGCGCGATCTCGTCGCCGGTGGCGAGCACGACGTAGCGGTCGTCGGCCGCCTGCAGCAGCTCGTTGACGTCGCCGAAGCGGGTGAAGTAGCCGCGGTGCTGCTCCCACGGCGCGTCCGGGCGCGCGTCCTGGTAGTCGAAAGTCTCGAAGCCCTCCGGCGTGCGGTGCGCCGCCGAGAAGCCGCGTGCGCGCAGCTCCGCACTCGCCGGCGCGATGGCCTCGACGCGCAGCGGCGCCGCGCTACCGTCGGGAGCGATCATCGCGATGGTGCCGGCGCGCGGCACGCCGAACGCCTCCTGCCAGTCCCCCGCCGGCTGTACCCCGCCGGCGTACTCGCCACCCACCGCGTACGCCATCGCATCCCAGTACAGGCGCATGGTAGTGCGCAGCCGCACGCGCGGATCGGCGCGATCGATGACGTCGGAGATGTCGACCACCAGGGTGCTGTTCTTGGAGATCGGCAGGCCGATGTCGTCGATCGCGGTGCGCCAGCCGCCGTTGCCGTCCGGAACCTCGAGCGATACCGGGAGAAACTCGGTTGCCGGATCCTGATCGACGGCGAGGTTGACGCTGCCCATCGACCAGTAGACCCAGCCGGTGAGGTAGAGCTTCACCGGCGGACTGCCCGCCGTACCGCTCCCCTCCGCGCCTGTGGCTCCGGCCTCGCCGGCCGTTGCGCGCGCCTCCGGAAGCTCCAGCGTCAGGGTGTGCTCGGTGGCCAGACCGTCGTACCGACCGGGCGCGAACGGGACCGCCCAGTCCCCGTCGACCGCGGCGAGCTGCGCCGTCCAGTCGCGTCCGTCCTGGTCGGTGACACGCACCGGCGACAGCTCACCGTACAGATTCACGCGGAAGGGCGGTCGTTGCGCGCCGCCGAAGCCCTCGTCGGGCCGCATCGAGTATTCCGCCGGATGATCGACGGTGAGCACGCGCAGCGCGTCGATGTAGGAGGTCTCGCGCAGCTCCTCGGTCAGGCGCAGCTCGTAGTAGCCGTCGCGCTCGCGTAGCTGATCACCGCGTACGAAGACGTACTCGTCGCCGTCGGGCTGGAAGTAGACGTTCTGCGCCAGCAGCATGCCGAGCGGCGAGGAGCCCAGCACCTCGTTGACGAACTGGAAGCGTTCGCCGTCCCAGGAGTAGAGGAACGGGCAGGAGCCCTCGAGCCGCTCGAGCTCGGTGATGTCGTGGCGCTCGCCGGTGGCGGCGTCGAGCAGGTTCTGGATGATGCCGTTGGGCCAGCGGATGCGCACCACCTCGACCTGGGCGTGGTCGCCGACACCGAAGTGCAGCGGCGTGCGGCGCAGCGGGCGGAGCTGGTAGGAGCCGCCCGCCTTGACCTCGACGGTGGCGCCGACGCCCTGCAAGTTGTTCTTCTCGCCGTGCAGAGCGATCGACAGCCAATCGGCCGGCGGCGCCGGCTGGGCGAGCAGCTTCAGCTCGTCGCCGCCCGCGATCATGAGGTCGACGGCGCCGTTGCCGTCGGCGTCGGCCGCGACGAGACGCCGCGGCGCCACGGCCCCGGCGGCGGGCGGATCGAAGGGCTCGAAGCGAAGATCGCCGGCGTTGGCCCAGAAGCGCAGCCCGTCGTCCGTCGAAGCCACCAGGTCGAGGTAGCCGTCGTTGTTGAAGTCGGCGGCCGCGAGATGGTCGGCGGCAACGCCGGCGAGGACGTCGGAGGCGGCCGGCAGGAAGGTCCCCTGCGGCAGGTTGCGGCGCAGCTCGATACCGCCGGCGGTGGCCAGCGCCATGTCGACGAGGCCGTCGTTGTCGAGGTCCTCGGCGACGACATCGGCGACCGGCGCGTCGACGCGTGCTCCGACGGCCGCGGTGATCTCGTCGAACAGACCGTTGCGGAGGTTGGTGTACAGGGTCGTGCCGTCGGCGCCCCAGAACAGCAGGTCGACGTCGAAGTCGGCGTCGAAGTCCGCAAACAGCGTGCCGGTGTCGGCGCGCGGTGCATCGGAGCCGGCGGTGGCGGTGGCGTCGGCGAATACGTCGGAGCCCTGGTTGAGCAGCAGGCGCGCCGTGCCGGGCGTACCGTCGGCCGCGCCGTGGGTGATCAACACGTCGAGATCGCCGTCGTGGTCGAAGTCGACCCACAGCACCGACGACGGGCTGCCGCCGGACGGCAGCCCCTCGGCGTCGACCTGCTCGAACGTCGGCGCCCCCGCGGCGTCGCCGGCCACGTTGCGATACAGCCGGTCACCGCCGGCGGCGGCGACGTAGATATCGGGGCGGCCGTCACGGTCGTAGTCGCCGACCCCGACCGGCCCAACCGGACTGGCCCAAGCGAGGGGCTCGTAGCCACCGTCTGTGGCCAGCCAGATCGCGCCCTGCGGGCCGCTCTGCGCCCAGTCCTGGCGTCCGTCGAGGTCGAGGTCGGCAACCGCGACGCCACCGTCGCCCGTCACGGTGATCGACGTGCTGTCCTCGAAGCGAACCCCCGAGACGGTATCCGGGGTCGCCGGCTGCACGGTGGCGGTGGGCACCGTGATCGCGCTCCAGCGGCTGAGATCGAGCGCGCCGGGGGCGCGCGCGGCCTGCGTCAGCCGGCCGTTGGCCTCCCGGTAGATGTCGACGTAGGGCTGTGCCTCCTGTCGTCGTCCCTGGCGCAGCAGGATCTGCATGTACTGGTAGACCGACGAGACGTAGTGCTGCACGCCGACGTCGAATCCCATGTCGATGACCGCCTGAAACTCGGCCAGCGCCTCGCCCTGCAGGCCCATCTGCGCGTACACCGCACCGAGGTGGAAGCGGATCGCCGGGTCGGTGGGATCGAGCGCGCGTGCCGCCTCGAACGCCGCCCGCGCGCCGTCGAGATCGCCGGCGCGCCGCGCGATCAGACCGCGCAGGAACGGATCCCCCGGGTGATCGCCGAGCGCGTCGTCGTAACGATCGAGCGTCGCCAGCGCCGCCGGGTCATCGCCGTCGCGATACTCCGCCGCCGCCAGGTTGATGTAGTCCTGCGCACCGGCACCCTGCTGCACCGCCGCCTGCGCGAACGCCGCCACCGCGCCGGCGAAGTCCTGCTCCTCGAAGCGCGCCTTGCCCTGGTTGCGCAGCGTCTGCAGCTCGGCGGACTGAAAGGCAAAGGCCGTGGCCACGGCGATCAGCGCCATGACGCCTGGGATGAGCAACAACCACGTCCGCCGGGACCGTCGCATCAAGCTCTGTCGTCTCTCGTCAGGGGTTCCCACAGGCGTCCCAGTCTACCAGGGGGTGCGGCGAGCGCGCGTTTCTCCGATTAACACAGAACCCCTCGAAGCCACCGACGGCAGGACGCGGGCGCCCTCCGAATCAGCCTCCTCCGAAGGCCCGCGAGGTCCTCGCAAACCGGTTCTTTCCTGGCCTGAAGCCGGCCGGTGGTCCGCCTCTAACCTGCTTTCAAATAAGCGCTTTTCCCGTTTCAGGCATTCAAAAGGTCTTCATCAGGAGTTCAGACACGAACAAACGCATCGTGGCCTCAACGCTCACGCGAACCGGAGGAAGCCACGATGCGAAGCAACAGCGAAGGAAACGGACGAAGCAAGCTCACCGGGTTGGTGGTCGGCGCGGCAGTAGTGCTCGCGGCATCTCCGGTTCTCGCGCAGGACGACTCCACGCCCGTCCGCGCGATTGATGAAGCGGCCGGCGCCGCCACCACCCCGGTTGATTCCTCAACCCACCAGGATCCCCTCGG
>JASFRZ010000329.1:0-5930 GCA_050114655.1 Acidobacteriota bacterium
GGTGCGGACCAATCCCTACGAGGGCGGCAGCGATCACGTGCCGTTCCTGCGCGCCGGCCGACCGGGGCTACTGCTATGGCACTTCACCGACCAGTTCTATCACACCGATGGCGACCGTCTGGAGATGGTCTCGGCCGACACCCTGCGTAACGTAGGCGTGTGCGCGTTGACCTCGGCGATGGTCCTTACGACGGCCGACGGGGCGACTGCGCGCGCCGTCATCGCCGAGGTCGAGGCTGCGGCGCTACGCCGGCTGCAGACCGAGTACGAGCTCAGCCGGGCCGCCGTGGCAAGCGGCGACGACCGCGACGAGCAGGCGCTGATCCTGAGCACCTGGACGAGCTGGTACGTTGACGCGATCGGCACCACGAGCGACATCGAGGTCGGCGGCTCCTCCGAGGAAACGCTCGCCACGATCGCCGCTGCCCAAGCCACGGTGTCGGCGGCCGGCGAACAGTACCTGCAGCGCCTGCGAGCCGGAGGAGGTCCCCGATGAGCCCCTGCGAGGTGCAGCCGACCGTGGTGTCTGCCGACGACGAGCCCGACGTCGGTAACTACTTCGTTTCCGCCTACCCACCGTTCTCCACCTGGCGGGCCGACAAACTCGACGACTTCCGACGCGCGCTCGCCGCCGGCGCCGCCGCCGACGCGCCGCTCGGCCTCTACGTCCACGTGCCGTTCTGCGTAAAGCGTTGCCCCTATTGCTATTACCTGTCGTATGCCGAGCGCTCCGGCGACGAGATCGCCGCTTACGTCGACGCCGTGCTCGACGAGGCACGCATGTACGCGCGCTCCGAAGCGATCGTCGGGCGCGCCCCGGCGTTCCTGTACTTCGGCGGCGGCACGCCGTCCCTGCTGCCCGACGCGCGCATCGCGCGGCTGCTCGACGACCTGCGCGCGACCTTCGGCGCCGACGCCCCGCGCGAGGTGACCTACGAGTGCGCGCCACAGAGCGTCACCCGCGCCAAGCTCGAGACGCTGCGCGCCGGCGGGGTCACCCGGCTGAGCATGGGGGTGCAGCAGCTCGACGACGACGTTCTGCAGGCGAGCGGCCGGGTGCACATGGTGCAGGATGTGCAGCGCGCCTGGGAGGAGGTGAGCCGCATCGGCTACGAGGTGGTCAACCTCGACCTGATGGTGGGCATGGTGGGCGAGACTGAAGAGAGCTTCTTTTCCAGCCTCGATCGAATCATCGAGATGGGGCCCGAGAGCGTGACGCTGTACCAGATGGAGGTGCCGCAAAACACGCCGCTGTACCGCGAGCTGGCCGACGGGGCGATCGACGAGAAACCGGCCTCGTGGGACACCAAGCACGATCGCCTGGAGGGCGCCTTCGCCCGGCTCGAAGAAGCCGGCTACACCGTGCGCAGCGCCTACGCTGCGGTGCGCGACCCCGAACGGCATCGCTTCGTCTACCAGGACGCGCAGTATCGCGGCGCCGACCTCATCGGCCTCGGCGTCTCGTCGTTCTCCTTCCTCTCCGGTGTGCACCAGCAGAACATCGCCGCGCTGGAGAGCTACCTCGAGATCGTGCAGCGTGACGAAATGCCGCTCGGCCGCGCCTACGCGCTGAGCGACGACGAGCTGCTGGTACGCGAGCTCGTGCTGCAGCTCAAGCTCGGCGAGATCGACACCGGCAAGCTGCGCACACGCTACGGTATCGACCCGCTGGAGCGCTTCGCCGCGCCGCTCGCCGAGCTGCAGCAGGCCGGGTGGTTGCTCATCGACGGCGACTCCATCGAGCTGACGCGCGCCGGCCTGGTGCGGGCCGATCGCCTGCTGCGCCGCTTCTACCGCCCGGAGCACCGCGAGGTGCGCTACTCCTGATCCGACGGTGGGCATTCATCCGGATCGATACGACCTCCGTCGTGGCGCTCGCGTCTGTCCCTCAAGACCACCCGCGAACGCCTTCCTTCCCAAGGAGCGCAACGGGGGCGTTAACATGGCGCCCATGGCTTTTGACCTGTACGGCGAGCTGACCAACCTGCTGGCTTCTCTACAGGAAGCCGAGATCGACTACGCGCTCTGCGGCGGTCTCGCTATGGCGGTGCACGGCTTTCCGCGCGCCACCGTCGACATCGACCTGCTGATCCTCGCCGGTGACGCCGAGGCGGCGCTTCAGGTGGCGGAGTCGCGCGGCTTCACGGTGCGCGCCGATCCGATGTCGTTTTTCAGAGGCGACGTACAGATCCGGCGGGTCTCGAAGATCGAACCGGAGACCGGGGAGCCGATCCCGATCGACTTCATGCTGGTCACGCCGGCAATTGCCGAGGTGTGGAACGATCGCCGCAAGATGACCTGGGAAGCGGGCGATCTTTGGGTCGTCTCGCGCGCGGGGATGATCACGCTCAAGGCAATGCGCGGCAGCAAGCTGGATCTCGCCGATATCGAGCACCTGTCGGACGGCGTCGATGGCTGACATGACTGCCGCAGCGGTGACGGCCCGCCTGAAACGGGCGTCCGAGCTCGCGGCGCTGTGCGTCAAGTTGTCACGAGCGAGGGCCGATCCGGCAGACGCGACGGCCGGTCACTGCGCCGACACGCCTCGCGACGTGCGGGAGGAGTCTCCGCGCCACGGCGACGACAGGTGAGGCCGAGGACCGAGACCTTTCCGCCCTAATCCTCCACCCGCCATACCGTATCGATCACGGTGCCGTCGACCCACTTGATCACCGCCACCGGATCGTCGGTGACATGCGGCGGTTCAGGGGGGCCGCCGACCAGCGCCTCGACCTCGTCTTTGATCTGCTCGATCGGCTTGATCGGCAGGTCGGAGCCCTCGAGCTTGTCGAGCAGGTCTTTGCGACGCGGGTTGATGGCGATGCCGCGCTCGGTGATGACCACGTCGATGAGCTCGCCGGGGCCGGTAATCGTGGTGACCTCATCGACGATCACCGGGATGCGGTTGCGGAACGACGGCAGCGCGAGGATGGTGCAGGGCGAGTAGAGGCAATTCTGCCAGCCGCCGATGCCGTGCAGCAGCAGGCCGTCGGAGTGGGTGTTGACGTTGCCGTTGAAGCTCACGTCGACCTCGGTGGCGCCGAGGATCACCGCGTCGACCATCGAGGCGTAGTTGCCCTTGCCGTGCCAGTTGTAGGAGGTGAACGGTGAGGTCCAGATGTGACGTGGGTTCTCGCCGATCGATTTGACGGCGGCGAGGTCGAAGGTCTGGCCGTCGAGGATGCAGTCGGTGTAGCCCTCCTCGAGCAGCTCGACCAGGTACTGCGTCGAGCCGCCGCGCACGAAGCGTGCCCGCACACCGGCCTCCTTCATCATCTCCTTGAGGTAACCGACGAAAGCCAGCGCGATACCGCCGGCGCCGGCCTGGAACGAGAAGCCGTCGCGCATGATGCCGGCGTCGCGCAGGAAGCGGGCGACGTAGCGCGCGATGAGCTGGCGGTCGGGGCTCTTGGTAATTTCCGTGGTGCCCGAGACGATCTCGCTGGGGTCGCCGATCGAGTCCACCTCGACGACATAATCGACGTTATTGCCGTAGATCTGGTGCGGGATGGCCGGGAACGGCACCAGGTTGTCGGTGACGATGATCACCCGGTCGGCGTAGATCGAATCGGCCAGGCCGAAGCCCATCGAGCCGCACGCCGAGGGGCCGTGCGAGCCGTCGGCGTTGCCGAACATATCGGCGGTGGGCGCCGCCAGCACGGCGATGTCGATGTGCACCTCACCGTCCTGGATCGCCTGCCAGCGCCCGCCGTGGGAGCGCAGCACGCCCATGCCGCGCATCTTGCCGTAGGAGCAGTACTCGCCCAGCGGCCCGTTCATGCTGCCCTCGATGTGGTGCACGACGCCCTTCTCCATCAGATCGATGACCGGCTCCTGGCAGGGGAACGAGGCGCTCGGGAACCACCTCAGGTCCTTCACGCCTATCTGCGCCGCGGTCTGCAGCGTCTCGAGCGCGACACGGTCGCCGTTGCGCAGGTGGTGGTGCGAGGAAATCGTCATGCCGTCGGACAGGCCGCACTTTTCCAGCGCCGTCCTGAGGTCGGCGACGCGCTTGTCGCCCGAGGGCGGGTAGTCCTTGCAGGCACGGATCGGCGCACCGTAGACGTTGCCCTTCGGCTGGTGCGCGTAGGGCCCTCCGTAGGGCTCCTGCCGCCTGCCGTTGACCTCGTCAGGAACCTTGCGCCCGAGGGCGTTGACGACGAACTTCACCTCGCCGCTCACTGCTCACCTCCGCTCTTGCCGCGCTCCCCGGCGCCATCTCCCGCCGCCTTCGCTTCGCCCGCGACGGCGACGCCGGTGGTGCGGTTCTCCCCCCCTGCGGTGTCGGCAATCAACCCGCTGCGGCGCGCTGTGGCAACGAGCCGCTGTGCGCGCAGCACCACCGGCGGATCGATCATCTTGCTTCCCAGGCTGACCACGCCGAGCCCCTCGGATTCCGCTTCCTCGAACGCCGCGACGATCGCCAGCGCCTTGTCGATCTCGATCTCGGAAGGCGCGAACGCGCCGTGGATCACCGGGATCTGCCGCGGGTGGATGCAGCCCATGCCCTCGAAGCCGAGGGCGCGCGAGGCGGTGGCCCAGGAGGCCAGGCCGTCGAGGTCCTCGACGTCGCCGAAGACCGAGTCGATCGCCTGCACGCCGGCGGCCTTGGCTGCGTTGACCAGCCGTGTGCGCGCGTACCAGGACTCGCTGCCGTCGAGCGACTTCACGACGCCGAGATCGGCAGTGTAGTCCTCCAGCCCGATGGTCAACGCCACGACGGTGTCGGCGGCGGAGACAATGTCGAAGGCGTTCTCGATACCCAGCGCCGACTCCAGGATCGGCATGATCCAGATCGGCTCGCCACCGCCCTCTTCCTCCTGCAGCGCTGCGATGTGCTCGGCGACCCGGGTGACCTCGTCGGATTGCTCGACCTTGGGAATCAGGATCAGGTCGGGCGACTGGGGGACGATCTCGTCGAGGTCCTCGAGCCCGAGCGGTAGCTGGTTGATGCGCACCATGCGCTCGGCACCCATGAAGTCGATGCAGCGCAAGGCGTTACGCACCAGCACGCGCGCCGCCGGCTTGTCGTCCGGGTGCACGGAGTCCTCCAGATCGAGGATCACGGCGTCCGGGTGGTGCAAGCCGGCGTTGATCATGAACTTGGGCTGCGAGCCCGGCAGGTAGAGACGCGAGCGTCGCAGCGCGTCGCGCGCGCTGCGCTGGCGCACCGCCAGCGACGTCTCGGGCAGCGACCTGCCGCCGGCGCCGGCGGCACGCGCCGCCGCCTCGATCCGAGCCTCGACGGTGAACGGCAATGCGCCGAGGTCGTCGATCTCGACGACGGCGTCGGCCACGCCGAGGCCCCCCAGGACCTTGGCCACCGCAGCTTCGACCGACTTCTGATAGAGCTTGCCGATCGAGGAGGTCATCTCTACCTGGATGCCTCCCGAGTCGGTCAGCTCGACCGCAACGAGCAGGTCGGAGCGAACCTCCTCGCCGGTGTGCCCGGCCTCTCCCCTGTTCGGCGGCGCCTCTTTAGCAGCGCTCATGTCACTGTTTCCTTCGTTGTCGCCACCACATCGCTCCGCCGTCGCAGAATCCGCAGCGACGCTCAGCCGATGCTGGCGATGATGGCGTCGGTAACCGCGATGCTGTCGGCCGCCCCCTGCGACAGCACGTCGGGGCCGCCGGCGAGCTTCATCATGTCGTAGGTGCGCACCTCGCCGGCGGCGATCACCGCCGCGACCGCATCGCGCACCGCTGTCGCCTTGTCGGTCTCACCGACGTGATCGAGCATCATCGCGGCGCTCAATACCATGGCGATCGGATTGACGATCGGCGGCTCGAGATCCTCGTACTTGGGCGCCGATCCATGCGTCGGCTCGAACACCGCCACCTGGTCGCCGATGTTGGCCGAGCAGGCGAACCCCAGCCCGCCGACCAGGCCGGCGAAGCCGTCCGAGATGATGTCGCCGAACATGTTGCCG
>JASFRZ010000330.1:0-5909 GCA_050114655.1 Acidobacteriota bacterium
CGCCAACGACATTCATGAACACCACCGCTACCGCACGACCGCAGTCCCGTTTCTACGAGTACACCCGCGAGCGCTTCGAGAAGGCCGCCGCTCTGGTGGGCCTGCCCGAAAAGCTCTACGTCATTCTGTCCGAGCCCAAGTCGGTCATCCAGGTGAACTTCCCGGTGCGCCTGGACGATGACTCGTATCGACTGTTCCAGGGCTACCGCATCCAGCACAACAACATCCTCGGCCCCTACAAGGGAGGTATCCGCTACCATCCGCTGGTGTCGCTCGACGAGGTCAAGGCTCTCGCCGCACTGATGACCTGGAAGTGTGCGCTCGTCGACCTGCCACTGGGCGGCGCCAAGGGCGGTGTTCAGCTCGACCCTCACGACTTCAGCGAAGACGAGCTGATGCGCATCACCCGGCGCTTCACCCACGCGCTCGGTTCCAACATTGGTGCCCAATACGACATCCCGGCCCCCGACATGGGTACCAACGCGCAGATCATGAACTGGATCATGGACACCCACATGAACACCGTGGGATACGCGCGCAAGCAAGAAAACCGCGGCGTAGTCACCGGCAAGTCTCTCGCCTGCGGCGGCAGCCGCGGCCGTGACAAGGCGACCGCGCAGGGGCTGGTCTTCCTGCTGCGTGCCTGGGCGGAGGACAACGACCTCGACTTGCCGGCGGCGACCTACACCTTGCAGGGGTTCGGCAACGTGGGCTCGCACAGCGCGCTGTTGCTCGATGCGCTCGGCGCGCGCTGCATCGCCGTCGCTGACCACCTCGGCGGCGTGCGCAACGACGGCGGCCTGGCGATCCCGGAACTCGCCCAGTGGGTCACGCAGCACGGCACGGTGCGCGGCTTTCCGCAGGCGGACGAGCTCGATCCTGGTGACCTCTTCAAGGTCGAGGCGGAGGTGATCATCCCCGCCGCCATCGAGGGCGCGATCACCCCGGAGCTGGCACCGCACGTGCGTGCTCGTGTCGTTGTCGCGGGCGCGAACGGGCCGGTGGAGCCGGCCGCGGGGAAGATGCTGCGCGACAACGGCATGGTGATCCTGCCCGATATACTGGCCAACGCCGGTGGCGTGATCGTGTCGTACTTCGAGTGGACGCAGAACAAGAACAACGAGTCCTGGGAGCTCAAGGAGGTCGACAAACGGCTCAAGCGGCGCATGTTGCGCGCCTTCGAGGCCGCCAAGACCATGGCCGCGAGCCATGACGTCGATTTGCGCACCGCCTGCTACATGGTCGCGCTGGAGCGTCTCAAGACAGCCTACGAGGAGCGCGGAATCTTCCCGTAGGACCGGCCGCCCCCCGGCTTGCTCCCCGCCGGATTGGCATGCGAGAGTCTGAATCGTCGTATTTCATCCGCTGACAAGCAACGAATCGGAGATTTCCCGTGGGAAAAGGTGACAAACGTACGCGGCGCGGCAAGACGTGGCGTGGTTCGCACGGCAAGACCCGCTCGCGCAAGCAGGAGCAGGCACGAGCGCGCAAGCGCCACGGCCCCAAGCCGTCGCAACTACAGCAAGCAAACCAAGAATCCTAGCTGCCCGTGGTGAAGGCCCGGGCCTCGCGTGAATCCAGCTGCGCCTCGACCGCTGCGGCCGCCATCGAGGCCCGCGCGCGGTTGACGACCTGATGCAGGCGTTCTCTTTTCTCCACTGCGCCGACCTGCACCTCGGTGCCCCCTTTCAAGGCCTGGTGGATGTGCCTGCCGATCTCGCGCGCGTGCTGCGAGACGCGCCGGCGCGGGCCCTCGACCGCATTGTCGCGACGGCGCTGGAGCGACGTGTCGCCGCGGTGATCATGGCGGGCGACGTATTCGACGCTGCCGACCGCAATCTGCTGCCGCAGATCCGCCTGCGCGACGGGCTGCGCAAGCTCGACGCCGCCGGGATCCCGACCTTCATCGCCGCCGGAAACCACGACCCCCTGGGCAGCGCGGTGGCAAGCATCGAGTACCCGGCCTCGGTCCATTGTTTCGGTGAGACCGTCGAGGCGGTGCCACTGATGCGCGGCGCGGAACCGCTGGCACACATCTATGGCGTGTCGCACAGCGGCCCCGCCGTGGCCGACAATCTCGCCCGGCAGTTCCCCGACGCTCCGAAGGGCCCCTTCTCCATCGCGGTAGTGCACGCGAACGTCGGGGGACGAGCGGAGCACGAGCGCTATGCCCCCTGTACGCTCGCCGACCTCGAGACGCGGCGTTTCGACTACTGGGCGTTGGGCCATGTGCACAAACGCGAGACGCTGCGCGATCAGCCACCGGTGGTGCACTATCCGGGCAATGCGCAGGGTCTCCACATGAGGGAGCTCGGCCCACGCGGTGCGACCTTGGTGGAAGTCTCGTTGGCGGGCTCGGTCAGCCTGTCGCCGGTATGGACGGACACCGTTCGCTGGCACCGCGCGCGCACCTCGATCGAGCAGTTGGACTCGCTCGACGACGCGATGGGCGCCTTCGCCGAAGTTGTGAGCCGCACCGCGGCGGAGGCGCCGGATCGGCTTCACATCGTGCTGTGGACGCTCACCGGATCGGGGCCAATGCACGGGACGCTGCGCCGAGACGAGGTGGTCGCCGATCTGGTCCATGCGCTGCGGTATCAGCACGCCCCGGAGCCGCGAGCCGGCGCCGTGTGGTTGCAGCGGCTCGACGTCGAGACGCGGCCGCGCCGCGACATCGGCGAACTGCGCAAGCAACAGGACCTGCTCGGCGATCTGCTGCGTCTGGCGCAGGAGATGCGCGACCGGGCGCCGATGCCCCGGCCCGGTGAGGTCGGCAAAGATCTCGACATCAGCGCGCCCGACCCCATCGCCAACGCAATCCGGGAAGAGCTTGCCGTACTGCTCGACGACGCTCGCCTGCGAGCGGTGCTGCATGATGATCCTTGGCAGACGCTCGACTGGCAGCGGCTGCTGCGCCGCGCCGAGGTGCTCGCCATCGAAGGCCTGCTGGGCGAGGACACCGAGCAATGATCTTCCGGCGCTTCTACGTGGACGGTTTCGGTATCTGGCGCGACCTCACGCTCGACGGATTGCAGCCGGGGCTCAACGTGCTGGTCGCACCCAATGAAGGCGGCAAGACGACGCTGATGAGCTTCACCCGCGCCGTGCTGTACGGCTTTCGGCAGCGCAACCACCCGGAGCGCTACGAGCCGCTGCGCGGGGGCAAGCACGGCGGCTACCTCGACATCGCCGATGGCGGCGATGTTTTCCGCGTGCAGCGGGCGCATGATCGCAGCTCGTCCGGCGCGCTGCAGGTAACCGACGCCTCCGGAAACGCGTTGCCGGAGATCACCCTCGAGCGGCTGCTGCGCGGCACCACGCGTGAGCTATACGAGAACGTCTTCGCTTTCGGCCTCGGCGAGCTGCAGAAGATCGAGACAATGCGCAGTGAAGAAGTCGCGGCACACATCTACAGCGCCGGAATGGCGGCCGCGGGAATCAACCCGCTGGCTTTCCGCGAGCGGCTCGAGGAGCGTCGGCGCCAGTACTTCCTGCCGCGCGGCAAGAAGCAACTCGTGACCGTCATCCTCGAGCAGATCCAGGCACTACAACGGGAAATCGAGCCGTTGCAGCAGCGCCCCGAGGAGCACGCCCAGCTGCGCGATCAGGATGTCGCGCTGCGCGCGCGCCTCTCGATCCTCGACGACGAGCTCGCCGAGCGCCAGCGGGAGCTCGACGCTGCGCGCCGGGCGCGCAGCGCCTGGGGCGACTACGAGGAGCTGCTGGCGGCCGAGTCGGCACTCGAGGCGCTGGGCGTGCCACTCGAGGATGCCGCCCACGCCGATGC
This sequence comes from Acidobacteriota bacterium, assembly GCA_050114655.1. Taxonomy (GTDB): domain Bacteria; phylum Acidobacteriota; class UBA890; order UBA890; family UBA890; genus JASFRZ01. The sequence goes on from JASFRZ010000330.1 coordinate 3,788, forward strand.
CACCGACCTGCTCACCGACAAGGAGGCCGCGATCCTCAAGGAGCGCGGCGGCATTCGCACGCTGCACGCCTCGGCGCCCCGCTTGCGCGAGCTGCGCGCCGCAGTCAACAAGTACGCTGCGGACGCCGAGACGTCTGCATCGGCGCTCAACGCACACCTCGACGATCTCGGCGAGAAGTGGACCGTGGACCGTATCCTCAAGACGGAGGCCGGCCTGAAACAGCGCGAGACGGCGCGCGATTTCGCTACGGAGCTGCGCGAGGCGCAGGCGGAGGTCGAGCAGATCGCCGCGCGCGCCACTGACGCGCACGACACCTATGAGACCATCGTCAACCGCGCCGAGTCGGTCAGCCGGGAAGCCGTCCTACTGACCTGGGCGGTCGCCGTGGTCTTGACCTTCTTCAGCGTCTTCATGCCGGTAGGCTCGCGCGTCATCATCACCGCGGCGGTCGCCGCCGTCGGCTTCATCGCCGGCACCGTGGCCACCTGGCTGCGCCTCCGCGGCAAGCGTCAGACCGACGAGGACCGCGTCGCCGCTGCCGACCGGGAGACGACACTGTGGGCGCAGCACGAGGCCGCCGAGAAGACGTTCGAGGAGAAGCGCAGCGGCTGGCGCTCGTGGCTGCGACAACACGGCCTCGATGCCGATCTCTCCCCCGACGGCGCCCTCGATCTGCTCGATCGCCTGCGCGAGGCGCAGGAGGTGGCACGCCAGCGACGGGCCGCGGTCGCCGGACGCGACAAGGCGACGGAGGAACTGGCGGTCGCCAGCGGTCGTGTCAACGCGCTGTTCGCCGATCTCGGGCGCGATCCGGTTCCGCTCGATGCGCCGCTGGAAGCGGTCGAAGCACTGGTCGGCGGCCTCGAGACACTTCACAACGAGCTCGATCGGGTGGAGGATCAACACGTCCGCCTGCGCACCCAGATGCAGCAATACGTGCAGGCGCGCGCGGCACTGCGTGCCGGCGCCGGCGAAGAGGGGCCCGACGGCCTCCGCCGCCGCCTCGAGGTGCTCGACCCGGACAAGATCGGGCGCCTGCTCGATGCCGCCCGTACCGCCGTCGCCGCGGTGCAGGCACAACGCGACGGCATCAACGAGCAACTCGGCGGCGTCGCCGAGCGAATCCAGCACCTCGAAGGCGATGCCGAGCTCGACGAGTTGCTGCTGGAGCGCGAAGAGGCACGCTCCGATCTGGTGGCCGGGGTGAACGCTTGGGCCGAGCTCACCGTCGCCGGGGCCCTTTTCGACAGCGCCAAGAAGGTCTACGAGGAGCAGCGCCAGCCGCAAGTGTTGCAGCTCGCGTCGCGCTACTTCTCCGCCATGACCCGTGGCGCCTACCGGCGCGTGATGGCGCCACTGGGGGAGATAGATCTGCAGGTGGAGGAGGCTGGCGTCGGTCGCCGCAAGGGGCCGGAGGCGCTTTCGCGCGGTACCAAGGAGCAGCTCTACCTGGCGATGCGACTGGCGCTGGCCGCCGTTTACGCCGAGCAGTTGGTCGCCCTGCCGCTGGTCGCCGACGACATCCTGGTCAACTTCGACGATCGGCGCGCTGCAGCCACAGCCGCCCTGCTGGGCGAGTACGCCGCCGAGGGGATCCAGATCCTCGCGTTCACCTGCCACCAGCGCCTCGCCGACATGTTCGCGGGCGAGGCCCCCGGCTGCCGCGTCATCGAATTGCCCAAGCCGAGCTGATTCGAGCACGCCGGCGCCCGCTCGGTGCCGGTTGTGGCAGAAGCAGCGATGGGTTACCCATTTGGCGGATATTCGACCGACGCACCCGGGGAAGCTCATGAGCGAGAAGAAGAGGGGATCATTGCGCGCGCCGATAAGCACACCACAGCCGGTCAACCGCAGGGCGCGGCTCGGCAAGCACGATGTCGAGTACGTGTTGTGCCGCGTGCTCCCGGACACCGCGCTGGTGCTGCGCGATGTGCTGCGCGAGGCTGCGCGACTGTGGTCGGCGCACCTCGGTGCCGAGCGCGACGCCGCCATCCGGGCAACCCCCGAAGGTGAAGCTTTCTTCGTCGGCCGCGTGCGCCTGGAGCCGGTGCCTCCGGAGCGTGAGATGGTGGCCGTCTGGCTGCCGTTTCCGGTCGATTTTGACGCGCGGGTGCGCCCGCA
>JASFRZ010000331.1:0-5878 GCA_050114655.1 Acidobacteriota bacterium
GTCGAAGTCCGCGGTCATCGCCACGGTCGAGGTGCCGAAGGGCGCCACCGAGGTGTCCGCCGTGACGGTGGCGGCAAACGGCTGGGTGGCGGCGATCAGCCCCTGGTAAAAGCCGGCGGTCAGCGGCCCCGTGGTCTGCGCGCCGGCCGACGCCAGATTGAAGGTGCTGAAGTTGGCGCCCGCCAGAGCGGGCGGCGGGACCGCCGCCATCTCGGCGGCTGTCGGAAAGCGTCCGCGCGCCCGGCTGATGCCGAGCAGCTCGTTGAGGCCGTACTCCGCCGCGCCGTCGGCGGCGTAGAAGGCTCGGTTGACCTGCCGGTAGTTGCCGGCGATGTCCATCTCGGTCATGGCGACGCGTGAGATGAGCACTCCGGTCAAGGCGATGATGAACAGCGCCAGCATGGTGATCAGCAGCGTCATTCCCTCTTCGCCGCCGCACCGGCCCCGCCCGCGCCCTCCAGGCAACGTCTGGTTCATGGCTTTCATTGTCGGTCCCCTGAGCGAGTGACGTGCTACGAGAGCACGATCGCCCGCGGTGTTACGCGTGTGCTGAGCGTCACCTGACGCTCATTGGCGGTGTTGATCTGTGCGTCTTCTGTTTCGATGGTGAGATCGATCTGGACGGTCTGGATGCGCATCATCTCGGCATTGGTCGCCGGGTTGAACATCGTCGTCGGATCGCCGTTGTTCCAGTAGGTGATGGCGAAGTTGACCACGTTACCGGCGATCGGTTGCGCGGCGTTGTTGTCGATCTGCCGGGTCAAGCGGTTCTGCGCGTCGACCGCGTAGGTGATGGTCTCGATGTGCGCCACCGCGGTGCCGTCGGCGACCGTGAACGCCTTGCTGGTGCCGGTATGGGAGATGCGGTTGTTGCCGGTGTCGATGCCGGTGATGGTGACCAGGTCGAATGCACCGCTGGAATCGTAGACGCCCGCCGTCATGCCGACGGCGAAGCCGGTCACGTCGTTGACGGTGAGCGAGCCGCCGGTGCCGGTCTGGTCGGCGGCGAGCGCGCTCGTCAGGCCGCCCTGGTTGTGGCGAATCTGGAAGCTGCCCGCGCCCTGCGGCACGATCAGCGGCAGCGGAGCAACGAGCCACGCGAGCCCCACCCCGGCAACCTGCAGATCACGCTGGATCTGCTCCATCGAGATGCGCGCCTGCTGTTGCGCATCGATGAGCTGCTGCGAGTCCCGGTGCACCTCTTCGATCGACGTGAGCATTGTCATGACGCCGCCCACCACGAGTGTCGAGACGAGCATCGCCACCAACAACTCGATCAAGCTGTAACCGGCGGCATCGAACCGGATGCCCCGTTCTCTGTTCCTCGGCGTCGTCATGACGGTCCTCGTCCTGTTCCTTGTACGGCCTATTGAATATCCGTGCGATACGTCTCCAGGGTCACTTCACGTGGCGGTCCCCAGACCGAGTTGCGAATGCCCGCGGCCAGCTCGATGTGCTTGCGCGAGCCGTTCTCGTCGGTGATTCGCCAGCGGATGTAGCGGTTGGCGTCACCGTCGAGCGGATCGAGCGAGTAGTCGTCCACCGACGAGGTGATCGAGCCTCCCGCGGCCAGCCGGGCGTCGGTGAAGGGCAGCGCGCGCAGGATCTCGATCTGCTCGGAGCCCACCGAGATCAGGTCGGTAGCTTCCTGCGCCACCGCGGAGGTCTGCACCGCCATCAGCATGAGCGGGGCGACGGCAAGCGCAACGAGACCGACCAGCCCCGTGGCCACCAGTACCTCGATGAGCGTGAAGCCGGCCTGCCGGCCCGCGCCCTGGTTGTCACTCTCGACCTTCATCCTCGCCCCTTACGTGCAGCCGGTACGCCATCTGCGTAAATACCCGTAGTCGGCAACCGACTCGTCAGCTTCGAATTTAACCAAAATCAAAAAATCACTACAAGACAATAAAATACGCCCGTCGGATGCTGGAGCACGCGAAAACCCGCGAATAGTCATTTCTACTCAGATGACGCAAGTACTGGGCAACACGGCGGGTGTCTTTCTCTGCGCAGTTGGCCTCCGCCCCGCCGAAGGGCTATCGTTGGCGCGGATCACAAGGAGCTCGCCATCAGCAACCCGCGCGTCCCGGATCCCTCCCGGAGGGCCGATCAACTGTCCCGTCTCTCGTACGGCTTCGCCCTGCTGTGGCTGCCGGCGATCACGTTCTCCATCGCCATCGCCGAAGCCGCCCTGTGGCTTGCAGCGTTGACCTGGGGCGCTGCCTGGCTGATGCGCGAAATCGAGGGCGACGAGCGCGACACCGGTAACCGCGCGCGCGGGCCCGCCGGTGATGTGCTCGGCGTCGTGGGAGCGCCGATCACCGTTTTTTTTGCCCTCTCCCTGCTCTCCGCCCTGCGCTCACGAGATGCGGTGGTCGGACTGCTCGAGCTGCGCGAGGTCTTCCTGTTTGCGGCACCGCTGGTGACGTGGGCGGTGTTCCGTGACGCTACCCGCCGGCGCACCGGCCGTATCCTCTTCGCGGCCGGTATCTTCGCGGCAGTTGTCCTGGGTATCTACCAGACCGTAACCGGCACCCCGGCGCCGGGCGACGGCATGGTCCGCGCAACCGGCCCGCTGGGCCACTACATGACCTTCTCCGGCGTGTTGCTGGTCGCCGTCCCCTTGTTGCTCTCTTTCCGCGGCGGTCTGCTCGCCTGGGCTGCGCGCCTGGTGGCGCTGCTGTCGATCGGCATGATCGCCATGACCTTGACACGCAGCGCATGGATCGGCTGCGCGGCGGCGTTGCTGGTGTACGCGGCCACCGGCCTGGTGCGCGGAAGCGCCGGCGTAGCGCCGGCGCAGCGCCTTCAACGGTCGCGCTGGGCAGCCTACGCGCTGACTGTCGGCATAGGGACGATCGTCGTCGGTCTGCTTCTCGTCTCCCTTGCCGATACCGACGCGCTGTACGATCGCGCGGCGAGCACCTTCTCGCTCGATGATCCCAGCAACGTCGACCGCATCGCAATGGCCGCGACCGGGCTGAAGATGATCAAGGCCTACCCGGCGCTGGGCATCGGCCCCGGCCTGATGGAATCGCTCTATCCGGCCTGGGTGGTCGATTGGGCCGTGCGTACCGAAAACCCCCACCTGCACAACGACATCCTGCAGATCGCCGCCGAGCGTGGCTTGCTCGGCCTGGCAGCCTGGCTGTGGTTGATGGCCGCCTTCGTCCTGGTGGCGTGGCGGGTGCTGCGCAGCGCCGGCGCGGGGGGCGCAGCGGGGCCGGAAGCGCGCGCCGCTCTGGCGGCCATGGCGGGCTTTCTGGCGATGGGCATGTTCGAGTACAACTTCAGCGACTCGGAAGTGCTGATGGCCCTGCTGTACGTGGTCTCGCTGCCGCTGGCAGCGGCGGCGGGAATGCCGGATCAGCCGTCGGACTGAGCGTCGCCACCGTCGAGGCCGAGCTCGGCAGCGATTCCCTGCAGTGCGCCGAGGACGTTCTCCACGTGCTCACGTAGCGGCAGCTCGATCTCATCGGCCGCCGCCCGCAGGTGGTCGCGATCAATGGCGCGGCAGAAGGCCTTGTCCTTGAACTTCTTGGTGATCGATTTCACCGGGAGATCGAGCAGGCTCTTCGACGGGCGCACCAGCGCGCAGGCGACGATGAAGCCGGTGAGCTCGTCGACGGCGTACAGAGAGCGCGCCATCTGCGTGGTGCGGGCGACCCCAGTGTGATCGGAATGGCCGAGAATGGCCTCGACGATTTCCTCCGGGTAACCCTGCTCACGCAGAATGCCGGCACCGACGAAGGGATGCTCTTCGAGCGAGGGGTGCTCCTCGTAGTCGAAGTCGTGCAACAACCCGGCGATCGCCCAGGCCTCCACGTCGCCATCGTAGGCGCGCGCGTAGCGGCGCATAGCAGCCTCGACACACAGGGCGTGCTTGATCAGGTTGGGGTTCTTGGTGTGCTCGGTGAGCAAGGCGTACGCCTGCTCGCGCGTCGGTGTCATCGCGCTTCCTCCCGGCGCGCCGCTCGAAGGGTCCGTCGGTCGACCCCTATGAGCCGCCGCCCAGAAGCGCCCCGGCAGGGTTCTCCAGGTTGATCACCGTGGCACCGTCGGGCGACATGATGGACTCACCGTCGATCATCGCCTGGATGTTGCCGTCTGCGTCGAGCTGGCGCAGCTCCGGTGGCGTCAGCTGCCGCAATCTGCCGCGCACCACCACGCAGGCATCCTCCAGGCGATCAAGCGCCCATCGCCATTCCGACAGCAGCCGCTGGTTGTAGAACACCCGCGCGCGCCGCCCCTCTGCGTCCTCGACGATGAAGTACGGTGCCAGGTTCTGCTGCTCGCGACCCACCAGACGAACGCCCCAGATATCCGCCGTAGCGCCTGCCATGTTGGTCCGGGTCTGGATGTAATCGGTGTCGTCGGTGATGTCCTCCAGAGTGTGCAGCTCGCCGGCCGCCGTCAGTCCGCTGGCCAGGCGGAACTCCCCGGATTCGACGTAGGGCACCTCGATCTCGTTGCCGTTGGCGAGGATCTTGAGGTACTCGAGCGCATCGAGCTCCTCCTTGGAGAAGCGCTCCTCCTGATCGGCATCGAGGGAAGGCTCGAGAGGGATCCATCCGAGGTCGGTCTCGAACAGGCCAAAGACCTGCAACGCGACCTGCTGCCCTTCGCTCACTTCCAGCAGGTCCATGTTGTCGCCTGCTACGAGAATGTCGGTGAGCGGTGGATCCTGCTCCGCACCGATCATCGGTGGGGTGTCGCAGGGCCCTGACGTCGGGGGCACGATGCTCGAAGGATCGGCCGTCAGGGTAATCGAATCGGTGTCGATATGCTTGACCGTGAGAGGCTCGATGATGACCTCGATGCTCGCCGGCGGAGCACCGAGAGTTCGCAGCATCGGCGGGCGCGGATGCGTCGGGTTGTCCATGTACTGTTGCAGCGTCAGTACCTGCGGATCTTCCTTCAGGTAGTAGTTCTGCCAGTACGGGACCATCATCACGTAGTAGGCAAAACCCAACGCAAGAATCAGCAGGGCCCAATTGAGCGGGTCCATGAGCATCGCCGCGAGCCCTGATCTCTTTTGTCCGTCCTTGTCCGCCATCAGTGGTTCCTCACTCCGTAAGCACGCACACAAATTCCCGTCGAGCGGGGGGATTATAGCGGTAAGCCTCGAAAGCTGTCGAGCAACCGTGGGTTATCGCTGGGGAACTGGTCACGCGGTCACCGGGCAATCGACTCAGTAAAACGATCGAGATCGGCGCGACGCCCCAGCACGATGAGCATCGAGCCAGCTTCAATAGTGTCGGTTGGCGCCGGGTTGAAAGCAACCGAACCATCGTTTTTCACGCGGCCCACCACCAGCAACTCATAGCGCCGGCGGATGTCGGACTCGCCGATGGTCAGCCCGGCGATGGGGGATCCGTCGGGCACGTGCAACTCCTGGACCTCGAGCTCCTCCATCTCGGCGTGTCCCGAAACGATGTCGATGAACTCCACCACGTTGGGGTGGAGGATCGAGTGCGCCATGCGGTAACCGCCGATGATGTTCGGCGCCACCACGCGGTCGGCCCCGGCTGCCTTCAGGCGACGGTCGCCATGGTCGCTGATGGCGCGCGCCAGTACGAACACATCCGGACGCAGGTCCTTGGCGAGGAGGGTGACGTACACGTTGTCGGCCTCGTTCGGCAACGCCAGGATCACACCGCGGGCGCGCGCCAGGCCGACGGCGCGTAGAGACTCCTCCTCGGTGGCATCGCCGCGCCACACCAGATGGCCGTCGGACTCGATGCGCTCGATCATCTCCTCGGTGTTGTCGATGACCACGAACGGAACACGCGCCTTGGCGAGCTCGCGGCACACAACGCGACCCACCCTGCCGTAGCCGCAGACGATGTAATGATCGACCAGCTTGGAAATGTCTCGT
>JASFRZ010000332.1:0-5872 GCA_050114655.1 Acidobacteriota bacterium
TGCCGTCCGCCTTGAGAATACGGCTGCGGCTGTTGGGGAACGGGACGATGATCATCTTGGTTTCGGTGGCCTGTAGCAGCTCCTTGAGCCGAGCGACGATCGCCGCCTGGTCCTGCTCTGAGCTGCCCGCCGTCGCGGCGACGCCTACCGACTGCGACAGCAGAGCGATGGCTACCAGCGCCAGCACGACGCGCACCGCACGAAGCTGCAACAAAATGACACCTCCCCAGTGTTGGCACCGCCTCCGCCACCAGTTAGGGTGACACTTGAAGGGGCGCGTGCGCCAGAGCGCCTGAAATGCGCCGCTAACGCTAGCAAGGCTCCCGCCTCAAAGCAACAGAACCGGATTCCCGCGGAGCACCCTCATGAGCAGTGCAGATTCCATCAAGGACCACATCGACGCGCACCGTGACGCGTGGCTCGAGGAGGTCAACGAGTTCCTGCGCATTCCCAGCGTCTCCACCGATCCCGAGCGCGCCGACGATGTGCGGGCGGCAGCCGACTGGCTGGCCGACAAGCTGCGTACCGCCGGCTGCGGCGAGGTCGAGATCTGGCCGACCGCCGGCCATCCCGTAGTCTACGGATCATGGCGCGGCGCGGAGGGCGCTCCCACGTTGCTGATCTACGGCCACTACGACGTCCAACCGGAAGAGCCGGTCGAGCTGTGGGACACGCCGCCGTTCGAGCCGACCGTGCGCGACGGCAAGCTGTGGGCGCGTGGCGCCGCCGACGACAAGGGGCAGCTTTACATTCACGTCAAGGCGCTCGAAAGCTGGCTGCAGACCGACGGCACGTGCCCGGTCAACGTGATCTTCCTGATCGAGGGCGAGGAAGAGGTCGGCAGCGAGAACATCGAGAAGGCAGTGATCGAGCACAAGGATCGCCTCGCCTGCGATGCTGTGATGATCTCCGACACCATAATGTTCGCCGCCGGCCTGCCTTCGATCACCTACAGCCTGCGCGGCATCGCCTACATGCAGCTCGACCTCACCGGTGCGCGCGGCGACCTGCACTCCGGATCGTTCGGCGGCGCGGTGGTCAACCCGGCGGAGGCACTGGCGCGCATGATCGCGAGCTGCCGCGACCCGGAAACCGGCGCCATCACCATCCCCGGTTTCTACGACAATGTGGTGGCGTTGACTGAAACCGAGCGCGAGCAGTGGCAGTCGCTGCCGTTCGACGAGGAGGCCTACAAGGCCGATCTGGGCGTCGACGCCCTGCTGCACGAGAACGACTTCGGCGTCCTCGAGCGCACCTGGGCGCGCCCGACGTTCGAGGTCAACGGCCTGCTGTCGGGTTTCACCGGCAAAGGCAGTAAGACGGTCTTGCCGGCCAAGGCGATGGCCAAGGTGAGCGCGCGGCTGGTGGCCAACCAGGACCCCGAGCGGATCATGGACCTGATCGAACAACACATGCGTGCGGTCAAGCCCGACGGCGTCACCCTCGAAGTTACGCGCATGCAGGGCGGCAAGCCGTGGATGACCCCCATCGACCATCCGGTAATGCAGGCCGCCGGGCGCGCCATGGAGCGCGGTTTCGGCGCCGAGCCGGTGTTCATCCGCGAGGGCGGATCGATTCCGCTGGTGGGGTTGCTCGAGGACCTTTTCGAGGTGCCCGCGGTGCTGATGGGCATCGGGCTGCCGGACGAGAACGCCCACGCTCCTAACGAAAATCTCTTCCTGGAGAACTTCTACAACGGCATCGCGAGCGCGGCCTTCTTCTTCGAGGAGCTCGCGTCCGAGACCGGAGACGGCAGCTAGCAGGCGGCCCCCCATGAAGCGCAAGGACTTTCTCCGCAAAATGAAGGATCGGCGACGTGGTGGGACGCTCGAGGAGCGCCAACCGGAAAAGCGTCGCAAAGTCGACTGGCGCACCATCCGCGAGGACCTGCCCGCGGAGGGGCAGGAGGCGCCGGAGCCGGTGACGATGCCGGTTGGCGAGCTGCACCTGCTGCCGGGGGGCGTACGCCTGGAGGCTTCGCATGCCTGCTGGGTGCGCGGCTACCGGCTGTACGAGGCCGACGGCGGCCTGCGCGCCGAGTTCCAGTACCGGCCCGCTGATCCCGGCGCCGAGCCGCCCCCCGGTTCGGTCGGGCTCGCCGCGGGCGAGAGCTGGGAACCCTGAACGCCCGCGTGGCCGGACTACGGGAGGCGTGGGACCGCGAGTACGGCGAGGTGCGCGCCTATACCACCTCGTATCGAGGTGATGTCGACCGCGGCGTGCACTTCCTGCTGCAGTACGTCGCCGGCCGCGGTGAGATTATCGACGGACCGATCGTCGATTGCGGCTGCGGCATGGGGCGCAACGCCATCCCGCTGGCGCGCGCTGGACACTGCGTGGTCGGCCTCGAGCATTCCGGCGTGGCGCTGCAACGGCTCACGGAATCGCTCGACGGCGAGATGCTCGATGGGGAGCTCACCACCCGGCAGCACGACCTCAACGAACCGCTGCCGGTGCAGGACGACTTCGCCGCCGCGGTGCTCGACATCACCGCGGTCGACAACCTGATCGACGCCGAGCGACGGCGCGCCTACGGACTCGAGGTGGCGCGCATCATGCGCCCCGGCGGACTCGCCGTGGTGGTCACCTTCGCCCGTGACGACGGCTACTACGGCCGCTGGTTGGGCGACTCAGCCGACGGCGTCGTCGAGGACTCCAATACCGGCATCAGCAACCAGCTCTTCACCCCCGCACTGCTCGACGAGGCTTTCGTGCCCCCGCTGACGCGCGAGGTCGCCGCGACCCTCGTCTTTCTCGACGAAGCCGCCCAGACGGTGTGGACCCGCCGCTTCCTGATCCACGTCTACAGAAAAGACAGGACCTCGTAGGCAAGAGGCACGGCGAGCGGGGACGCAGGGGCAGGGAGCGCAACGCCGCGATCGCCGTCCCTGCGTCCCCGCCTTACTTCGTGGCGCTGGGGTTCGGAGCGGCGTGCCTGATCGAGTGGCCTTGGCGAGGGACCTTGACCTCTTCGTTGCGGAAGCGACCGTAGCCGAGGTTGTGAGGCGGCTTGATCTCGGCGATCAGATCATGCGCGATCTGCGCCGACTTCGCCGGGTCGGACGCGACGATGGTGCGGAAGTACTCGGTGGCGCCGAACGGCTGCTCCTCAAGCACGTTCCACAGGCTCTCGCGCAAGCTCTTGCCGGCGGTGTCGCCCACGTACATCACCTTCTGGCCGGAGGCGATGATCAGGAACACGCCGGGCTCTTCCGGCGCCTTCTCGACCTTCTCCGGGATGAACTCGATCAGGCCCGAGGCGTTGGCGATTGCTTGCACGATCGGCTCCTTGGCTGTCATCAGCAGGGCGCGTTGCTGTACGGTGGCCCTGTCAAGTTTCGATTAATGCTCGGTGCGACCGGCGCACCGCGGGTATTATCAGGCCTAGTGAATTCAAACTCGACCCGGACGAATGCGCAAATCCGCTCCAGCCCGACTGCTGATCGCCGCCGCCATGGTGTTGCTGTGGGCGGGGACAGCGCACGCCCAGGAGCCCGGCCTCAACCGCGTCGCCGACGGCGATTTCGAGGCCGGCTCGGTGGCGCTGAGCCTGCCGGCAGTCGCGCAGTTTCCCATGTTCTCCGGCGGATGGGCGTCGCGCGGCGCGCGCTTGCCGCAAGCGATCGACAGCGGCTCCTTCGAGGGCACTTCCTCCCTGCGCCTGGTCACCACGTTGGACGATCCGGTGCAGCTGCTTCAGGACGTGCCACTGAACAGTGCCGCGTACGGACTGCGCTTCGCCTTCTTGATCGAGTCCGGGGTGCAGACGGTCCGCCTGGTGGACGATTGGGACCGCAGCGCGCCTTCCTCAGGCACGCCGGCGTTCGCGGCAAGGCTGTCGGCCGGTGCGATCGTGTTCACCACCCCGGCGGGCAGCTGGCACCTTGCGGTCAACATCGAACGCGGTGAGTGGCACGCGCTCAGCGTCATCGCCGACCCGCGCAGCGGCAATCAGACCGTGGGCCTCGACGGTAAGCCGCTGGTGACCCTGCCGGGCCTTTCCGTGCACCGACCCTTTACCCTCATCCTGGGCGGCGGCGCCGACGACAGCGGCACGTTCCGTTACGACGCGGTCGAGTTGATCTCTCTGGTCGACCTCGAGCTGTCGACCATTCGCGCCACCGTTGCACACCTCGACATCACGGCGCGTGATGACGTGCTCGATCGCCTGGCCGCGGCCGGCACCGCCCTGCAGCGCGGCTCGCCGGCGCTCGCGATGCCCGAGCTGGCGGTGGCCCGCAGCGTGCTCGAGGCAAGCGCGCCGGCCACGGAGAATCTGCGTGGCGCGCTCACCGAGCTCATCGAGTTGCTCGAGGCAAGTAGCGACAGGAGCGGGCCCGACCTCGCGGCCCGACACTGACGTCGTCGTACGCTTGCAGCGAAGTACTCAGTTCTGAGTCGTGGCCGACTTCGCGTCGGCCTTCCGCACACCGGCCGCCACCGCGTCGGCGATCTCGGCGAACGCAGCGGCCACCGGGCTGTCCGGATGCGCCAGCACCGCCGGAGTACCGGAGTCGCCGCTCTCCGCCACGCGCGGATCGATGGGGACGTCGCCGAGCAGCGGCACGCCGAGCTCGTCGGCGGTGCGTTTGCCGCCGCCGCTGCGGAAGATGTGCTCGCTGTGACCGCACTCCGGGCAGGTGTACACCGACATGTTCTCGACAATGCCGAGCACCGGCACATCGACCTCGCGGAACATGTGCAGGCCCTTGCGCGCGTCGATCAACGAGACGTCCTGCGGTGTGGTGACGATGATCGCGCCGTCGAGCGGCGCCGACTGGGTCAGGGTGAGCTGCGCGTCGCCAGTCCCCGGCGGCAGGTCGATGACCAGGATGTCGCAGCCGCGCCAGCTGACGTCGCGCAGAAACTGGCGCACCGCGCGCATCACCAGCGGGCCGCGCCAGATCACCGGCTCGTCCTCCGGCTGTAGAAACCCGAGCGACATCAGCTTCAGGCCGTGGCGTTCCAGGGGAATGATCATGCGCCGTCCATCGACGTCTCTGATCTCAGGATCCTCGTGCACGCCCATCATGGTGGGCACCGAGGGCCCGTAGATATCGGCGTCCATCAGACCGACGGTGAAACCGCGCTGCGTCAGCGCAACCGCGAGATTGGCGGCGACGGTCGACTTGCCCACGCCACCCTTTCCGGAAGCCACGGCGATGACGTGGCCCACACCCGGGATGGGATCGCGCTGGATGAGGGGCTCGGGCCGCCCACCGGAGCCGACCGGCGTTCCGCCGTCGGCGGCGCGCTCGGCGGCCGGCATCCCACCAGCGGGCGGGGCGCCAGCTTTGGGGGCGGCCGCGCGCGGGGCCGAAACATCGAGTTGGACCTCCTGCACCCCCGTCACCTCTGATGCGGCGGCATGCACCTCACGCGCCAGCTTCTCGACCGCACGGTTGTCGGCGGACGGGACGCTCAGGCGAATGCGCACCACGCCGCCATCGACCTCAACGTGCTCGACCAGACCGAACGACACGATGTCCTTGTGGAGGCCGGCGAAGGTGACGCCGGAGAGCGCCTGGCGAACCTGCTCAACGGAAGCGGACACTGCGGGAATCTCCTCGTGGCGGGGGCGCCAACCCTGCCCGGGGGCGCCCAGCGACATACAGGGGGATGGTAACGGCGCGCCGCGACGTTGTCATGTTGCACCCCGTGAATGTCCTGGCGCGGGTAACTATAATCAACCGGAGCATTTGAGCCAGCGGCACGGCATCCTCGCTTCCCGCTCCCTGTAAGCCCTGAACCCACAATGAGCCCCAGTCTTCTGCTGGTCACCGATGAAGAAACCACCCGCGAGGCGGTCCGCGCCTCGGTCGCCGGTCTCGGCGCCGAGGTGGTCAACGCGCGCAACGGCGAGGAGGCGCTC
>JASFRZ010000333.1:0-5846 GCA_050114655.1 Acidobacteriota bacterium
GCGGCGGCGCACAGCGCCGCCAGGCTGTCCTCGTAGGGTGCTCGCGCGACGCCCTCCTCGGTGATGATCGCAGCGACCAGCTCCGCCGGTGTCACGTCGAAGGCGGGATAGGCGGCGCCGACCTGCTCGGGCACGATGCGCACGCCGTTGATGACCGCCACCTCGTCGCTGGTGCGCTCCTCGATGGGGATGTCATCGCCGCTCGCCGCCTCCAGATCGACGGTCGAGGTCGGCGCGGCGACGTAGAAGGGGATGCCGTGCTGCCGGGCCAGAACGGCCACCGTGTAGGTACCGATCTTGTTGGCCACGTCGCCGTTGGCGGCGATGCGGTCCGAGCCCACGACGACGCAATCCACCCTGCCCAGCTTCATCAGGTGTCCGGCCATGTTGTCGGTGATCAGCGTCACCGGGATGTCGTCGTGCTGCAGCTCCCAGGTGGTCAGCCGCGCGCCCTGCAGGAACGGGCGCGTCTCGTCGGCAAGGACGTTGACGTTCTTGCCCATCTCCTGCGCCGCGCGCACCACGCCGAGCGCGGTGCCGTAGCCCGCGGTGGCGAGGGCGCCGGCGTTGCAATGGGTCAGGATGGTGGCATCCTGGGGCACCAGCGCGGCACCGTACTTGCCCATCGCGCGGTTCATCTCGATGTCCTGCTGGTGCATCAGGCGCGCCTCGGTGATCAAGCGCGCCTTGGCGGCGTCGACGCCGTCGACAAGCGCTTCCTCGGCGACCCGGTTGGCGCGGCGCACCGCCCAGCGCAGGTTCACCGCGGTGGGGCGGGCGGCATTCATGCGTTCCGAAAGGTCGGCCATCTGGCGGCGGAACTCGTCGGCATCGTCGGCGAATGACTGTGCCCCCAGGGCCATTCCCATCGCCGCGGCGACGCCGATCGCCGGAGCGCCGCGAATGACCAGGTCGGCGATCGCGTCGATGACCTCTTCGGGGCGGGTAAAGGTCAGGTATACCTCCTCGCCGGGCAGCAGCCGCTGGTCCAGCATGACGACGCCGTCGTCGGTCCACTCGATGGTCTTGATCATCCGCACTGACTCCTGCAGGAACGCGAGAACAGCTCTCGGTAGAAGGGGCCGCAGCGGCGGCCTCAGCAAGCCACAGTAAACAGAGCGCCGCGGGCGTGCAATGCGCGCTGCGGCGACGCGCGCGGCTGCACCCGGGCAACAGGGCCTTCACACTTCTGGCGGCTCCTGCTAGCATCCGGGCATGTTCGCTTCTCGGCGGATGCATTTTCCCTGCGTTACCTTTTGTGCAGCCGCCGCGCCTGCGCCGCGCACGCGGAGCGCATTCACCCGACACTGATTCGATGGCTTGGTTTCGTAACAAGGGCGGCAGCAAGCGCCCGGTCGGTGATCGCAAGGTCGACATGCCCGAGGGGCTGTGGACCAAGTGCAACCACTGCCAGGAGTTCATCTACCGCAAGGAAGTGCTGCGCAACTCCAACGTGTGTCCGAAGTGCAACTATCACTTCCGCATTTCGGCACGCGAGCGCCTCGAGCTGCTGTGCGACGACGGCGCCTGGGAGGAGTTCGGCTCGGCGATCGGCCCCGTGGATGCGCTCGGCTTTGCCGACACGAAGAGCTACACCGAGCGCATCGAGGAGTACCAGAAGCGCACCGGCCGCAAGGACGCGGTGGTCACCGTCGAGGCCACGCTCGAGGGCATCCCGACCGTCCTCGCGGTGATGGAATACGCTTTCATGGGCGGCAGCATGGGCTCGGTCGTCGGCGAGAAGATCACTCTGGCGATCGAGCGCGCCATCGAACGCCGGCTGCCGCTGATCGTGGTGTCCAGCTCGGGCGGCGCGCGCATGCAGGAGGGCGCCCTGTCGCTCATGCAGATGGCCAAGATCTCCGCGGCGCTGGCGCGGTTGAGCGATGCCCGGCTGCCCTATGTCTCGGTCCTGACCGACCCCACCACCGGCGGCGTCACCGCGTCGTTTGCCATGCTCGGCGACCTCAACGTAGCCGAGCCGCGCGCGCTGATCGGCTTCGCCGGACCGCGCGTGATCGAGCAAACCATCCGCGAGAAACTCCCCGAGGGCTTCCAGCGGAGCGAGTTTCTGCTCGAGCACGGCATGCTGGATCTGGTGGTCCCTCGGCGCGAGCTCAAGGAAACGCTGGGGCGCACGATTCGCTACCTCCTGCCGGCCGAGCTGATGGCGTCGGCAATCTCCGGCGTCCTGTCCGAAGTCGAGGCCGAGCACTCCGAGCACGGCGACGCGGACGCTGGGGCGCGATGAGGCATGGCCGAAGGAAGTAACCTCCGCCAGCGCCTCGAAGCCATCGACTCCACCCGGATCAAGCCGGGCCTCGAACGCATCCAGATGGTGCTCGAGGCGCTCGGCAACCCGCATCTCGCATACCCCACGGCGATCATCGGCGGCACCAACGGCAAGGGTTCGATCGCGGCGATGATCACCGCCATCCTGCGCGCCGCCGGCCACCGCGTCGGCCTGTACACGTCGCCTCATCTGGCGGCAGTGGAGGAGCGCTTCCACGTCGACGGTGAACGCATCAGCGCAGCCGGCCTCGACGCCCAGCTGGGCGTCGTGCTCGCGGCGGTCGACAAGCTGATGAACGACGGGGTCCTGGAGCAGGAGCCGTCGTACTTCGAGGTGCTCACCGCCGTCGCCTTCCGCTACTTCGCGCAGGCCCGCGCCGAGGTGGCGGTGCTGGAAGTCGGCCTGGGCGGGCGCTGGGATGCCACCAACGTCACCCGGCCGCGCGTTGCGGTGATCGCGCCGGTGGCGCTCGACCACCAGCAGTATCTCGGCGAGGACCTGCTGTCGATCGCTGCCGAGAAGACGGCGATCATCCCGCCCGGGGGCATGGGAGTAACCGCCGCGCAGGCCCCCGGGGTGCTCGGCGTCATCCGCCGCCACGCCGAGACGGTCGGCGCGACGCTGTGGGAGTCGGGGTCGTTTCCGGTGATGGTGCGGCGCACCGATTCGCGCCTACGCCATACCATCGATTGCGTCGGCCGGTTGCGCGACTACGTCGGCCTGGAGATCGCGCTCGCCGGCGAGCATCAGGTCGAGAACGCACAATGCGCCATCCTCGCCGCCGAGGCCCTCGACCGGCGACGCCTGCGTATCAGCTCGGACGCCATCTGGGCGGGACTGCGGTCGGCCAAGTGGCCGGGGCGCTGCGAGTGGCTGGAGGAGAGCCCACCGGTGCTGCTCGACGCGGCGCACAACCCGGCCGCGGCGCAGGCGCTCGCCGCCTACTTGTGGGAGCTGCGGCGTCGCAAGGCCTACGATCGCCTGCATCTGGTCTTTGCCACCCTTTCGGACAAGGACAGCGAGGGAATCGCCGCGGCGATCTACCCGCTCGCCGACCAGCTCTACGTGACCCGGCCACCGACGCCGCGTGCCACCCCGGCGGAGCGGCTGATGGCGATCGGTCACTCGCCGACCCACCGCCAGGTGATCGACAAGCCGGCCGACGCCCTGGAGGCGGCGCGACGTGCCGCGGCACCGGACGATCTGGTCTGCGTGTGCGGCTCCACTTATCTGGTGGGAGCGGTGCGCCCGCTGCTGGTGGAGTCGTGACGCCGGGAGACCCGACGCCGTGACGACCGCGGTCCCACGCCCCCACGGCGAGGCTGCTACAGTAGCGGCACCTTGAATGCCCGCCCGATGCCGGGGACACCGACGCCCTGCGAGAAACGATGGGACGTAGCGCGCCGAACATGTTGAGCAGGGTGCTGATCGCCGTCGCCTTCAACGTCCTCGCCACGCCTTTCGCGGCGGCGCAGACGCCAACCGGGTCGGGCCAGCAGACGCCCACCGGCCTGCCCTTCGACATCCCCGGGCTCGACCTCAAGGAAACCCACTACGACGGCATCTCGCTGGGCGCCGGCACCATCACCTTCAGCGGCTACGTCGATCTCGACAACAGCCCGGAATGGCGGCTGCAGGCCGACGAGGTCACGGTCACCTTTCCCGAGGATCCGGATGCCGAGGCCGCCGATTATTACTTCGAGGCGACCGGTAACGTCACCATGGACGCGGGCGAGGTCCATATCAACGGCACCCGCATGACCGGCAACCTGCGCGCCGGCACCGGGGTGGTCGAGAACGCCTGGGGCATCGGCCCCGGCGAGGTGTACTTCCGCGGCGACACCATCGAGCAGCGCGAGGCCGGCGTGTACCACATCGAGCACGGCATCGTGACACCGTGCACCCAGGCGCTGCCCATCTGGGAGTTCACCGCGCGCTCTTTCGACCTGTTCGCCGACGACCACGTGACCATGAAGGTGCCGGTGTTCAAGATCAAGGGCGTGCCGCTGGTCGTATTGCCGGCGCTGTACTGGCCGATCAACGAGGACCGCCGCTCCACCGGCCTGCTGCTACCCAGCATTGGCTCGTCGAATCGCAAGGGCTTCATGTACAGCCAGCCGTTCTTCTGGGCGATCAACCGCAGCATGGACGCCACCCTCACCTACGACTACTACGCCAAGGCGGGCTCCGGCTTCAGCGCCGAGTACCGCCACGCGCTGACCGCTCAGTCCACCGGCAACGCGCGTTTCTTCTGGCTCCAGGGATCGGATTTCACCCAGGAGGAGATCGACGCCGGCGCCGTGCAGATCCCCGGCGGCTGGACGCTCGACGGCGCGCACATCCACAACCTCGGACGCGGTTGGCGCGTCAACGCCAATGCCAGCTTCTTCTCCGACCGCCAGTTCATCCAGAGCTTCGAGGACAACTTCAACCGCTACCTGCGGCGTAACTCTTCGGTCGGCCTGTTCGTCACCCGCTCCTGGAGCAGCTACACCCTCAACCTGGTCGGCGACAACAACCGGACCTACTTCTCCGGCAACGAGTCGGTGGTACAGCGGCGCGTTCCCGAAGTCGAGTTTCGCATCCGGCGCCGCCCGATCTGGGAACCGCTCTACTACCAGTTTCAGGGCTCCTACGACGGTCTCCTGCGCGAGGAGCGCGACGCCGACGGCCTCACCACGGGCGGCGGCCGCTATCAGCGAATCGACGCCTTCCCGGAGGTCTCGCTGGCCTTCACCCAGATCCCCTGGTTGACCTTCAACCCGTTCCTGTCGTGGCGCTCGACCTGGTACAGCCAGCGCCAGGACGGCAGCGAGTTCATCGACGAGCCGATCTTTCGCAACGTCTACTCGACCGGTGTCGAAGTCATCGGACCGAGCCTGTTCCGCATCTTCGACACCCCGAGTAACGGCTATTCACCGCGCTTCAAGCACGTGCTCGAGCCACGCTTCACCTGGGGGCGGCTGCAGGAGCTCGAGGGCGACTTCGTGCGCCGCAACATCATCCAGTTCGACGAGATCGACCGCTTTGGCGGCGACCGTCACTTCGCCCGCGCCTCGCTCACCAACCGCGTGCTGGCCAAGCGCTTCAACAGCCCTCAGGACGAGCAGCGCACCGTCTGGGAGGTGTTCAGCGTCGAGCTGGCGCGCGACTTCGATCTCAACCAAGACCCCGACGAGGTCTATCCCAGCATTCCGCTGCCCTGGTCGATCAGCGCCCGCGTCACGCCGACTCCGGTCATCAACTTCAGCGGCATCATCCGCTTCACGCCACAGTGGCGGCCGGGCGGCTTCACCATCAGCGGCGGCGCGCGCTCTACCAACAGCTTCGTCAACGTGACCTGGTTTCACAACGCCATCACCTTCCCCGACGTCGACGACCCGTCGATCGTCGACGTCGAGGCCACCGACCGCATGACCGGCGGTGGCCGCTACAACCTGTTCCGGCGTCTGATCACCGTGCAGGGCAACATGACCTGGGACGTGACCAACAAGCTCTTGCAGGCGTACATGGTCGGCGCCACCTGGAACACGCAGTGCTGCTCGATCGGCGG
>JASFRZ010000334.1:0-5810 GCA_050114655.1 Acidobacteriota bacterium
AACCTCGAGCATCTGTCGCAGCGAAAGGCCCTGTCGTACCGCGAGAAGCAGATGTACGAGAAGGCCAAGTACCTGATCGTGTCGGAGATCGCCATCGTCGAGCGCCAGACCGAGGACAAGGTCGAGTCGCGCATCGATGAGGCGCTTTCCAAGGCCATCGCGCTGAAGAAAAAGCGGAAGAAGTCCGCGTGAGCGAGCCGACAACCGGCCGCTGGAAAATGTCGCTGCTGACGAAGATCTTCGTCGGCATGGTGCTCGGCGTCGTCGCCGGGCTGATCATCGGGGACGCTACCGTCACCGTTGCGGGCCATCAGATCGGCCTGGCCAGCATCAAACCGGTGGGCGACCTCTTCCTGCGCCTTATCCGCATGGTCGTGGTGCCGCTGGTGTTCGCCTCGCTGCTGGTCGGCACCGCGTCGCTCGGTGACCCCAAGAAGCTCGGTCGCATCGGCATGAAGACGATCAGCTTCTACCTGGTGACCACCGCGCTGGCCATCACCCTCGGCCTGATCATCGCCAACACCGTGCAGCCCGGCTCGCGGCTTCCGGCCGACACCCAGCAGGAGCTGATGTCGGTGTACCAGGCGGAGGCCGAGGGCGCCGAGGTCTCGATGCTCGAGCGGCCCGGTACGGTCGATACCCTGCTCGCCGTGGTGCCCACCAACCCGGCCGAGTCGCTTGCCGGCGGTGACATGCTGCAGATCATCTTCTTCGCCATGTTCATGGGCGTGGCGCTGACCCTCATCAAGGACCGCTCCAAGGCCGACCAGATCATCTCGTTCTTCGACGGCGTCACCGACGCGATGATCGTGGTGGTGCACATCGTCATGGAGCTGGCGCCGTACGGCGTCTTCGCGTTGATTGCCGCGGTGATCGCCATATACGGGGTCGAGGTACTTCTGTCGCTGCTGATCTACTCGATCTGCGTGCTGGTCGGCCTCGCCCTGCACATGACCCTGGTGTATGGCACCGCTGTGTGGCTGCTCGGCGGTATGTCGCCGCTGTTCTTCTTCCGCGGCATCCGGGAGGCGCAGGCGATCGCCTTCGCCACCTCGACCAGCAGCGGCACGCTGCCGGTGACCATGGAGTGCGCCGAGAACAACCTCGGGGTCTCGGAGGAGATCGCCTCGTTCGTCCTGCCGCTCGGCTCTACCGTCAACATGGACGGCACCGCGCTGTATCAGGGCGTCGCCACCGTCTTCATCGCGCAGGTCTTCGGCATCCACCTGACCATCGGTCAGCAGCTCACCATCGTGCTCATGGCCACGCTGGCGTCGATCGGCGCCGCCGGCGTCCCGGGCGTCGGCGTGATCACCCTGGCGATGGTGCTCGACACCCTCGGGCTTCCGCTCGCGGGCATTGCGCTGATCCTCGGCGTTGACCGCTTCCTCGACATGGCGCGCACCACCATCAACATCACCGGCGACTCGGCGGTGGCGGTGATCGTGGCGCGCAGCGAGGGGATGTTGAACCCGCCCGCGCAGGCGTCCGCCGAGGCGGGTGGCGGCTAGCCGGCTCGAGGGCATCTGGACAGGTGCCGAACCGCGCGGAGGGCGTCGCTGCCTGCCGCTCCGCAACTTTGACTCGGCCCCGGTGCTCGCCTACCATTAAGCGTTGACGGACCCCCCACCGAACGTTGGCGTCGACGTGTGTCGCGACGACCCAGCACGGGGTCTTTGCTCCGGCGGTGTAGCTCAGTTGGCAGAGCAGGCGGCTCATATCCGCCGAGTCGGGGGTTCAAGTCCCTCCACCGCCATTGCCTCGAGAGCGGGGCTCGCCGGTACCGTGCGCGGGCCCCGCCTCGGACTGCGTTCCCCGGACAACCAGAGAGACCCGATGACCGACCTGGTCGAACAGGTTGCGGTAGCTGCGCGTCGCGACCGCCTTTTCGAAGGCGTGTCACGACTGCTGGTAGGCTGCAGCGGCGGCGGCGACTCCGTCGCCTTGCTCGACATCCTGGAGTGCCTCGCGCCGCAGCTCGGTCTGCGTCTGGCGGTGGCTCACCTGCACCACGGCTGGCGCGGAGCCGAGGCGGACGAAGACATGGCGCGTGTAGAGCGGCTCGCGGGCGCGCGCGGGCTGGAGTTCTTCGGCCACCGGATCGACCTGTCGGGCTCCCCCGGCTCGCGCGAAGAAGCGGCGCGCGACGCGCGCCTGGGGTTCTTTGGCGACACGGCGCAGCGCTGGAGGGCCGACGCCGTCGCGCTCGGACACACCGCCGACGACCAGCTCGAGACCGTCGTGCTGCACCTGGCGCGCGGCGCCGGCCGGCGTGGCCTCGGCGGCATGCGCCGGCGCAGCCAGGTCGACGGGGTGTTGTTGCTGCGTCCGTTGCTCGACTGCCGCCGCATCGATCTTCGCGCCTACGCGACGGCGCGGGCGCTACCCTGGGGAGAGGACTCTTCCAACGAGGACATCTCGCTGGCCCGCAACCGCTTGCGTCGCCGCTTGCTGGCCGATTTGCAACAAATCAATCCCGGCGCCGTAGAGAACGTGGCGCGCGCGGCGAGCTTGCTGGCCGATGAAGAAGAGTGGCTCGATGAGCTTGCCAGCGAGACGCTCACCGCTCTGGCGGCCGAAGAACCGTTCGCCGGCGGGCTGGCGCTGGATGCCGGCGGGCTCGACGGACTGCCGCGGCCGCTGCGGCGGCGCGTCGTGCTTCAGGCGATCGACCGGGTCCGCGGGCATCGCCGGGGAATCGCGTTCGAGCACGTCGAATGGGTCGTCGAGACCTGCGGCGTCGCGGCGCGTGACCTTCCCGGCGTGCGCGTCATCAGAGAGGAAGAAACGGTCCGGTTCCTGCCGCTTGCCGGCAGGCGCCTGGCGACACCGAATAGCAGATGAACGAATCCACGAAAACCCGCATCCAAACTGGGTTTGCGGCCAACGACGGCGGCTGGCCCCTCGAACGACACGTAGTGTATTGTTGAATTATGAGCGCAACCATTAAAACGCTGAGCCTGTGGCTGGTGGTGATCGTCGTCGCCATCGTCGTGTGGAACGTACTGAACCAGAACCCGGCTCAGGACCAAGAGATCGATTTTTCGCGGCACCTGCAGGATGTACGCGGCGGACGCGTGGCGTCGGTGACCATCTATACGCCGGGCAACCGGGTCGAGGGCCTGTTTACCGACGGCACCGCTTTCAACACCACCGCGCCCGATTACGATGCCTATCTCGACGCCTTGGACGAGGCCGGGGTGGCGATCAAGATGGTCAATTCCGAGCAGAGTGCCTACCTCACCGCGCTCATCTCCTGGGCGCCGATGCTCATCCTCATCGCCGTGTGGATCTTCTTCATGCGTCAGATGCAGAGCGGCGGCAATCGTGCGCTTGCGTTCGGCAAGAGCCGCGCCCGCCTGACCTCGAGCCAGGACAAGAAGGTCACCTTCAAGGATGTCGCCGGCATCGACGAGGCCAAGGAAGAGGTGCAGGAGATCATCGAGTTTCTGCGCGAGCCGCAGCGCTTCCAGCGCCTCGGTGGGCGCATCCCCAAGGGCGTGTTGCTGATCGGCCCGCCGGGCACCGGCAAGACGTTGCTGGCGCGCGCCATCGCCGGCGAGGCCAACGTGCCGTTCTTCTCCATCTCCGGCTCTGACTTCGTCGAGATGTTTGTCGGTGTCGGCGCATCGCGCGTGCGCGACCTGTTCGAGCAGGGCAAGAAGAACGCGCCCTGCATCATCTTCATCGACGAGATCGACGCCGTCGGCCGTCACCGCGGCGCCGGCCTTGGTGGCGGTCACGATGAGCGCGAACAGACGCTCAACCAGCTACTCGTCGAGATGGACGGCTTCGGCTCCAATGAGGGCGTCATCCTGATGGCGGCCACCAACCGTCCGGACGTGCTCGACCCGGCATTGCTGCGGCCCGGCCGCTTCGACCGCCGCATCGTCGTCGATCGTCCCGATGTGCGCGGCCGCCTCGGCATCCTGCGCATTCACACCCGCTCCACGCCGCTCGACGAGGACGTCGACCTGCAACGCGTGGCGCGCGGCACCCCCGGGTTCTGCGGCGCCGACCTCGAGAACCTGGTCAACGAGGCCGCCCTGTTGGCGGCGCGGCGCGATCACACGCGGGTGACCATGCAGGACTTCGAGGACGCGAAGGACAAGGTCCTGATGGGCGCCGAGCGCAAGAGCTTGATTATCTCCGACGAGGAGAAGCGCGTCACCGCCTACCACGAGGCCGGTCACGCGCTGGTGGCGTACTTCATGCCGGATGCCGACCCGCTGCACAAGGTGACGATCATCCCGCGTGGCCGCGCGCTCGGCGTCACCCAGCAGCTCCCGCTCGACGATCGCCGTAACTACACCCGCACCTACCTCGAGACCCAGGTTACCGTGCTGCTCGGCGGTCGCATCGCCGAGGAGCTGGTGATGAACGAGATGACCACCGGTGCGGGCAACGACCTCGAACGGGTGACCGATATCGCCCGCCGGATGGTCACCGAATGGGGCATGAGCAAGCAGCTCGGACCGCTGACCTTCGGCGCCAAGGGCGACGAGGTGTTCCTCGGTCGCGACTTCGTGCAGCACAAGGACTACTCCGACGACACCGCGCTGCTGATCGACGGGGCGATCAAGAAGATCGTCGACAACGCCTACAACAAGGCGCACGAGATCCTCTCCGAGCACCAGGACGCGCTGCACGCGGTAGCCAACGCGCTGCTGACGCGCGAGACGCTGGACGGCGAGGAGATTTCCATGCTGGCGCAGGGCAAGGACCTGCCCGAGGTCAAGCTGCCCGCAGACGAACCGCAGGACAGCGGCAGCACCGGCGTCGAGGCCGAGCCCGCAGCCGACGAGCCGGCACGCGACGCGGCCCGCATTCCGAGCCTCGACGAGGGGCACCCGGCGAAGGGTTGATGCGGGAGGCCGGTACGGAGACAACCCGGCCGACGCCCTCCGATCTGATCGAGCGGCTCTACCCGCACAACCCGCACGTGCTGGCGGGCTACGATCCGCTGCCGCTCGAGCTGCCTTCCGACAGCCCCGGACTGCACGAGATCGCCGCATCGCACGGCTCCTACGCCGTGCGTCTGCAGGGCGTCGCGCAGCAGCTCGCCGAGCCCTTCCTGCAGGCACTGGGCCGCGTCGGGGGTAGCGCTCACACGCACTCGTCGTCGGCGCCTGACAGCGTCGACATGATCGTGTTCGCCACGCTGCCGCAGGTCGAGGCGATGCGCGCCCAGTTGCTCGCAGCGCCCGCCGATCTGTCACGCATGGCCGAGGAAGTCATCGCCACGCTCGGTGCGTACCACCGCAACGGCTTCAAGTTGACACTGCGCAGCCAGAGCATCGTGTGCGGCCTACAGCCCCACATCATGGGCATCGTCAACTGCACCGACGACTCGTTTTACGAGGGCAGCCGCTTCGTCGGCGAGGCCGCTATCGAGCGCGCCCAAGACCTGGTCGAAGAGGGCGCCTCGATGGTCGACGTCGGCGGCGAGTCGACCCGCCCGGGGAGCGAGCCGGTGACCGCCGACCAGGAAATCGAGCGCGTCGTACCGGTAATCGAGGCGCTGCGCGGCAAGATCGACGCGCCGATCTCGATCGACACCTCCAAGGCCACCGTTGCTGCCGCCGCCATCGCCGCTGGCGCCGAGCTGGTCAATGACATCCACGGCCTCGGCGCCGATCCCGAGCTCGGCGGCGTGGTGGCCGAGGCGGGTGTGCCGATCATCTTGATGCACATGCGCGGGACACCGGGCACAATGTACGAAGCGGCTCGCTACGACGACCTGATAGCGGATATCGTGAGAGAGTTGCGTGGTGCGCTCGGCCGGGCCCGGCGCGCCGGCATCGATCCGG
>JASFRZ010000335.1:0-5799 GCA_050114655.1 Acidobacteriota bacterium
GCTATCACGGGGGCGAGCACTCGCACATCAAGGTCCTGTGGCCCGACGCGCTCACCGCGCGCCACGAGCTCGACAAGTCGCCGCTGTGGAGCGTCTGCCCCGCCAAGGTGTACGAGATCCAGCGCCACCCGACCGGCATGCCTGGCGTGGTGGTCAGCTTCGACAACTGCGTCAAGTGCGAGACCTGCTGGCGCGCCACCGACGACGTGCACTGGAGCCGCGCCACCAACCAGCGGCTGATCTACGAGACCTACACGCCGAGCCACCAGGTACTGCGCGACTACCTGATGGCGCGGCCGCAACCGGTGCCGAGGCTGCGTTCGTTGCCAGGTTTCTGGGACAGCTACTGGGAGGGTGTGACGTCCGGCGGCGTCACCGCCGAGGAGGCGCGCGCCCTCGCCGCCGTGCGCGCCGAGCTGGCCCGCCTGCGCGTCGCGCTGGGCGGCTACTCACGAGCGCTGGCCGACTCGCCGCTGACCCTCGAGCGCGGCGAGCGCACCTGGCTCGAGGAGCTCGCCACGACCGCGGCACGGCGCTTCGAGGCGGCTGCCGCGCGCTGGAACGACGCCGAGCTGACCGCCTTGCGCGAGCGGCTCGACGGGCGCGCCGCCATGCTGTGGTCCGATGCCGCAGAGCGCGTCGCGCGGCTCCGCGAGCACGCCCGCGGCAAACGCTTCTTCTGGGCCGACGTCATCGGCAAGCAGCTCGGTGGGCACCATGTCGCCGGGCTCGACGCGCTTTTCACCGCCTGCGGTGCGACGGTCGAGGATGCCCCCGAGCGGGCCGCATGGTCGCTCAATTACATCGGCCCCGAGACGGCGCACGCGTGGGGCGAGGCCTGGTTGCTCACCGAGGGCAGGCCGCGGCGCTACGAAGCCGTGCGGGGCGCCATCGCCGAGTGGTGCGATGAACATCTCGACTCTGCCGCCCTGCGCGCCCTCGAGGAGGGGCATCCGCCCAGCGCCGAGCTGCGCGGCTGGCTCGCCCGCCAGCTCGCCGATGCCGCGGCCGACGGTCGCCACGGCACCATCGTCGCCGGCGCCGGCATCGAGTACGGTCGGCGCGACGTGTTGCTCGAGGAGCTCACCGCCGTCGATCCGTCGCTCGCTGCGCTGGCGGCGCAGCACCTGCTGGTCTGCGATCTGCTCGCCGGCGTCGATGGCGAGCAGACGGCCGCGATCCGCCGCGCCGAAGCGCTCGCCACACTGGTGTCGCAGGGCTCGATCTCCAACCGGCCACTGTCCTCCGGCGTCGAGGAGGACGCCGCCTCGACCTCGACCGCCGCCGGTGTCGAGCTGCACGGCGAGGCGCCGCTGGTGCTCGCCGCGTTGGCCGACTGGCTGCTGGTGGTGCGCGGCAACCGCGGCTACCTGGTGTCGTGCGACGATCGCGGCGTTCGTCTGGAGGACGTCGGCAGCATCGGGCTGATCGGCGCCGGACCGCGCCGCGCGGTCTTCGACGGCTGCGTCGTCCCCGGCGAGCGCATTTTCGAGATCGGCGCGCTGCCGGTCGTCGCCGCCGACGTGGCGCCGGCGATTGGCGACCCGTACGTCGATACCGTAGCGCTGGCGGTCGCCGACCATCTCGCCATCGTGCGCGGCGCCGGCAACTACCTCACCGAGCGGGCACGGGACCACGCTGCCAGCCGCGTGCAGTTCCCCGGCTCGTTCCAGGACGAGGCGGGGCGCGACACCATCGCCAAGTTCGGCGCCGTCAAGCAGATGCTCGCCGAGATGGAGGCGCAGCGCGTGCTGGTGGAGTCACTCAGCCTGGTCGATCCGGACCCGGACGACGCTGCGGTCGGCGCGGCGGTGCGCAAGCTCCTCGCCGCCGACGCCTTCGGTCCGCGGCCCGGCTCGTTCTCATACAACTGCGGCCAGGTGTTCGGCGGCACGGCATTCTCCGAAGACGACTGCATCGCCAAGTACTACCGCGATGCCAGCCCGTTCCGCTTCCTGCTCGCGCACGACGATGCGTTGCGCGTGCGGGTGGGGCGGCGCCGGCTCGACGCGGTCGCCGCCGGCGAGCCGCTGGTGCCGCTGCGCACTGCCGAGGCCGCGTGGATCGACGCGCTGCACGCCGACGAGCCGCTTGCCCGCGTGACGGCGCGCTGGCGCGCGGCGTGCACCGAGATTGACGAGTGGGCCGCCGGCGCCGCCGCGCGGCGCGATGGCGGCGAGCTCGACGACCTGCTGTGCTGGCAGGCGGGCGAGATGACGGCGCGCGCCCTCGCCGTCAAGGTATGCATCCTGCGCAGCACCTGGCGCCTCGAGGCCGGCCTGCCGGCGGCCGCCACCGTCGAGGCCACGGCGTTGCTCACCGATCGCTTCGGCGCCGAAGCACCGCGCTGGATCGGCGAGGCCGAGCTGCTGGGCGAGGGGCTGCGGGTCGGCGCCGAGTCGGTGACACACGGCGACTTCGAGCCCGGCGCACGCATCGCCGACGCCGAACCGTACGACGCCGTGCTGGCCAGCGACTTCGCCGCCCGCTCGGGTATCTGGCTGGAGCGTCCCTACGACGGCGATCACCCACGCTACATTCCGGAGATCCTGTGGAACGACGAGCGCCTGCGCTCCTTTCGCGAACGCGTCGAAGAAGAGCAGAAGCTCCGTTTCGTGGTGCCGCGCTTCGACGGCTTGACCTACAACCGCTGGGTCGAGAAGCTGCACCGCATCCCCGACGAGGACCTCCACTATCTGATCGAGCGCGGCTACTTCCGCATGCCGATCGCCGCGGATCTCGGCGGCGAGGCGGCGCTCAAGGCCGAGTACTACATCGTTTGCGAGATGACCGGGCGCTTCGGTGACGCGGCCCAGTCGCTGGCCATCATGGCCAACACCTCGATCGGTACCACGCCGTTCACCATCGGCCTGTACCAGGATTTGCCGCGCGCCCGCGCCGAGTTGGAAAAGGTCAAGCACGATCCCAGCGTTCTGGGCGACATCGAAACCGCCCTCGACGCGCTCATCGCCGGCCTCGAGCGGCCCGACTTCGACAAGCTGCAGGCCGGCTACCTCGAGCTGTCCGGCACCGTCAAGAAGGCCATCGCCAAGTCGGCCGTGCTCAAGTACATCGGCGCCGGTTTCCTGCGCGCCTTCTTCGCCGCCGGCAAGGCCGGCCAGCGCAAGGACATGGACGGCTTCGGCGCCAAGCTGGTGCAGGCGCGCGCGCTGATCGACGAGATTCTCACCGGCGTCGAGGACCGCCTCGCCGAGTACCCGCGCCGGCAGCGCGCCCACGAAACCGCGCTGCGGATGATCTCGGCCGGCTACACCTCGGCGTTCGCGCTCACCGAGCCGACCGCAGGCTCCGACTCGGGCGGCGTCAAGACCACCGCGCGTCCCGACCGCCGCCGCGTGCACGCCGACGAAGACGGGGTGCTGCACTTCTTCCTCGACGAGGAAAACCGCGCCGAGCGGCGTAACTTGCTCGACGTCGACCGGCTGGAGTTCGACTACGATCGCAAGCGGCTGCTGTACCGCTTCTCCGACGACGCGCCGCCGAGCGAGATCGGCCACGAAGAGTACGACTACGAGAAGGACCGCGCCGGGCACTGGCGCACCTACATGCACGGCGACCGCAAGGTGGCATTCACCGACATCGCCGAGATCCGCGATGATGGCGAGGGCAAGCGCTGGTACGAGTTCTGGGAGCTCAACGGCGCCAAGATGTGGATCACCAACGGGCGCTTCGCGCATCTCTTCGCGCTGTACGCCCTCACTGATCCCGAGGGTGTCACCGGCTTCATCGTCGACCGCCACGCCGAGGGGCTGGTGGTCGGCTCCGATGAGGAGAAGCTAGGCCAGCGCGGCTCGCCAACCAACGAGCTTTCGCTCACCGGAGTGCGGGTGCCGCGCGAGAACATCATCGGCTTCCGCGGGCGCGGCCAGGTGAATGCGCTCGAGACCCTCAACACCGGGCGCACCGGGCTGGCCGTATCTACGCGCGCCACCATTCAGGAGATGATGGACGACGCGGTCGATTACCTCGGCGGCCAGCGCGAGGAGCCTGCCACCTATGCGCGCCAGGCCGATCCGCCGGCCGCTCTGCAGAAGTACTGGGTCGGCCGTCTGATGGAACAGCTGGTGTGCTCCGCGGCGGTGGCGCACGAGCTCATCGGGTTGTTCGATCATCCGCTCACCGTCGATGTGCGCATGGAGTCGGCGATCGGCAAGTACTGGAACAGCGAGGCCGAACACGACGGCATCGAGCTCATGGAGCGGCTGCGTGGCCTCGACGGATTGACCCACCGCCATCGCATCGAGAAGACGCGGCGCGACGCGCGCGTGCTCAACATCTACGAGGGCACCAACGAGGTGCAGCGCTACCTGCTGCTGCGCGACCTGGTGCAGCGCATCCTGCCCGCCTGGCGCGCCGCCAACGGCCCCGACGGCGCGGCCGGCGCGGCACAGACGGCCGACGGCCCCTACCCGGAGCTGCGCAACCGGCTGGAGGTCGCCAAGCACTCGTTGCTCAGTCGGCTCGATCAGGCCGACGCTACGCTCGGCGCGCTGGTGTGGGCCAACGTCAACCTGCAGCCGTGCTTCTTCCGCCTGGCGGAGATCGCCGGCTTCATCAAGGTGATGGACGCGCTGCTGTACCGGCTCGAGTGGCTCGCCGAGCACGACGTGCCGGAGGAGTACGGCGCCCGGCTGCGGCGTGCCTCGCGCCTTGCCTTCGAGCGTTGCCTGCTGGAGGTCGCCGCCCTCGATCGGCGTTTCTCCGCCGCCTACGCCTATGTGCAGGACGGGCGCTATCCGCCCGAGGCGCAGTTGGGCTTCCTGTCGCTCGACGAGCGCGGCGCGGCGGCCGAGCGCTTCGGCGTTGCGCCGGCGGGGCTGCTGCCGCAGCCGCGTCCCGAGCGCCTCGCTCGCACGGTGCGCATCGCGGTGCTCGCCAAGCCTGTGCCGGTCACGGCCCCGCGGCCGCGCTTCGGCGCCGACACCTTCGCCGAGTCGCTCTACGCCATCGACCCGGTCGATGCCCGCTCGCTCGAGCTCGCCCTGGGTCTCAAACAACGCGATCCGCAGCGCATCCACGTGGCCGTGTACTCGATCGCCGGCAGCACCGGTGCGGAGATGCTGCAGCAGGCACTCGCTGCCGGCGCCGACGATGTCACCTTGATCGGCGCTCCGGACGACGCCGAGGTGTTGCACGATCCGGCTGCCGTCGCCCGCACCATTTCGCGCGCGCTCGCCGCTGCCCCTGCCGATGTGGTGCTGTGCGGTGCCGTCGCCTCGGACACCGGGCAGGGGGCGGTGGCGGCCTTGCTCGCCGGGCTGCTCGGTCGGGAGTACATAGAGCGCGCCCTCGACCTGCGCTGGAGCGGCGACGCCGAGCCGCTGCTGCGCGTCACCGCGGTAGGCTGGCAAGGTCACGAGCTCGACCTCGCCCCGCCGGCGGTGATCGCCGTCGAACCGCCCGGGGAATCGGCCGCTCCGCAGTACGGGCTGGGCGAACTGGTGGCGGCGCTGGGCGAGCCGGTGCACCGGCTCACCCCCGCCGAGTTGGGCGGCATCGACGCCATGCCGGTGTGGCATGGCGCACGCCGGCTGGCAGCGCGCGACGACGACGGGCGCATCGCCACCACGCCCGAGGAGGCCGCCGAGGTGTTGCTCGACGTTGCCGGCGGCAGCGCCGGGTCGGGCTCCGAGGTGGCGGCCTGGGAGGGTCAGCCGCTCGGCTTCGGCCAGCAGCACGACGGCGTGGATCCCGCGTGTCTGTTCGTCTGCGCGCCGCTGAGCGGTGACCTTCCGGAGGCCGGCGACCTCGAGGCGCTCGCTGCCGCGGCGCGCTTCG
>JASFRZ010000336.1:0-5756 GCA_050114655.1 Acidobacteriota bacterium
CGGCCGGCCAGGACGAGGAGCTGGTCTACGAGCTGACTAAAGCGCTGTACGAGAACCGCGAGGAAGTGGTGCAGCGCCACGCCGCCGGCCGCGCCATCAACGAGAACAACGTGGTGCGCGACACCGGCACCGAGTTTCATCCCGGGGCCATTCGCTATTACCAGGAGATCGGTATCTGGCCGCGATGAGCCCTGGGCCCGGGGGGCAAAGCGCGCGCCCGATCGGCCCCCTCGTTACCGTACTGGGCACGGCGATCTGCCTGCTGACGCTGCTCGAGGTCAACTACCCGCACCTCGCGCCGCCGGCGCAGCTGGCGCTGTTCGCGCTGCTCGGTCTGGTGTTGTGCTTTCGCACCGTGCCGGCAAGCAAGGGCCTGCGCGGGGTGGTGTGGGCGCGCGCCGTCGATCTCGCCCTGGCGGGCCTCTCCGTGCTGGTGTTCGGCTACATGTTCATCCAGAACGAGCCGTTGCTGCGCTCGCTGTGGGTCGGTGGACAATCGCTCGGCAACCGCGCCGGCACGGAGACCGTCGTCGATATCGCCGTCGGCGTCGTCGGTCTGTTGTTGATCCTCGAGGCGGCGCGCCGCTCCCTCGGCATGGCGCTGCCGCTGCTGGCCGTCGTCTTTCTCGCCTACGGCTACTTCGGACCGTGGATGCCGCTGTTCCCGCACCGCGGCTACGGCGTCGAGCGCCTGGTGGCGCAGTCCTTCCTGCACAGCCAGGGGGTGTTCGGCATCGCGATGAACGTTATGTTCACCTATGTGTTCCTGTTCGTCGTCTTCGGTGCCTTCCTGCAGGCGACCGGCGCGACCGGCTTCATCATCCGCTTTGCCGACCGCATCTTCCACGGCAGCCCCGGTGGACCGGCCAAGGTGGCGGTGGTGAGCTGCGGCATGATGGGCTCGCTGTCGGGCAGTGCCGTGGCCACCTGCGCGGTGGTCGGCACGCTCACCATCCCGACGATGAAGTCCGCCGGCTTCCGTTCCAAGGTGGCCGGCGGGATCGCCGCCGCGGCGAGTTCCGGCGGCGCGCTGATGCCGCCGGTGATGGGTGCGGGCGCCTACATGATGCTGGAGATCGTGCAGCCGTCGGTCACCTACCTGGAGATCATCCGCGCCGCCTTGCTGCCGGCGATCCTCTACTACGCCTCGCTGCTGCTCATCGTGCACTTCTCCGCGCGCCTGCTGGCGGGCGGCGGGGCGGCAGCGCGCGAAGTGGCGGCGCCGCAGGCGGTGGGCGAGGTGGCGGCGCAGGGCAGGAGCGGTGAAGGGCAGCAATCCGGCGGGTCGGTAGCAGGACGCGAGACGCCGGCGCGGGAAAGAAGCGCAGAAGCGCCATCCGGCAGCCCGTTGCAGTGGGAAGGCGTCATCTTCGGCGGCGCGCTGACGGCGCTGGTGGTCCTGCTGGTCATCGGCAACACGCCGTTCCGCGCCGTCACACTGGCACTCGCCACCATCGTCGTGCTGGCCGCCTTCACCGACCGTACCCGGCTGGCCGTCAACGACTACTTCCGCGCCTTCGGCCGCGCCGCCGTCGACATGGTGCCCCTGATCGCTGCGGCGGCGTGCGTCGGCGTGGTCATCGGCGTGGTCACGCTCACCGGCGTCGGCACGCGCCTGCCGGCCACCATCATCCCGCTGGCGAAGCAGAGCCTGATGCTCGCCCTGCTGCTGATCATGACCTCGTCGATCGTGCTCGGCATGGGCCTGCCGTCGGCGGTCGTCTACCTGCTGCTGGCAACGCTCATCGGCCCGGTGCTCGGCGACCTCGGCGTGGTGCCGCTGGCGGCCCACTTCTTCATCTTCTACTTCGGCATGATGTCGATGGTCACGCCGCCGGTGGCCCTGGCGGCCTACGTCGGCGCCTCGATCGCCGGCGCCGACATCATGCAGACCGGTTGGCAGGCATTCCGCTACGCGCTGGTCGGCTTCACCCTGCCGTACATCTTCGTCTACCGCCCCGAGTTGCTGATGCTGTCGCCCGATGGCGGCGTCGCCTCGTTCGGAGGGATTGCCTACGCAACCGTCATCGCCGCCCTCGGTGTCATCGCCTTCGCCGCCGGCCTGGCCGGCTATCTGCTCAGCCCGCTGTCGAAGGCGCAGCGCGCGATCGCCCTGGCGGCCGCCGCCCTGCTGCTGGTGCCGGGGCAGGGGATCGAGATGCTCGGCACGCGCGTGCTGATCCTCGACGTCATCGGGACCCTGGTGCTCGCCGGGCTGGCAGTGGCAAGCTGGCGGAGCGCAGGTGCGCTCCGTTCCGCCGGAGCCCTCTGACGCGCTACAGCAGCCAGGGGAGCGTCCAGATGAGGACCGCCGTTACGGCGAAGGCGACGCGCCCCACACGATCGATGCGCTGTACCGCCGCATCGTTGCCCTGCGACTTGAGGTAGGCGCTCGCCGCCATCGCCAGCAGCGTGGCGAGGATGAGCGAGGTCGATCCGAGCATGAACCAGTCGAGCCGGGTCAGGTAGGGCAACCGCGGCACCAGGCTGGCGAGCGCGAAGCGATAGGCGATGAGCGTCAGCATGGTGGTGACGACGGTGCCGACGCGTGTCGGGATAACCCCGGGATCGATCCAGAAAACCGTGTACGCCATGGTGACGATCATCATCAGCGGAAGGATCAGCTGGACGATGTAGTAGCGCAGCTCGCGGTGCCCTTCGACGACCACGGCGATTCCCTGCACGCGCTCATTCTGGCCGAGGACAATGGGCATCGACACGAGGGAAGCCTCCCCGATGTGCCAGTCGCTGATCGAAAGCTCCTCACTACGTCCGGCGACGCCATTTGCGCGCGAGGTCGGGACCACTTCGATCTCGTCGTCCGCGGCGTGGCCGACCGCCACCTGAATGTAGAACCGCTGACGGTCGAGGGGGAACTCGCGCAGGTTCATACGGGATGTGAAGGTGCCGAGAAACCGCTGCGCGTAGGAGACGGTCCCGTCCGGCATGATGTGCACCTCGTCGGCGAGCGAACGATCGGTGGCACGGCGGTTGACGACCTCGATGCGCGGGTGCCAGACGGTGTCCGCCGGCGCGACCCGTTCTTGGTCCCCGGCCCGCGCCGCCAGGCGTGGATCTTTCCAGACGAGTTGCACCAGAACGTCGGCGCGAAAGGACTGGTCGGCGCCATCGACCGCCGCCAGGTCGACGAGGTAGAGGCCGACCTCGACGTGCACAGGCTTACCGTCGGGCGGAGGCATCAGCACGTCCACTGTGGCTTCCTGCGGAGTTGCCGGGACCGACAGCAGGGTCGCGACGAGCAGGCTGGCGAGCGAGGGAAGCATTGCCGGATGGTACGCGGGTCGCTGCTCGCGGAGCAAGCAACGCTGCAGCGGCGCCGACCGCGTTGAGCGCCTGCGCCGAGGGTCGAACGCCGGCGGCCGCCTCGCGGATGTGATCACCTCTCGCGTAGAATCGGACCCCACAAAGTCAGCCCGTCAGCGAGCTTCGTGCCCGGCGGTCGTCACGCCGGGCCGAGCCCATGGAGGAACTCGTGAGCACTTCGCGTTCGTATCGGTTCGCCTTCACCGCCTGCTTCGCCGTCCTCGCCCTGGTCAGCGGCGCCTCCGCGATGAGCCTGCCGACCCCGCCGCCCCAGCAAGCCCCGCGCTACATGACCGCCGAGGACAGCCTGCGCTTCACCAGCGTCGGCAGCGCGGCGATCTCGCCCGACGACGAATGGGTGCTGTACACCGAGAGCGTGCGCGACATGGAGGACGAGGAGCTCGGCCGCACCAGCCACATCTGGCGCGTGCGCGTCGACGGCAGCGATGCGCGCCAGCTCACCTTCGGCGAGGATTCGACCGGCTCGCCGGCGTGGTTTCCCGACGGCAGCAAGATCGCCTTCACCTCGGGCCGCGGCGAGGGCGACGGGTCGCAGGTGTTCTTCATGTATGTCGACGGTGGCGAGGCCTGGCAGGTCACCGAGCACGAGGGCGGGGTAGGGCAGTTCGCCATCTCACCGGACGGCGGCAAGCTGCTGTTCACCGCGCGCGATCCGCTCAGCAAGGAGGAGCGCGAGCGCCAGCGCTTGCATGATGACGCCGAGGTGGTCGACCAGGACTTCCGCATGACCCACCTGTGGGCCTTCGACATCGCTTCCGGCGAGGAGAACCGCCTGACCGAGGGCGACTTCACCGTGTCCGATCCGCAGTGGGCGCCCGGCTCGTCGAAGATCGCCTACGTCACGCGACCAACGCCCAAGGTCGACGATGCGTCGTGGAGCGACGTCTGGGTGGTCGATCTCGACGGCAACGCGGAGAAGTTCTTCGACAACGCCGGACCCGATTCGAGCCCGCGCTGGTCGCCCGACGGCTCGACGCTGGCGATGGCGTCGAAGCCGCAGCCCGGCAACACGCAGTGGTACAGCAAGCTGCACCTGTTTCCCGCCGATGGCGGCGAGCCGATTGTCCTGCTGGACGACTTCGATCTGAACTTCGGCACACCGATCTGGTCGGCCGACGGTAAGACGATCTACTGGGCGACCGGCGAGGGCACCACCACCAACCTGTTCGGCATCGATCTCGAGTCCGGCGAGCTCACCAACCGGCGTGCGCCGATGACAGGAGCGAACGGCTCCTTCGAGCTGTCGCATGACAACGACTTCTGGGTCTTTTCGCACTCCGACCCGCAGCGCCCCGGCAACCTGTGGGTGGCGCCACGCCAGGGCGACGACTTCGGTCCGGTGGTCCAGCTCACCGACGCCAACCCTTGGGTCGAAGAGGAGGACGTGCAGCTCGGCCGCGTCGAGACCATTCGCTGGACCAACTCCGACGGCGGCACCATCGAGGGCGTCCTGACCTACCCGGTGGGCTGGAGCGTGGGCGACGCGCCGTTCCCGCTGATCGTCAACCCGCACGGCGGCCCGTCGGGCGCGTCGATCGAGTCGTTCAGCTCGACCAACCACATGTTCGCCGGCAACGGCCTCGGCGTGCTGCAGATCAACTTCCGCGGCAGCTCCAACTATGGCCAGGAGCACCTCAACGCCAACCAGGACAACTGGGGCATCCGCGACTACGACGACATCATGACCGGCGTCGACTACGTCATCGATCAGGGCTGGGCCGACCCCGATCGCATGGTGGCCTACGGCTGGAGCTATGGCGGCTACATGACCTTCTGGATGTCGACCCAGACCGACCGTTTCAAGCTCATCTCGCCCGGCGCCGGCCTGACCAACCTCTATTCGATGTACTCGACCACCGACATCCCGGCCTACCTGGAGTGGTTCTTCGGCACGCCGTGGGACAACGAGGACATCTACCTGCGCCTCTCGCCCATCCGTCACGTCAAGAACGTCACCGCCAAGATGCTGATCATGCACGGCGGCAGCGACGAGCGCGTGCCGCCGACCCAGGCGGTGGAGTTCTACAAGGCGCTCACGGATCTCGGCAAGGACGTCACCTTCGTGCGTTACCCGCGCCAGGGCCACGGCATCGGCGAGCCGCGCCTGGCGACCGACCGGCTGCGCCGCTACGTGTGCGCATTCACCGACGTGCTGGGTATGGAGTCGACCACCGAGGAGTGCGTCGACGGCGTGCCGGTCTCGGCGATCGAAACCGACGAGGAGGTCGGGAACGGCATGATCGAGGTCGGCGCGGCGCCGAGCGCCGTCGACTCCGACTTGCTACATGCCGAGGGTCTCGATCGCGGCATCTTCGAGGTCGACGAGCGACAGCGGTAACGGCGCGCGCTTGCGCTAAGCTCGATCTGTCGGTACACCAACGTCAGGCTCTTCCGCCGATAGAGGCAATACC
>JASFRZ010000337.1:0-5750 GCA_050114655.1 Acidobacteriota bacterium
CCGCGCTCGCGTAGCACCTGCTTGAGGTGGGCGTAGTTCTCGCCGCCGGGCGCGCGCACCCGCAGCCAGGAGGGCTTGGGAGCGCGCCCCGCGGTGGTGCGGTGGGCGCGCTCATGCGTCGGAACGCTGGGGAGCTCGGGGTGCTCGTTGCTCATTGCGCGGCTCCCGCTGACGTATGGGTGGCAAGCGTTGCCGGCGCCGGACCTTTCGCGTGGACCGTCGTCCTTGGCGCTCGCAGGGTCTCCGCGAGGGCGCCGGCGATGGCGCGCTGCAGGGTCGCCGGGCTGGCGTCGGCACCGAGCTGCGCCAGTGAGGTCACCGGCTCGGGCAGCCCGCACGGCACGATGCGCTCGAATGCGCTCAGATCGGGAGCCTGGTTGAGCGCGAAGCCGTGCCGCGTGACGCCGCGGCGCACCGCCACGCCAATCGCCGCCACCTTGCCCATCCTTGTCCACACGCCGGTCAGGCCGGGCCGCGGAAAGGCGTCGACGCCGACCGCGCTCAGCGCCGTCGCCAGTGCGGCCTCGAGCGCCCTCAGGTAGGCGCGCACGCCGAGACCACGGCGACGCAGATCGACGATCGGATAGCCGATGATCTGCCCCGGGCCGTGGTAGGTGGCACCGCCGCCGCGATCGGTTCGCACCACGGCGATGCCGGCGTCGGCGAGCTCTGACGGGGAGGCCAGCATCTGCTGCGGCGAGGCCCCGCGCCCCAGGGTGATCGTGGGCGGGTGCTCGACGTAGAGCAGCTCGTCGGGGGCGCCGCCCGCGACGGCTCGCGCTGCGCGCTCCTGGAGCGCGCAGCCGTCGGCATAGCCGCGCTGCCCGAGGCGCCTGACGATGATGGTGCCGGCAGTGCTGTCGCCGGTATCGTGGTCGGTTGCGGGGTGCATGCGCGACTCCTTACGACGTGCAGGCACTTCCACGAGCTCAACGCCGCCGCGGAGGCGTTGCGGGGGTGCCGAAGATGCGGCGATTATGGCACAGGGTCCCCCACGGAGCAACGAAGCAGCGATCTGTAGAATCCCCGTAAGCGATTGATATCACACGTTTTACGGTCCATCGCCGGGCCCTCGTGGGAGGACGGCGGTTTGTTGACCTCCTTACGCGGCACCCAATAGAATCCGACCGTCTCTCGATCCCCGCAGACCGTGGCGAAAGGCCCTCCCCGTGAAACCGGTGTTGTGGCAGCGCAGCTTGGCGGAGGGGATCGGCACGTTCGGTCTCACCTTCATCACCGCCGGGGCCATCTGCGCCGACCGCTACAGCGGTGGCGAGCTCGGCCTCGTGGGCATCTCGCTCGCCGCCGGCGCCGCGTTCGCCGCCATGGCGCTGGCCACCTTCGATGTCTCCGGCGCCCACCTCAATCCGGCGATCACCCTTGCCGCCGCCAGCAACGGCGCGCTCGGCCGGGCCGCCGCGACGGCCTACGTCGCAGCGCAGGTCGCCGGCGCGGCACTCGCCGGATACTGCCTCGCCGGCCTTTACGCGCCCGAGGTTTGGCAGCCGGTCCGGCTCGGCACTCCGCTGCTGAGTCCCGAGGTCGCGTACCCGACCGGGGCGTTCATCGAGGGGCTCCTGGGGTTCCTGCTCGTTTTCGCTGCCCGGCGGGTGGCGGAAATCGGCCCTTCTACTGCTATTGTGTACGGGCTCGCGACGGGGTCCGTGCTGGCGTGCGGCACGCTGACGGCCGGAACCTTGACGGGCGCCGCCATGAATCCCGCCCGCGCCTTCGGAACGGCGCTGGCCTCCGGAACGTGGAATAACCAGTCGGTCTACTGGATCGGGCCGATCGCTGGCGGTCTGCTTGCCGCCCTGATGTGCAGGCTGTTGCAGCCTCGAGAGACGAGCTGACGCGCGCATGGAGAATTCGAAAGATCGCAACACTCAAGACGGCCCGCACCTGATCGTGCAGAGCGAGGATGGCCCCGATCAGGTACTGAGCATCGCGGAAGGACCGATCACCGTCGGCCGACGCACCTCCAACGAACTGCAGATCCTCGACCCGACGGTGTCCCGCGAGCACGCACGCATTTCTTTCGTCGACGGCGCCGGCCGCATCGAAGACCTCGGCTCGACCCACGGCACGTTCGTCAACGACATCCGTGTCACTTCGTCGCAGGCACTCAGCCACAACGATCGCATCCGGCTCGGGCGCGCCAACGCCAACATCATGATCTATCGCACCCATCGGGAGTTCTCCGACCTGATGGAGACGGCCGAGGAGATCGAGCCGACCGCCGAGAACCTCCGCAACCTGTGGGCGCTGCTGGAGATCAGCAAAGCGCTGAACTCGTCGCTGCGCCTCGACGACGTGCTGGAGAAGGTCATCGAGGCAGTGCTCGCGCTCACCCGCGCCGAGCGCGGCATGCTGCTGCTGGGCGAGAGCGCCGACCACATGGAGATCAAGGTACAGCGCAACTTCGACGCTTCGGCCTCCGACGATGCACGCTACAGCTCGACAGTTGTGCGCGATGTCGTCACCAGCGGTGAGCCCCGCATCCTGACGGACGCCGCCCAGGACGAGCGCTTCAGCGGCCAGGAGAGCATCGTCGGCCTGAACCTGCGCACCGTCATGTGCGTGCCGTTACGCCTCGGTCGCAAACGCATCACGCCGCTGCGCTCCGCCCCCGACGACGCCACCGCGGCATCCGACTACGCAGCCGCGCTCGCCACCGCCTCGTCCACCGACCTCGCGCCCGCCCCGGACGACGAATCACCGGCGGCAGCCGATCTCAACATCATCGGCGTCATCTATGTCGACCGGCGTTCGCCGACGCGCTTCTTCACCGCCCAGGACCTCGCGCTGTTCGAATCGTTCGCCTCGCACGCCGCACTGGCAATCGAGAACGCGCGGCTCTTCGAAGAGGCGCTCGAGAAGCGTCGCATGGAAAACGAGATGGAGGTGGCGCGGGAGATCCAGCAGAGCCTGCTGCCGCACGAGTTTCCCGAGCTCGAGTGGGCGTCGATATACGGCCACAACCAACCCGCGCGGCAGGTCGGCGGCGACTACTACGACGTCGGCCTGCGCGGCGATGGATCGCTCGACTTCGCCGTCGGCGACGTGTCGGGCAAGGGTGTGCCCG
This sequence comes from Acidobacteriota bacterium, assembly GCA_050114655.1. Taxonomy (GTDB): domain Bacteria; phylum Acidobacteriota; class UBA890; order UBA890; family UBA890; genus JASFRZ01. Next base: position 3,086 of record JASFRZ010000337.1, read on the forward strand.
CATCGCTGGTCATGTCGACGCTGCAGTCGTCGTTCCTCGCCGAATCGTCGGCGCAGGAGGACCTCGCCAAGGTCTGCGAGCGGGTCAACGAGTTCCTCGTCCAGCGCACCACGCCGGAACGCTACGCGACCTTTTTCGCCGCGCGCCTGCTGACCGACGGTACGCTGAAGTACGTCAATGCCGGGCACAATCCGCCAATGCTGCTGCGCGGCACCGAGGTCCGTCGGCTGATGGGCGGCGGGCTGCCGCTCGGCCTGTTCAAGGGCCGTAGCTACGAGCTGCAGCAGGACAAGCTCGAGCCCGGCGACCTGTTGCTGGTGTTCACCGACGGCGTCACCGAGGCCAACGACCCGGCCGAGAACGAGTTCGGCGAGGACCGCCTGCTCGACGTGGTGCGCGCCAACATCAACGCCGACGTGCATGCGCTGACCGACAAGGTGTTCGCTGCCATCGCCGAGTTCAGCCGCGGCCTGCACAACCCCCACGACGACATCACGCTAGTGTCAGTGCGCGTCCACTGATGCCGGCGCGAGTGTCCGCCGGCGCGCCGCGGCGCGTCGGCGCAACCCCCGACGAGACCCTCTTCCTGGTTCGCCGATGACACCACTGATTGCCGCCGTCCTCTGCTTCGCCGCCTATGCCGTGGCCTACCGTTTCTACGCTCGCTTCCTCGGTCAGCACCTGTTCGAGCTGTCGTCGCAACGCCAGACCCCATCGCACCTGCTGCGCGACGATGTCGACTACATGCCGACCAATCGCTTCGTGCTGTTCGGCCACCACTACGCGTCGATCACCGGCCTGTCGCCGATGCTCGGCCCGGCAATCGCGGTGATCTGGGGATGGGTGCCGGCCATGCTCTGGGTGGTGCTCGGCGCGATCTTCGTCGGCGCCGTACACGACTTCAGTGCGTTAGCGGTATCGATCCGCGCGCGCGGCATGTCGATCGGGAAGGTTGCCGAGGGACTGGTCGGCAAGCGCGCCAAGAGCCTCTTCCACGTCATCATTTTCTTCCTGATCGCGCTCGCCATGGGAGTGTTCGTCGATGTGGTGGCCACGCTGTTCTCGGGCGATTTCTATCCCGAGTCGGTGCTGCCCACCGGCGTGCTGATGTTGATCGCTATCGCCATGGGCATCCTCGTGTACCGCTATAACTGGACACTCAAGCGCGTCACCATCGGCGGCTTCCTGCTGATGCTGGTGTTCGTCGTGGTCGGCATCTATGCACCGATCATCGGCCCCAGCACGGCGCAATGGAAGTGGATGCTCCTGGCCTACGCTTTCGCCGCCAGCGTGCTACCGGTGTGGATGCTGCTGCAACCACGCGACTACATCAACAGCCTGCTGCTGTACCTCGGCCTCGGCGGAATGTACGTCGGCCTGGTGGTGACCAACCCGAGCTTTGTCGCCCCGGCCTTGGAGCTCGCACCGGAGGGCGCGCCACCGATCTACCCGTTCGTGTTCATCGTCATCGCCTGCGGCGCCGCGAGCGGTTTCCACTCGCTGGTCTCCTCGGGCACGACCGCCAAGCAGCTCGACAAGGAGCCCGACGCGGTGTTCATCGGCTACGGCGGAATGCTGGGCGAATCGCTCCTCGGGCTCATGGCGGTGCTCGCCTGCACCGCCGGTTTCGTCTCGCGTGAGGCGTGGCTGGGCCACTACGCCACCTGGGACACCGCACAGGGACTCGGCAACAACATCGGCGCCTTCATCAGCGGCACCTCCTACTTCCTCGAGGGCCTCGGCGTTCCGCTGGCGGTCGGCAGCACCTTCATCGCGGTGGTGGTGGTGTCGTTCGCTCTCACCACGCTCGATTCGGCCACCAGGCTGCTGCGCTACAACATCGCCGAGATCAGCGAGACCGTACGCGTTCCGGCCCTCGGCAACCGTTACCTCGCCTCGCTGTTGGCGTGCGGCGCGATCGGAATGTTCGCTTTCTACCAGGTCAACGGGCAGGCAGCCGGGCTGGTGTTGTGGCAGCTGTTCGGCACCACCAACCAGCTCATGGCGGGCCTGGCGCTCCTCGCCGTGACGCTTTACCTGCTGCAGCGCGGCAAGCCGATCATCTACACGGCGGTGCCGATGTTCTTCATGCTCATCTCGACCATGCTGGCGATGGCCGAGAAGCTCGACGACTTCTGGATCGCGCGCAACTGGCTACTGCTGATCACCGGCGGCGTTCTGTTCGTCCTCGCCATCTGGCTCTCCATCGAGGCCGTCGTCGCCGTCCGCCGCTACCGCAGCCGGCCCCCGGTCACCACCCTGGAAGTCGAGTTCGACTAGGCGGGCGGGCCCGATGCAAAAAGAGGCCGGGGCTTCCGCCCCGGCCCTCCGAATTCTCTTCCCGACTACGACCTCGGGAGACTCCCTGTCGGGAGCGACTACTGGAATGAGCTACAGCCTACGGATAGTCGACGCCGGACAGCTGGTAGTTGTAGGCGATGAAGCTGTTCCACTTCTCGGGAACCTCTTCATCCATGAAGATCGCGTCCACCGGGCAGACAGGCTCGCAGGCGCCGCAGTCGATGCACTCCTCGGGATGGATGTACAGCATATTCTTGCGGCCCTCTTCGGCCACGCCGCCATGCTCCGTGTTGCCGTCGTCCGGAACTTCGTAGATGCAGTCGACCGGGCAAACCTCGACGCAGGCCTTGTCCTTCACGTCGAC
>JASFRZ010000338.1:0-5740 GCA_050114655.1 Acidobacteriota bacterium
TCAGGATCCTCATTCATGATCGGGAAAGTAGCCCTGTCTACAGTAAGGGAATCTGCGTAGAGACTTGGCGAAGAATTCTGTACAGCGGCAGACCGTGAGGCCTGATGTCCGATAGGGGAAAATGCCTACGGAGCTTGACGGAAGTTGTGATTCCGCCCCGTGACGAGGAGTGATCGTTGGGCAGGCCTTGTCCCTGATGTTCTCCTGTAATCACGGGCGTCATCGAACTGTCTCCGGCGCCGCGCTCACTCCCCGATACAGGCCCGGGAAGCCTACTTGCGTTCCACCAAACCGCTGTCATACTCCCCGTCGCCCAGCTGTTTTCCCACCCAACTCAGCAACGCGGGGACGCAAAATGACCAAGCAACTGCTCATCTACGAAAAAGCCGCACCGGTAACCACCACCAACCACGGGAGCCTGTCGATCCGACGGGCCAAGGGGTACGGATTTGCCCGCGACATCAACTCCGTACCGCTGACCACCGTCGAGTTCGCCAACTCGGCCTCCGACTACACCATCGTCTTCACCGGCGAAGGCGACGAGATCATGCCGGCGGTGGTGCTCGGGCTGCGCGACAAGGAGAACCTCTACCTTCAGGAGGACGGGACCTGGAATTCGCGCTACGTACCCGCTTTCGTACGCCGGTATCCTTTCGTCTTCGCGCGCGCGGCCGACGGCAAGACCTTCACCCTGTGCATCGACGAGAGCTTCGAGGGCTTGAACACCGACGGCAAGGGTGAGCGACTGTTCGATGCCGATGGTGAGCAGACCCAGTACCTCAAGGGAGTGCTCGCTTTCCTGCAGGACTATCAGGCACAGTTCGAGCGCACCAAGCGCTTCTGCCGCAAGCTTTCGGAGTTGAACCTGCTCGAGCCGATGCAGGCGATGTTCACACTCGGCTCGGGTGAGCAGGGGTCGCTCGCCGGCTTCATGGGCGTCGAGCGGGAGCGTCTCAAGGCACTGACTACCGAGCAGCTCGCCGAGTTGGCAAGCACCGACGCGCTGGAGCTCGCGTACCTGCAATTGCACTCGCTGCGCAATCTGACGGCACTGGCAAACCGCATGACGCCACGGGAGGCTGCGGCGGCGTCTCAGGAGGTGACAGCGGTGCCGTCCCCGGAGCCGGAAGCAGCGCCGTCGCAGGAGGAAACCGCCGCGCCGGTAGGCGCCGGCAGCGACTGAAACACCTTCCGTAACGCTTCGTCCGTCGGTGCCTCCCTCGAACGCCTTTTTGCGCTTGCGGCAGGCGAGGGTTGCATGGCACGCCTGGGCCGTGGGTTCATTGGTACCTCTGGGGAGGACACCGACGTGGACGAAGTGCGAACGAGCAGAGCCGTGGAGGGCGCCGTAGCGCTGCGCGCCCCACGGCGGGGGGCTGGCCTTGGATCCTGCTGACGCCAAGCTGGCAGAATCGCTCGCGGCGCGAAACCGCGAGCACGGCGGGGCTACGCCGGACGAAGAGGTGCGCCGGCCGGGGGAGGCAGGGACTGACGCCACGGGCGAGGGAACCCTCGTCGGCTGGCTCGGCCTGCTATGCGGCCTCATCGAGGGAACGTCCCGCGGCGTCGTTCTGATGCGTTCCGACCGGACCGGCACCGACGGCTGGCAGGCAGTCGCGAGCTGGCCTGACGCCGACGGGGACTTCACGCGGTTGGCCACCGTCGCCGAGGGCGCCTACGACAAGCAGCGCACCGTGGTGCGCCCCCACCCCCGATCGCAAGACGCCGCCGCCGCCGACACCCACGACGTAGCGCATCCTTTGATGGCCGACACGCAAATCACCGGCGTCGTCGCACTCGAGGTGTCCGATTGCCCGGAGCCACGCTTGCCGGAGGTCGTGCGGCAGCTCCAGTCCGCCGCATCCTATTTCCCCATGCTGCTCACCGCGCCCTCCGTCGCCACGAGGGCACCGCGCTCGGACGTGCTGGAGGCCGCGTTGTGGCTGGTGGGAAGTTGCCTCGAGCACCAGCGTTTCCGCGGCGCCGCTACTGCGGTCGCCACCGACATGGCGGCACAGTTCGGCTGCGACCGCGTCTCCATCGGCTTCGTGAAGGGAAAGCAGATCAAAGTTCACGCGCTGTCTCACAGCGCCGACTTCGGCGAGCGCATGAACCTCATCCGGCGCATCGGCGGCGCGATGGACGAGGCGGTCGACCAGCGCACCTCGATCGCGCTGCCGACGCCTCCCGATGCTCCCTTGCTGGGGGTGAGCGCGCACGAAGAGCTGCTCAAGGAAGCGAACGCCGTCGCCTGCTGCACCGTCCTGCTTACCTGGAACGAGGACATCATCGGCGCGGTTACCCTGGAGCGCAGTACACCGTTCGGCAGCGCGGAGATCGCCACTCTCGAGGACACGGCGACGTTGCTCGGCCCGATTCTCGAGCTCAAGCGACGCGACGATCGCTGGCTCGTGCAGAAGGCGTGGGACACCTTGCGCGACTACGCGGGCCAACTGATCGGGCCAGGCCATATGGCCCTCAAGGCGGCGGCGGTAGGCGTCGTGCTCGCCGTCTTGTACCTGAGCTTCGCCACCGGGACGTTCCGCGTCACCGCCGACGCGACCCTCGAGGGAGCGGTGACGCGCGTGGCCGTCGCTCCCATCGACGGCTTCATTGTCCAGGCGCCCGCGCGCGCCGGCGACCTCGTGCACACAGGCGACGTGCTCGCCGTCCTCGACGACCGGGACCTGCTTCTCCAGCGACGCAACTTGCAAAGCCAGCGAGACCAGATCGAAAGCGAGTACCTCGAAGCGATGGCGGAGCAGGAACGCGTCGACATGAACCTGCTGGCAACCAGAATGGAGCAGGCCGACGCGCAACTGTCGCTGATCGAGGAGCAGCTTGCCCGCCTCACCATCGTCGCCCCGATCGACGGCGTCGTGGTGAGCGGCGACCTGAGCCAGTCGATCGGGGCGCCGGTGCAGCAAGGCGACTCACTCTACGAGGTCGCGCCCCTCGACTCGTACCGCCTGATGCTGCGCGTCGACGAACACGACATCGCCTACGTTCACCCGCAGCAGCGCGGCGCGGTGGTGCTGACGGCGTTGCCCGGGAGCACGCACGACTTCACCGTCGAGAAGGTGACGCCGGTCTCGACCTCCGAGGAAGGCACGTCGTACTTCCTCGTCGAGGCGAGCCTCGATGACGCCGACCCGGTGCTCCGTCCGGGGATGGAGGGCGTCGGCAAGGTCGACATCTCGCGCGAGCGCCGACTGTGGATCGTCACCCGTCGCTTCAATGACTGGGCGCGCCTGTGGCTGTGGTCGTGGTGGGGACCGGAATCGTGACCTCACCGCTTTTCAGCCAGTCGTGGCACCGCGTTGCACAATTGAAGCCGCGCATTCGCCCGCACGCACAGATCCATCGGCACCACTACCGCGGACAGCGTTGGTATGTGCTGCAGGATCATGCGACCGGCGCGTTCCATCGCTTCCAGCCCAGCGCCCATTTCGTCATCGGCCTGATGAACGGGGAACGTACCGTCGACGAGATCTGGCAGGACGCGCTCGCCAAGCTACGTGACGACGCGCCGACGCAGGACGAGCTCATCCAGCTCATGGCCCAGCTGCATGCCGCCGACATCCTGTTGTGCGACGTGCCACCCGACGCCATCGAGCTACTCGAGCGGTATCACCGCAAGCAAAAGGGCAAGATGGCCCAGCGCTGGGCGAGCCCGCTCGCGTTGCGCTTTCCGCTGTTCGATCCCAACCGTTTTCTCGACTTCATGCTGCCCTTCGTCCGGCCCGCTTTCACCTGGGTCGGCGCGCTGATCTGGATCGGCGTGGTCGCGGTCGCCTTCGTCCTCGCGGTCACCCACTGGCCCGAGCTGTCCGAGAATGTCACCGACCGCGTGTTGTCGCCGACCAACCTGCTACTGCTGGCCCTCATCTATCCGCTGATCAAGCTGCTGCACGAGTTCGGCCACGCGTTTGCGACCAAGGTCTGGGGCGGTGAGGTACACGAGATGGGCATCATGCTGCTGGTGCTGATGCCCATTCCCTACGTTGACGCCTCCTCCGCCTCGGCATTCCGTAGTCGAAGACGCAGGGTCGTCGTCGGCTCGGGCGGCATCATCGTGGAGCTCTTCCTTGCCGGGCTCGCCATGTTTGCCTGGATGAACATGCAGCCCGGCCTGGCGCGCGCGGCAGCGTACAACGTCATGCTGATCGGCGGCGTCTCGACCCTGCTGATCAACGGCAATCCGCTGCTGCGCTTCGACGGTTACTACATCCTCTCGGACCTGCTCGAGATTCCCAACCTGGCGCAAAGGGCGCTGCAGCACATGCGCTACCTCGCTGATCGATACCTGTTCGGTGTCGAGGATGTGGAGCCGGTCGCGACCGCCCCCGGGGAGGCGACCTGGTTCATCGTCTACGGTCTCGCCGGCGCGGTATACCGGGTGTTCCTGTTCACCGCCATCATTCTGTTCATCGCCGGGAAGTTCTTCTTCATCGGCGTGCTGCTTGCGCTGTGGGCGAGCTTCGGCCTGCTCGTCATGCCGCTATACAAGGCGATTCGCTACGTGAGCACGGGGCCCGGGCTTTCGCGCACCCGTGCACGCGCGGTCGTCACATCGATTGCGCTGGTGATCGTTGCCCTGCTGCTGTTCTTCTTCCTCCCCATGCCCTCGTCGACGCGGGCGGAGGGGGTCATCTGGATCGCCGAGGATTCGTTGGTGCGCGCCGGCACCGACGGTTTCATCGACCAGGTCCTGCAGCAGGCAGGCACCACCGTCCACGAGGGTGACCCGCTCATCACCAGCGATTATCCTCCGCTCGCCACGCGCGTGAAGGTGCTCGAGCTGCGCGCGGGCGAGCTGCGCTCTCGTGAAGAAGCACTGCGCGTTACCGACCAGGTCCAGGCCGATATCGCGCGCCAGGAGCTCGTCGCCGCGGAAGCCGAGCTCGAGCGCGCCCGCCAGGAGTACGACGACCTCACCATTCGCGCGGGCCGCGACGGCACGCTGGTACTGACCCGCGCCGAGGATCTGCCCGGTCGCTTCGTCCACAAGGGCGAGCTGCTCGGCTATGTTCTCGACCTCTCCAACGTGACCGCCCGGGTGGTGGTCACGCAAACCGATGTGGGCCTGGTGCGGCGGCAAACCAAGTCGGTCTCGGCGCGCCTCGCCGAGAATCTCAACGTGACACCGGCGCGTATTCTGCGCGAGGTGCCGCAGGCTTCTGACCGCCTGCCGAGCAACATCTTGGGTACCGCCGGCGGCGGCCAGATCGCCATCGATCCACGCTACCAGGACGGCACGGCGATGCAGACGTTGTTCCAGTTCGACATCGAGCTGTTGCCGGAAGAGCAACTCGCGACCGTCGGCGGCCGGGTACACGTCCGCTTCGACCATGGCTACGAGCCGCTGGCGCAACAGGTTTACCGCTCGATCCGCCAGCTCTTGCTGAGAAGGTTCCGTGTCTAGCCTGAGTGCCGTGGCGACGCAATACGCCGGCGTGTACCCGCAGGCTGCGGATCTCGACGAGGGCAAGCTCGCGCGTCTGACGGCCCCGGCCACCGGGGTCATCGCGCGCACCCTGCGCTCCCGCCAGTCCCGCTTCGAGCCGATCGTCGACATGGTCGAGGAAGAGGGGCGCGCTCTGCGCACCCAAAGCGACGAGACGCTACGCGCCACTGCGCGCGCACTGCGCGCCGAGCTGCGGTCCCGTCGCGCCGACGATTCCACCTGGGCGCGCTCCTTCGCGCTCACCCGCGAGCTGTCCGACCGCCTTCTCGGGCT
>JASFRZ010000339.1:0-5735 GCA_050114655.1 Acidobacteriota bacterium
CATGAGGCAGGTCGAGAAGCTCAGCTCGAAGCGGTTGCGCTGCGCCCAGGAGTTGCTCGGTCGCAGCTTGGCGACCATCGGGAACAGTACCGACCAGGCAACGAATATGCCGGCGAAGATCAGCGTTGGCAGGAAGAACAAGGCGGCGTTCTCGAGAATCACGTCGCCGCGACCGAGCTGCTCCGGCGAAAAGCCGGTGAACTCGAACTGGTAGAAGAAGACGCCGAACGGCGGCGCGACGGCGGAGAGAATCGCCAGCAGGCCGATCAACGGCGCGACGACCAGCAGGTTGACGACGATGCCGCGCAGCAGGATGGCGGGGATCCGCGCCATGTCGCGGATGCCGCCCGGCGCCAGGTAGTCGCGCCCGCTGCGCAGATGCTTGAGCAACTGCGGCTCCTCCTTGCCCATCATGTGGACGAACGACTCACCGAATGGTGCCTGCTTGCCGCCGCCGCCCTCGACCTTGGTCTCGAACAGCAGCGTCGAGCTCAGCGCCGAGCCGATGTAGCCGCCGCCCGAGACGGTCGACAGGTAGTCGAACCAGCGCAGCAGCCCGCGCTTGGCAAACACCTGGATGATCCCGAGGTTGAACGTCGCCGAGCGGATGCCGCCGCCCGAGATCGACAGGCCGACCAGGCCGAGGTCGGGATCGGGCGCAATGGATTCGTCCTCTTGGGGATGCGCGTGACCGCGCTCGGTGAGTAGCTGGCGCAGTTCGTCGGCGCGTCCCGCGGTGGCGGTGGGTGCCTCGTGGTCGCCGGGGTTCGGTCGCCGGGCGACAACCTCACGCCGCTCCAGGATGGCGTCGATCTCCTCGCCGAAGACCTTGCCTTCGATCTCGTTCAGGTGCCGCGGCTCCGCGGCGTCGTGCTCGTGCATCATTTCGCTCGGTCGTGCCGTTCGCCGGCAAGAAAGGACGGTCTCCAGACCCGATGAGGGGCTCCGGTTCCCTGCAGAATGCCCGCTGGGCGCCGTGTTTAGGCGTCCCGGAGGCCCTTGTCAAGGGGTCGCGGCGTCGGCGAGGGGTTCCCTGGTGTCCCTTCGCCGCTTGCGTATAGGATGGGGGGCCCTCGAGTCTCCCATCGTGTCGGAGGTTGGCGATCGTGAATCCCCATCACGTCGCGCTGTTCGCCGGGCTGGCCGTTTCGACGGCAGCCGCCGCGGGGGGTGCGCTCCCCACAGCCGTTGCCCGGGAGCCGCAGCGGCTGGCGCAGGTAGTCACGCGCGTCGTCGACGGCGGCGGCGAGCCGATCGAGGACGTCAACGTGGCGCTGCTGCGCTGTTTCGGTCGGCGTCGCTTTACCACCGTCCCTTCGTTCTCGCCCGCAAACCCGACCGGCGTCCCGCTGCAGAACCCGGAGGAGGGATGCGACGGGCCGCGTGAAACGACCGACGAGCAAGGGGAGGTGAGCTTCTTCAATGTGCAGGTAGGGCTGGGCAGGATCACCGTCGAGCGCGACGCCACGCTCAGTTACCTGCTGCTCGCTCGCAAGGAGGGCTACACCACCGTGCGACGGGTGGTGACGCCGCACGTGGCGCGCAACGAGCTCGACCTGGTGCTGTACCGTACCGTCGGCGAGCGTATGTTCGAGCTCGTCGACGAGGCGCAGGCGGCGGCCGCCGGCGGCGATTTCGCCGCCGCGGAGGCGGCGATGATCCAGTCGACCGCCATGATGCGCGCCCAGATGGAGGTGCGCGGCATCGACGCCCCCGACCTGCTGATCGAATCCCTGCGCTACCTCACCTGGGTGCAGCTCAGCGCCGGCAACGACATCGCCGCCCTCGACACCCTCGACGAGCTGCTGCTGCTCGCCCCCGACGATCCTTACGGCCTGCGCGTGTCGGGGGTCATCGCGGTGAGTCGCGGGGACTGGGAGCTTGCGGAGGCAAACTTTCGCTCCTATCTGCTGTTTCATCCCGAGAGCCCCGATGCCCACATGATGATGGGCAACCTCAGGCTCGAGGCCGGGGAGCTGGACGAGGCGGTGGAGCACCTCGAGACGGCGATCGCCATCGACCCCGAGTTCACGCTCGCCTATCGCTCGCTGGGAACCACCTACGAGCAGCTCGGGCGACTGCGCGAGGCGACGTCCGCCTTCGAGCGTTACCTCGAGCTCGCCGGCGAGCCCGATGACGCGGTGCAGATCCGCGCCACCATCGCCATGCTTCGTCGCTAGCGGCTGCGCATGACCTCCACCGCGTCAGAACGAGACGATCTGGTAGCCCTCGTCCTGCAGCACTTTCACCGCGGTCATCGCCGACAGCGCCAGCTCCACCGGCGCAGCGAGCTCTTCCTTGGCGTAGCCGCGCGCCGCCGCGCTTTGCCCGCAGATGACGATGCGCGCGCCGACCGAGCGCAACGCATCGATCAGCGGCAGGTTGGGATTGTCGACCTCGTAGCGCTCGCGGTAGGCAGCGTTGCTGAGCGCGTAGCGCGCCGCCGCGCCGTGCAGCACGACGGCGGCGCCAAGGCGCTCGCGTGGAACACCGGCCTGGGCGTGCATGTTCAGAAAGCGTGCCGCCGTCTCGATCGCCGCGCTGCGGGCGTCGGGCTCATCGGGCGCATCCGCGACCTCGAACAGGCCTTTGTAGTCACGATCGAGCGGAGTGACGAGGTCCACGGGGCCGTTGTAGTAGACCGGACCGAAATCCTCCAGTACCGGCCCGTAGGTCGCCTGCGCAGCGCCGGTCGTGGCGCCGCCCGCGGCCATCGCCGCGGTTGCCGCAACGGCCGCGATTGCACCACCGATGGCCACGATTCGCATCCGATTCATTGCCGCCTCCGGATCAACAGGGTTCGAGTAGGCGCCCAGTCTATCCGCAACGGCGGCAGTTCGTGCCATCCGGTGTGCGCTGCGCATCACGTGCCCGCGGCTCGTTACGTGCCTGCTGTGCAGGATCGCTCGGGCCGTCCCGTTCACGCAGGTCGATGAGCCGTCCGCAGCGTGCCCTGCGCGTTTCGGAGAGGAACCGCTCGCAGCGGGAAGGAGGCATGACAATGGTCACTCGGCGCATGGTCGCGTCACGACGGCGGCGATGTCGTTCGGGCTGGGCCTCGATGCTGGCGCTCACCGGGCTGACCTTGCTCGCGGCCACGCTGCCGAGCATCGTGGCGGGCGCGCAGGCCGCACACTACTGGCCGGGGAAGGGCGGCACCCCGCTGCCCTTCGCTGACGACGACGAGGTCAAGGACTTCCTGCTGAATGCGGAGATCGTCGAGCGACACGACATCGACATCGGCACCACCGAGCCGCAACGGGTGACGCTGGAGCGCGACGGCGTGCGGGTCGACGCCGTGTTGCGCTGCTACGAGCACACCTGGCCGCTGGCGCGGTTGAGCAACGGGACGGTGTACGCCAACTTCACCGACAGCTTCCGCTTCGAGCCTGCTGCCTACGAGCTCGCCCGCCTGCTCGGCATGGACAACGTTCCGCCGGCGGTGCTTCGCCGGCTCGGCAGTCGCGTCGTGACGTTGCAGCTATGGGTGTACGACGCGCGCATGGAAACCGAGCGCGCGGCCGAGGGGCTGGTGCCACCCGATACCGTGCGCTGGATGCGCCAGAGGCAGCAGATGTTGCTGTTCGACGCCTTGATCGGCAACGTGGACCGCAACGGCGGCAACCTGCTGATCGGCAGCGATTGGAAGCTCTGGCTCATCGACCACACGCGCGCGTTCTACGGCCCCGCGCCCTACGACGGGCTCGACGGGGTCGACTGGGTGCAGCGCGATCTGTGGCTTCGGCTGCAGGCGCTCGATGGCGACAGCTTGCGCGCGGTGCTCGGCGAGTATCTCTCCGATCTCCGCATCGACGCGCTGCTGCGCCGCCGCGACGAGATCGTCACGCGGGTCGCCGACCTCATTGCCGCGCGCGGTTCTGATGCCGTGTTGTACGACGCGGGCCGCTGACGATCAGCGCTCGCGGCGCAGCGCGGAGACCGGATCCACCCGGCTTGCGCGCCGCGCCGGCAGCGCGGCCGCGCCCACCGAGAGGGCCATCAGGCCGACGGCGATGAGGGCGAGCGTCGCGGGATCGCTGGCCGCGACTCCGTACAGAAACGAGCCCAGTGCGCCGCCGGCGGCGAAGGTGAGCGCAATGCCGATGCCGATGCCGAGAGCGGTCAGCACGACGGCCTGGCGGATGAACAGCCGCAGCACCTCGCCGCGGTGCGCGCCCAGGGCCATGCGCACGCCGACCTCGTGGGTGCGGCTCGAGGCGACGTACGAGATCACGCCGTACAGGCCGATAGCGGCGAGCAGCGCGGCGAGGATGGCAAAGATCGCGCCGATGCGCGCTACGGTCAGGGTGTCGCGCAGCGAATTGCTCATGCGCTCGTGCAGCAAGCCCACCTGCATGATGCCGAGATCGGGGTCGAGCTCCTGTACCACCGCCTGCAGCGGCCGCAGCAGGGCGCGGGGATCGGCGGCGCGCACGAGCAGGGTCAGGCGACCCTCGTAGTCCTGCGACACCGGGAGGTAGATCGACGGCCGCGGCCGCTCGCGCAACGATCGCACCTGCACGTCGCCGACGACGCCGATGACCCGCAGCGACTCCTCCGGTGTGCGCGCCTCGGTCAACGGCAGCAGCTCGCCGACCACGTTGTCCTCGCCGGGCCACAGGAAACGGGCCGCGGATTGTGACACCACGACGACCCGCTGCGTACCGGCGCCGCTGTTGGCGGTGTTGAACGTCTCGCCTGCCTGCAAGGGGATCTGCAGGGTTTCGAAGTACCCCTCGCTGACGCTGTTGGTGTCGATCTCGATGAACGGACGCTCGAGCTCGGGCCGTTCTTCGGGCAGATACACCGATTGCCGGCGCCAGCCGGAGAACGGCAGGTTGGTGCTGAGCGCGGCGGATCGTGCGCCGGGAAGCGCCGCGGCTCTTCGCTCCAGCTCGTCGTAGAATTGCTCGCCGCGCTCCGGGGAGTAGCCCGCCAGGTCGAGGTTGACGCTCAGCGTGGCGATGTCGCGAGTGTTGTAGCCCGGATCGGCGGAGTTGGCGCGCAGCAGGCTCTGCACCAGAAGGCCGGTGATCGCCAGCAGGGCGAACGACAGGGCGAGCTGTCCGACCAGCAGTGCGCCGCGCAGCCAACCGGCACGCCGGCCGGCGAGCGGGGAGGCTTCCTTGAGCGATTCGATCATGCTGGCGCGAGTCGCGCGCCACGCCGGGACAAGGCCGAACACCATGCCGGCCACCAGGCTGACGCCGACGGCGAACAGGAACACGTTCAGATCGGGCCGGAAACTGACCCCCAGGCCGACCGGCATGAGGCTCGGCAGCAGGCCCGCCGTCCAGTAGGTGATGGCTAACGCGAGCACACCGCCGCCGATGGCCAGCACGATGCTCTCGGTGAGCAGTTCTCGCACCAGGCGCGAGCGGGATGCTCCCAGCGCGGTGCGCATGCCGAGCTCCCGCGCGCGGCTGACGCCGCGCGCCAGCAGGAGGTTGGCGAGGTTGGCGCAGGCAACCGCCAGCACGACGGCAACCACCAACATGAGGACGAACATCAGCCGGCCAATGGCCTCGCGTTCGTCGGGTCGCAATCCCACTCCCTCGAGCACGCCGATGTCATGGTTCGCCGGCTGGCCCCACATTTCCTCGTACGCCGGCTTGTAGAGGCCGTTGAGCTCGGCACGCAGCGACGGCGCGGCGGTACCCTCGGCCAGCTTCCCGACCATCCATAGCCAGCTCATGCCCGGGTCCTCGAAGCCGGCGTACCGGGGGCCGAGCACG
>JASFRZ010000340.1:0-5711 GCA_050114655.1 Acidobacteriota bacterium
ACGTTGCGCTCGACGTACCACGGGAGGTTGTAGTCGGGGAACTCGGCGACCAGGTCGTCGTGCGCCTGCTGCAGGCCGGCGGCGATCTGTTCGAGGGTACCGCCGTCGTCCTCGAAAACCGGGCGCTGCAGCCATTCCTGAATCGGTCCGTTGATCGCTGCCGCCGCACCGGCGCCCGGCGCGCCGGTGACGTCGACCCAGTCGAACTGTACGCGAGTGCAGGACAGCGCGTCGTTTTCGGTGTCGCAGTTGCCCGATTCCTTCGCGAAGCTGCGCTCCATCCAGGTGACGCGGTCGTCCTGTGAGCTTACCGGCGGCGCGTCGCCGGCGGGTGCCGGGCTGTCCGGCGGAGCGGCTCCGCAGGCGATTGTCGCCGCCGCGAGCAGGCCCGCCGCCAGCGCGGCGTGATACGCGCGTCGCTTCGCTTCGCCGAGCATGAGTCGTTTCTTCCTCCGCGTGCTACCTTCAAGTCTCCCGTTTCCGGGATCTCCCTCTTTTATACCTCCGCGCGGCCCGAGACGGGCTGCCGGTGCTTCAGGCGACGACACCGTGAGCGGCAACGGCAACAACGACAGCGTGGACACCGCAGGCCTCGACTTCATCCGCACCATTGTGGCCGAGGACAACGCCAAAGGTACCTATGGCGGCCGCGTGGCGACGCGCTTTCCGCCCGAGCCCAACGGATTCCTGCATATCGGCCACGCCACCTCGATCTGCCTCAACTTCGGCGTCGCACGGGAGAACGACGGCACCTGTAACCTGCGCTTCGACGACACCAACCCGACCACCGAGGACCCTCGCTACGTCGCCGCCATCGAGGACGACGTGCGCTGGCTGGGCTTCGAATGGGACGGCAAGTACTTCGCTTCGGACTACTTCGAGCAGCTCTACAAGTGGGCAGAGCAGCTCGTCATCCA
Organism: Acidobacteriota bacterium; assembly: GCA_050114655.1. GTDB lineage: Bacteria > Acidobacteriota > UBA890 > UBA890 > UBA890 > JASFRZ01. Next base: position 918 of record JASFRZ010000340.1, read on the forward strand.
CGGCAAGGCGTACGTCGACTCCTCTTCGGAGGAGGAAATCCGCGAGTACCGCGGCACGGTGACCAGCCCCGGCAAGCCGAGCCCCTACCGCGGTCGTTCCCCCGAGGAAAGCCTCGACCTCTTCCGCCGCATGCGCGCCGGCGAGTTCGAGGACGGCGCGCACGTGCTGCGCGCCCGCATCGACATGGCGCATCCCAACATGAAGATGCGGGATCCGCTGCTCTACCGCATCCGCCACGCGCATCACTACCGCACCGGCGATGAGTGGTGCATCTATCCGATGTACGACTATGCCCACCCGCTGTCAGACGCGATCGAGAACATCACCCACTCCTTGTGCACGCTCGAGTTCGAGAACAACCGTGCCATCTACGACTGGTTGATCGACAACGTCGACGTCGGCGATGCACACCCGCGGCAGTACGAGTTTGCCCGCCTCAACCTCGACTACACCGTGATGAGCAAGCGCAAGCTGCTGCGCCTGGTGCAGGAGGACTGGGTGGAAGGTTGGGACGACCCGCGCATGCCGACGATCTCGGGGATGCGCCGACGCGGCATCCGCCCCGAGGCGATTCGCGCGTTTGCCGACTTGGTGGGCATTGCCAAGGCCAACAGCCGGGTCGACATCGGCAAGCTGGAGTACGCCGTGCGCGAGGATCTCAACCCCGAGGTGCGGCGTGTCATGTGCGTTCTCGATCCGCTCAAGGTGGTGGTTACCAATTATCCGGATGCCGCCGGCGGCGATTCGGAGGGAGCCCCTCCCGGAGCGTCGGGTCGCGCTGACGAGGCGCACGCGCTGGAACAGCTCGAGGCCCCGTACTACCCGCACGACGTCCCGAAAGAGGGCAGCCGCATGGTGCCGTTCACGCGCGAGCTGTTCATCGAGCGCGACGACTTCATGGAGGATCCGCCGGACAGCTTCTTCCGCCTCGCACCCGGACGCGAAGTGCGGCTACGCTACGGCTACTTCATCAAATGTAACGAGGTGGTCAAGGACGAGTCCGGGCGAATCGTCGAGCTGCGCTGCACCTATGATCCCGCAACCCGCGGCGGCGCGGCCCCCGACGGCCGCAAGGTAAAGGGGACCATCCACTGGGTCTCGGCCGAGCACGCAGTGCCGGTCGAGGTGCGGCTGTACGATCGCCTGTTCACCGTAGCCAACCCCGACGAGGCGGCGGCCGAGACGGGCAAGGACTTCACCGAGTTCATCAACGCCGAATCGCGCGTGACGGTTGCCGATGCCCGCCTCGAGCCGGCGGTCGCCGCCATCGATCCGGGCGAGTGGGTGCAGTTCGAGCGCCAGGGCTACTTCTTCACCGATCCGCAGGACACCATGCCCGGCACCCCGGTATTCAATCGCGTGGTCACGCTGCGCGACACGTGGGCCAAGATCGCCGCCAAAGAGGAAACATCCGCCGAAGAGCCCGGCGAGGAGCCGGAATCAGAGGATATCGGCAACGACCAGCGCGGCGACGCCGCCGAGCGACGCAAGCGCACCCGACGTTCCGGCGCCGATCTACGCGACCGCGCACGGGCGCGTAACGCCGAGCTCGCCGAGCGCTACCGCCGCTACTGCGAGGATCTCGGACTGAGCGACGACGACGCCGACCTGCTCACCGGCGAGACCTCGGTGGCGGAGCTGTTCGAGGCCGCCGTCGCGGCACACGATGCGCCGCAGGAAGTGGCCAACTGGTTGATCAACGAGGTGGCACCGTACTTCGATGACGGCAAGGCGGACGAACTGCCCTTCGGCGGCGCCGAGCTCGGCGCGCTGATCGCGCTGGTCGATGACGGCACCGTCTCGCGCCCCGCTGCCAAGGACGTGCTCGCCATCATGGCCGAGAAAGGTGGCGAACCCGGCGCCATCGTCGAGGCGCGCGGCCTGCAGCAGGTCACCGATGCCGATGCCATTGCCGTCGCCGTCGACGATGCCATCGCCGCCTACCCCGACAAGGTCGCGGAATACCGCGAGGGCCGCACCGGCCTGGCCGGCTTCTTTATCGGCCAGGTGATGCGCGCCACCGGCGGCACCGCCGACCCTGAGATGGTCAACCGGTTGGTGCGCAACAGGCTCGACGGCTGAAGCGAGTTCGCGGCGCAGGATGGCGCGACTCAACGGGCTACCGGGCAGCAATACCGAGCAGCGCGCCGTCGCAACGAGCTGGGATGAGCTGGTGCTTGACGGAGATCCTGCAGCGCCACGGTGGGCAGTAACCCCCGTCGGCGGCACATATCCGGGCAGGGGCCGTGGTGGGCACGGCTCCGCGGCAGATAGGATGTCGCCATGGTCAAGCAACACCACACCGGCGGCCGGATGCAGAATTACTACCCCACGCCGGTGCGCTACACCGTGTCCTCGGGTGATGTCGAAGACTACGAGTGGGGCGCCCGTCTCGCCGGGATCCTGTACATCGTGCTCGGCGGTGTGATGCTCATCATGCCGCTCATCCAGACGCTCGGCCGCGGCGTGCAGCTATTTTTCAGCATCTTCGGCATCCCCGCTTCGATGACCGAGACGCTGACCGTACCCGCCGCCTTGATCATGGGCGGCCTGCTGCTGCTAATCGGCGCCGGCGTGATCCTGCGCTACGGCCCGATGTTCTTCCCCGCCATGGCCGTGGCCTTCTTCCTCTTCATGCCGTCATTCCCCATCGGCACCGCCGTCGGCTGCGCCCTCGTCTACGTCCTTTGGCAGGGCATGCCCAGAACCGCCCCCATCCCCAAGGCCGACCCCCAAGATCCCGACGCATCGAAGCAGTAGCGGGGAGCGCTCATCCGCCGGTAGGCAAGGCGCGCGCAGCGAGGCCGACCGTAGTCGACCGTTTGTGTACGTCGGAGGGAGGCCGAGCAAGTGCAACGCCGCAGACGGGTGGCTGAGCGCTCCCCTACTTCCCAGAGCCGTTGTTCAGCAGCTTCTGCCACTGGTCGTTGCTGAACGCCTGCCGCACGGCGGCAAGCGCGTTGGCGGCCGCCTGCAGATCGGCGGCGCTGGCCTGTAGCGGCAGGCTGGTGAGCAGCTCGACCTCGCGCTGGTCGAGGGAGCGGATCACGTCGCGGCCGGGGTCGGTCAGCTCGGCCAGCTTGGCGCGCTTGTTCTCCGGATTGTCGACCATCGCCACCAGGTTCTTCTTCTCCAGCGCCTTGACCAGCTTCTGGGCCTGGTTGCGCGGGATACCGCAGTCCTCGCCGATACCGGTGATGGTGCGCGGACCGTCGCGGTCGAGGCCCTGCAGCACGGTGCACTCGTCCTGCGCGAGATCTTCGTGGCTGTGCATCAGCGGTGCCACGGCGCGCAATCGCTGGAACAGCGCCACCGTTTCGGCAAAAACGTGGTCCAGCGCCGGCAGCAGATCACCGCTGCCGTCGGCGGGCGCAGTTAGTACGTTTTCCTGTGCTTGTGTGGTCATTATTGCGCGTTAGTGTAACAAGAGCGCGTTCCTTCCACCAAAAGAATGGCCAAATGACCACGCGTGATCAACCCTTGAATCAAGGCTCGCGCTGCTGCTGCTCCTCGCGGGCCTCGCGTTCGGCGACCAGCTCCTCGTACTGCTCCTGCTCGAGATAGGTGATGTCGACCCACAGGTGCGCCATCTCGTCGACCGTGCGATCGCCCCAGCCCACCCACTGCTCGGGATCGGGATTGTTGCGGTTGGCCGCGGTGTTGTCGTGCCACGCGGTCAGCACCAGAATGGTGCCCTCAGGCAGCAACGGCGCGGCATCGTCAGCGTAGATGTAGTTGTTGTGCCAGTTCCACTGGAAGTTGTCGACCAGGCTGATCAGCTCTTTGTGCCCGTCGGGGTAGATCGCCTCGAGCTGCATCGCTTTGCCGCGCATGTGCATGTGGGGCTGGAAGTTCTCCAGCCTTGCCGGCGCCGACAGGGTGTGGAAACGCTGGGTGACGCTGATTTGTCCGGGTGGGATGTCGAGGTCGTCGCGCTGATCGAAGGCGTCCAGCAGGGTCAAGATCGTGCGGTTCGTCGGTGTGTAGCCGCGCGGGTAGAACCAGATACCGAGCTCCACCTGGTTGTCGACGACCTCCTCGCCGATGGCGTGCATGTGCACTTCCCAGTGGATACGCGAGCCCGGAAGCATCAGCTTGCCGGCGCCCTCGGGAAAGATCTCGCCGGTCTTGCCCACGGCCCACTCCATGAACAGCCCGGGGGTGCGATTACTGGCGGTGCTGGCCAGGCCGGTGATGCCTTGCTCGTCCTGTTCGAGATAGGTGAGCACGTGGTGCACGATGCGCCGCCCGTCGGGGAAGGACGGCTTGATCTCGATCGCTTTGACCCAACGCGCCTCGCTGACGCCCGTCTCGACGACCGGCCGGAACCACTTGTCCTGGGTCTCGGCAGCGAGCGTGTAGGGCTCCGATTTGACGATCAGATCCGGCTCGCCGAACTGCCCGGCGAACTGCCACTCGCGCGGGTCGGGAAACACGCGCGGTGGCGGCATGTCGGCGGGATCGCCTTCGGGGGCGCCGGCGTCGACCCAGGCGACGATGGTAGCGATCTGTTCGTCGCTCAGCCCGCGGTCGTTCTTGAACTCCTGGATGCCGACGGTGCGGTTGATATGCCAGGGCGGCATGATGCGGCGGCTGACGCGATCCTTGATCAGGTTGGCGACGCGGCGCGTGTCGTCATAGGTCAGCAGTGCGAACGGCGCGATGGAGTTCGGCTGGTGACACACCTGACACTTCTCCCGCAAGATCGGCGCGACGTCCCGGGTGAAGGTCACTTCCTGCTGCGGTGCGGCCATGGTGAAGGCCAGCGCGGCCGTGAGCGCCATTGCCAAGTG
>JASFRZ010000341.1:0-5708 GCA_050114655.1 Acidobacteriota bacterium
CGAACGTAGAACTCCTTGGCCTCGCGATCGCCGTCGATGAAGATGATCCCGCCACGGGTCAGAACGCCGTCGACGTCGAGAACCAGCAGGCGGATGCCGCGCAGGCGTTCCTCGTACTGTTCCTGGCTCAGTAGAGGCATCAGATCATCTCCGTCCGCCACAGGTCGTGCAGGTGCACGACCCCCTGCGGGCGGCGATCGCCATCGATCACCGGCAGCGAGGTGATGCGCCGCTCCTCCATCAGGCGCAGCGCCTCGGTGGCGAGGGCGTCGGCCCGGATGCATACCGGGTTGCGCGTCATCCACTCGGCGGCGCCGCGCTCCAGCGCCGTCTCGCCGGACTGCTCGACCAGCCTGCGCAGGTCACCATCGGTGATCACTCCCGCCAGGCGCTGCTGCTCGTCCAGGACCAGGGTCATACCCAGCCCCTTGGCGCTCATCTGGGCGAGCACCTCGCGGATGCCTGCGCTCGCGGCCACCGCGGGAATGTCGTCGGCCGTATGCATCACGTGGTGGACACGCAGCAGCTGACGTCCCAGGCTGCCGCGCGGATGGTGTACTGCGAGATCGTCGGCGCTGAAGCCGCGCTCCTCGAGCAGCGCCATCGCCAGTGCATCGCCGACAGCCAGCGCCGCGGTCGTGCTGGCGGTGGGGATGAGTCCCAGGGGACAGGCTTCCTTCTCCACCGCGGCATCGAGAGTGACGTCCGCCTCGCGGCCCAGTGTCGAATCGGAGGCGCCGACGATGGCGATCACCGGCACACCCAGGCGCTTGACTGCGGGAAGCAGCCCTACCACCTCCTGGGTATCGCCGCTCTGGCTGATGGCGATCAACGCATCGCCCTCGATCAGCATGCCGAGGTCGCCGTGCCCGGCCTCGGCGGGGTGCAGGAACAACGCCGGGCTGCCGGTCGAGGCCAGCGTTCCGGCGAGCTTGCGCGCGATAATCCCCGACTTACCCATCCCCGAGACCACCACGCGGCCACTGCATCCCAGCAGGATGTCGAGGGCTCGATCGAAGGCGGCGGCATCGAAGCGCTCCGCCAGGCTGACCAGCGCGGCGGCCTCGATGCGCAGTACCTCGCGGGCGAGCTCGAGCGCGCTTCGGCGCGCCGGCCCGCCGGCGTCACCGCGCTCGGCTTCGGGGGAGATGCGGCTACTCATGGTCGATCCCTAGGTCGATGCGTCCGCGGAGGTCACCGGCGCCACTGCATGAACCCGGAGGGCGTTCTCCAGCAACCCGCGCAAGCGCTCCAGCGGCAGTTGGGTGGCACCGTCACTGAGCGCCGCCGGCGGATCATCGTGTACCTCGATGAACAGCACGTCCACCCGCACCGCCGCAGCAGCCAGCGCCAGCGGTTCCGCGAAGCGTCGTTCCCCGGCCGTCTCGCCCTCCCCCGCCCCGGGAAGCTGCAGGCTGTGGGTGACGTCGAAGACTACCGGATGGCCGAGGTCCTGCAGGCGGCACAGGCCCTTGAAGTCGACCACCAGGTTATTGTAGCCGAACGACGTTCCGCGCTCGGTGAGCAGGACTCCCCGCGCCCCTGCAGCGGTCAGCTTGCCGACGACGTGGCGCATGTCGCCGGGGGCGAGGAACTGTCCTTTCTTGACGTTGACCGGCCGGCCGCTCTCGGCCGCCGCCACCAGCAGGTCGGTCTGACGACAGAGAAAAGCGGGAATCTGCACCACGTCCGCCACCGCGGCGACCGGCTCGACCTGCGACACGGCGTGCACGTCGGTGAGCACCGGCACGCCGATCTCGTCGCGGACTTCGGCCAGCACCGCGAGTCCCTCCTCCATGCCGGGGCCGCGAAACGACTCGATCGAGGTGCGGTTGGCCTTGTCGAACGACGCCTTGAATACCCACGGGATACCGATCTCGCCCGCAACGGCGGCGATCTCGCGCGCCAGCCGCAGGCAGTGCTCCCGGCTCTCGATCACGCATGGTCCGGCGATCAGCCCGAGTGCGCCACCGCCGAACTCCACCCCGTCAGCAACCTTGACCTTGTTCTCCATGAGGCGCTCGTGCTTGCCCCCCGTCGTCACACCGCCGCAACGTCGCCGGCGCGCGCGGCGCTGGCTTCCTTCCCGCCCGCGCTGGCGTATTCGTACGAGGCGCGAACAAACGCCGCGAACAGCGGGTGCGGGTCGAGCGGGCGGGAGAGAAACTCGGGATGGAACTGGCAGGCGACGAACCAGGGGTGATCGGGCAGCTCGAGAATCTCGACGAATTTGCCGTCCTCGGTCTTGCCGCTCAGCACCAGGCCGGCATCCACCAGGTTGGCCTCGAAGGTGCGGTTGAACTCGTAGCGATGGCGATGGCGCTCCGAGACGCTGTCGGTGCCGTAGGCTTCGGCGGCGCGCGAGCCCGGTACCAGCTTGCACTCGTAGGCCCCCAGGCGCATGGTGCCGCCGAGCTCCTCGACGCCGAGCAGATCGCGCAGCTTGTAGATCAGCTTGTCGGCGCTCTCGCTCTTGAATTCGAACTCGCTGCTGTCGGCCGAATCGCCCAGCTTGGCGACGTTCTCGGCAAACTCCATCGCCGCGGTCTGGAAGCCGAGGCAGATGCCGAAGTACGGGATTCCGTTCTCGCGCGCGTAACGGATCGCTTCCATCATGCCGCGCACGCCGCGCTCACCGAACCCTCCGGGCACCAGAATGCCGCCGACGTCGGCGAGCACGTCGGCGGGCTCCTCACCCTCCTCGAAGCGCTCCGCCTCGACCCACTCGATGTCGACGCCGAGGTCGTTACCGAGACCACCGTGCACGAGCGCCTCGTGCAGGCTCTTGTAGGACTCCTCGAACTCGACGTACTTGCCGACGACCGCGATTTTGACGCGATCCGACGGCGCCTTGAAGGTCTTGACCATGCGCAGCCACTCGCCCAGGTCAGGGTGGGCGCACTCGAGGCCGAGGTGCTCACACACGATCTTGTCGAGCCCCTCCTCGTGAAACACCAATGGCACGTCGTAGATACACTCGACGTCCTTGGCGGTGATAACCGCCTCCGGATCGACATTGGTGAACAGCGCGATCTTCTCCTTGATCTCGGCCGGCAGGAAGCGATCGGTGCGGCACAGCAGGACGTGCGGTTGGATACCGATCGAGCGCAGCTCCTTGACCGAGCGTTGCGTCGGCTTGGTCTTGAGCTCCTTGGCGGCGGCGATGTACGGCACCAGCGTCAGGTGGATGAACATCGCGTTGCCACGGCCGACTTCCTGGGCGAGCTGTCGGATGGCCTCCAGGAACGGCAGGCTTTCGATGTCACCAATGGTGCCGCCGATCTCCGAGATGACGATGTCGGCGCTGTCGGCCAGGCCGGTGACGCATGCCTTGATTTCGTTGGTGATGTGCGGGATCACCTGCACGGTCTTGCCGAGGTAGACGCCTTGGCGCTCCTTCTGGATGACCGACTCGTAGATCTGCCCCGAGGTGTAGTTGTTGCGCTTGCTCATGCGCGCGCTGGTGAAGCGCTCGTAATGACCCAGGTCGAGGTCGGTCTCGGCGCCGTCGTCGGTGACGAAGACCTCGCCGTGCTGGAACGGGCTCATCGTGCCGGGATCGACGTTGATGTAAGGATCGAGCTTGAGCAGGTTGACGGTGTAGCCGTGCGCCTCCATCAGACGCCCGATCGCCGCCGAGGCCAGCCCCTTGCCCAACGACGAGACCACACCGCCGGTCACGAAGATGTACTTGGTCGACATTCCGTTTTTCGATCTCCCGTTGCTCATCGTTACCGCGCCCGCGCCGCCAGTGCGGCCTCCGCCCGATGCAGATCATCGGGCGTGTTCACCCCCGGCACGGCCTCGTTGATCAGATAGGTTTGCATGTGCTCGCCGGCCTCCAGCACGCGCAGCTGCTCGAGCCCCTCGGCGGTTTCCAGTGGTGACGGCGGCAACTCCGCCCAGCGCCGCAGCGCATCGGCACGATACATGTAGACGCCGAGGTGCACCCAGGTGCCCGGCTGCGCGGCACCGCGCGCGGCGGAGAGGCCGCTCGGCCAGCCGGCCTCAGCGCCGTCGGCCATCGCCGCCTGCCACTCGGCGCGCGGAAACGGCACCGGGGAGCGGCTGAAATACAGCGCCCGCTCGTTGTCGTCGATCACCACCTTGACCACGTTCGGATCCCACAGGTCCTGTCGCTCGGTGAGTGGGGTACGCAACGTTCCCAGGCGCAGATCGGCGTCGCGGAAGCGCTCGATGGCCCTGCCCACCGCATCGGTGTCGAGCAGCAGCTCGTCACCCTGGATGTTGACGATGACATCGGCAGGATAACGCGCCGCGACGGCGGCGACGCGGTCGGTCCCCGAGGCGTAATCGTCACTCGACAGTACCACGTCGGCGCCCGCATTCCGCGCGCCCTCCGCGATGCGTTCGTCATCGGTGGCAACCACCACGACATCGAGGCCGGGCACACCCACGGCGAGGGTGACGACGTGCTCGATCAGCGGCTTGCCGGCGACGGCGGCGAGAAGTTTCCCGGGGAATCTGGAAGAGGCATACCGCGCTGGAATGATGGCCAGGCAATCCATGCGCAAAACCCGGGTCTTGCGGGGCACGGCCCGCTCGGAACCGCAGCAGGATACCACCCCTCCGGATGGCGGGCTATTCGAGGAGAGGGTGGGCGCGCAGCCGGCGTCGCGCGGGCGCGTCGGCTACTCGTCGGCGAGCGCGTCGACGCGGCGGGCGAGCTCCTCGACCGTGGCGTCCATCAGCTCGCCGGTGTCGTCGTCGGGGATCTCGATGTGAAACTCGTCCTCCGCAGCCAGCACCAGGTCGATGATCTCCACGGAGGTGAGGCCGATCTCGCTCTGCAGGCGGGCGTCACCGCTGACCTTGTCGGCGACGGCCGGCTTGAGCTCGATGATGAGGCGGCTGATGGTCCCGACGGTTTCGTTCTTGCTCACGTCAGCTTTCCTTCTTCGTACAGATCCCGGCAGCGTCCGCGGCACAGCTTACCGCTGGTGGTGCGCGGTATGCGGCCGCTCTCCATCAGCACCACGTCGAGCACCGGCAGGTTGAGATGGTCGGACACGACGCCGCGCACGGCATCGCTGACGCCCTCGACATCTTGCGGGTTGCGGGGCGCGGCGACAACCACGATCCCTTCCTCGCGGCCGTTGCGGGTACCGAAGGCCACCACGCTGCCCGGCCGCACGACCTCCAGCGAGTGCACCGCACGCTCGATGTCCTGTGGGTAGTAATTGCGACCGGAGACGATGATGAGCTCCTTCTTGCGTCCGGTGACGAACAGCTCGCCGCCCTGCAGGTAACCCAGGTCGCCGGTCATCAGCCAGCCGTCGCGCAATGTCTCGGCGGTGGCCTCGGGGTTGTTGAAGTAACCGCGCATGACCGACGAGCCGCGGATGCCGATCTCACCGATGTGGCCGTCGGGCAACGGCTCGTCGTGGTCGTCGACGATGCGCAGCTCGGTCTCGCGCACCGGAACGCCGCAGCTCACGATGGTGGCGGCCTTGCCGGCGCCCACCGGGCGGGCGACCCGCTCGGCTTCCAGGGCGGCGCGATCCACCTGCACGGTCTCGTACTCCTCGCTGGCGCGCACCCCGGTGACCATCAGGCCGACCTCGGCAAGGCCGTAGGCGGGCATGAATCCGGAGCGCGGGAAGCCGACCTCGCCGAAGGCCCGGGTGAACGCATCGAGCAGCTCCGGATCGATGGGCTCGGCGCCGATGATCGCGACGCGCCAGGCC
>JASFRZ010000342.1:0-5682 GCA_050114655.1 Acidobacteriota bacterium
CGATGATGCTCCTGGCTCTCAGCAACGCCTCGTCGGGGACCCTCTCGGAGGAGATCACAGGAACACCGGAGGCATCGACGTACTTCCTATAGAACGGATCGATGCCGAGCGCGGCGGGCGGCGCGGGCAGGTCGGTGGTGCCCAGCGACAGCGCACCGAGCACCGGATCGGTGACGTCGAGCGGTCCGTAGGCGTCGAGCGCGTCGAGCATGCGCAGCGCCGCACCGTAGCCGAGGTCGATCTCCCCATCGTAGAACCACGGGCCGCGGTCGGTCTCCTTGCGGATCCATGTGGAGCCGAACTTCTCCGACTTGAAGGCCCAGCCGGAAGCGCCCTCGTTGGCCTCGCCCGACGCCCAGTAACCGCTGGCGCCGTCAATCGACGTGTTCATCAGCGCGAACGACGACAGCAAGGAGGCGGATGCCAGGCGCGCCAGCTCCGCCTTGCGCGCGCGGGCGCGCTGCATGGCGACGTCGGAAGGTGGTCCGGGGGCCGAGCAATCCAGCATGTCGGGGCCCTCCAGGCGCCGCTCGATGACGCGGCTCTCGACCTGCGCGCCACCGTCGAGCAACCCGCGGCACTCCAGCCAGGCGACGTGGTCGGGATCGTCGGCGAACCGCAGCACGTAATCGAGCACGCCCCAGCCGCCCATGTGCGACATGTACGACAGGGTGTAGCCCTCCTGGCCGCCGCCGCGGTAGTCGGAGCCGGTGTAGTAGTAGGCCTGCTCGAGCCTCCCCCGCAGCGCGATGTTGGCGGCGAGCTGGCGCTCGAGCAGCTCGCGCGCGTCTTCGAGGCTGACGTCCGGGTGCGACATCCAGCGCTCCTCGTTGGCGTCGTACCACAGGTTCTCGTCCGGCTTCAGCCCCATGCCGGTGAGCGCCCAGCCGGCAAGCGCGGCGCTCGACTCGAAACCGGTGGAGTCGAAGCTGTACTCGGAGCGGAAGGGATAGGGGTCGTCGTAGACGAAGTACTTGGTCTTCTTCTCCAGCTCGGCGCGCAGGAAGGCGGCCTCGTCGATGCGGTCGTTGCGCTCGAGCTCGGCGAGCAGGTCGAAGATCACCACCTCGTTCATCGTTCCCCACTTGTAGACCTCGTACCAGGGCAGGATCTCGTAAGGGTAGATGTAGTAGGCACGGGCAGTCTGGAAAGCGCGCTCGAGGTACTCGTCGGCGCTGCGCGACAGCCACTGCGGGTAGATCTGTGCGATGCGGTACAGATTCCAGTACAGCATCGTGATGTGCGGGTAGTCGTACATGCGGAAGACGTGCTCCTGGCCCATCCCGCCGGAGCCGAAGCCGAACGGCGAGTTGCGGTTGACGAACCAGTTGGGCACGCCGTACACGCCGTACGGATAGGGCTGCTCCTCGTCGGTGCGCTGCAGACCGCCCCAGACGTAGTGCTCGACGTAGTAATCGAGCGCCTCCACCTCGGCGCGGTCGGGCCAGCGGGCGTTCTCGGCGGCCACCAGCGGCGCCTTGGAGAGCCCGGGGTCGTCCGCCGCCAGCACGTAGCCCCACCAGCCGTCGAAGCCGTCGGTATCGTCGGGGCCGCGCAACACGCCGTCCCCGCGCATGTCCCACACCGAGAACAGGCCGTCGTACCACTTCGATTCGTCGCGGTGCTGCTGGCGCAGCGCGATGTGCGCCGAGCGCTTGCGCAGCAGCGTGTCGACAGGCTCGGTGACGAAGAACTCCAGCAGCATGCGCGGCCCCTCGGCGGCCGAGGTGGCCACGCGACCGGGGCCGGGCGTGCCGTCCCATGCCGCGCCGGTGGGACCAGGCACCATCGGCCGGTTGGACTGCAGCGCCTGCACCGACTTCGCCTGTAGTGGATCCGGCGCGGGGGCGTCGTGCGCCTGCCCCGGCGCCGCGGCTCCGGGTCCGGCGGCCCGCGGCGTGCGGGCGTCGGAGGCGGCGCCGGGCGCTCCTTCCGGCCAGCGAACGACGAGCGCGTTCTCGCCCAGGCGCGAGAACTTCACCCGGTACAGGTGCGTGTCTTCGCCGCCGACGACCGTGGTGCCCATGCTTGCGCTCTCGGCATCAGCGCTCCCGGCCGCGCGGCTCGCCGCGTCGCGCTCGGTGGCAGTACCGAGGTACTCGATCTCGGTCTCCTCCGGGAACTCCGCCTCGACGCGAATACTGCGGTGGGTACGCAGCGCCACCAACGCCTCGCGATCGGTGGGCACGGTCATGCCGGGCGCGACGGTGACGTCGATCAGGCCGGCGTCGTAGATGATGTCGCGTACGCCGCGATAATCGTCTGCCCAGCGGAAATCGAAGCCGTGCTCGATGGCGTCGCCAGCGCTACCGGCGGGCGCCAGCATCGTACCGGTGTGCGCCTGTCTCCAGGTGCCGCGTGTCTCCATGCTGCCGTTGAGCCGCGAGTGGATGTAGAACCACGGCCAGGTACTGGAATTGCGCACCTGATCGGTGCGCTCGAAGTACTCCAGCCAGGTGTCCTCGTGCGGCGTCATCACCAGGTACGGGCCGACCCCGTTGGGGCGCTGCCAGAAGATCCACGAGCCGTGACCGGAGATGAAGTGGTGCTTGACGACGTTGTTCTCGTAGATGGCGCGCACGTCGCCGCCACCACCGCTGCCACGCAGGTCGAGCGCAATGCCCAGATCGCCGATCTCGACGGGGACCTCGGAGAGGTTTTCCAGGCGCAGCGTCCAGATGACCTCCTCATCCTCGAGGTAGAAGGTCTGACGCAATCGCAGGTGGGGCTCGTCGGCCGCGGTCGATTCCGCGCTCCGGCCGGCGCCGGGACGGATGTCCCACACCAGCCCGCGCGCCTCGCTGACCATTCCCGGGGGACCGTAGTCCCCTACTCCTGCCGACCTCTCCACCGGCTCGAGGTCACGCGTCAACGCCTCGCTCCAGTAGCGTTCACCCTCGGCGCGGTAGTGCACCACCACCTCGCCGAGCGGCCGGGAGCGGCGCACGTACTGCGTCGGAAACGCGTCGCCAACGCGCTGCAATCCGATGATGCCGACGTCGCCGAAGGTGACGTCGAACTGCGCGCTGGCACGTTGCTGCTGCGCGGCACCACCCCGAGACGGCCAGCCGACTGCGGCGCCGAGCGCGGCCAGCGCGACGACGAAACAGAACCTTCGGACCCGAGTCGACACGATTCCTCCCTCCGGCGTTCACAGCATGCGGTTTGGCGCTCGGCAGTCTAACAAGGCCGCCCCCGTGCCTCCCACGGGGCGATCGGTACTTGACTGTCGCGCACCGGTCACATATAACTGTGAATGCTACATAGGTAGCGCACACAGCTATGACCCATCGGTGGCGATCGACGAACCCTATCGCGCACCGGCAGACGAGGCCCGAATGGATAACAAACGCGCTCTCAGCATGACGGCGATGGCGGTGCTCAAGGCAATCGCCGCGGGCTACCGCTACGGCTTCGACATCATGGACGTCACCGGCCTGCCGAGCGGCACGGTGTACCCGGCGCTCAGCCGCCTCGAACGCGACGGCATGCTGCAGTTCTCCTGGGAGGACCCGGAGATCGCGCAGGATGAAAAGCGACCGCCGCGCAAGTACTACGAGGTCACCCGCGCCGGTCGCGCCGCGCTCGACGAGAGCATCAAGCGCTTCGAAGCGCTGCAGCACATCGAGCCGGCCGACAAGCGCGCCGAGGCACAGAGCTGACCGATGCCGACGCGCCCCTCGCCCCGACCCGAACGCAGCGCCGCCGGCCACGTGCGTCGCTTGTGGCTCCGTACGTGCCTGGCGATTGTCGAGCTCGCCGGGGTACTCGTACCGCGTGCTCAGCGCCACGACTGGCGGCGCGAATGGCGTGCCGAGCTGTGGTATCGCGGGCAGGTGGGCGCCGCAGGCCCTTCCGATGCCGAATCGCCCATCGCGTCGCTGCGTGTCCGCCGACGGCGGTCCGCCTCACCCACCGTCGAGCTCATGACCCGCTCGCTCGGCTCGATCCGCCATGCCCTTTGGCTGCGCTCCCAGGAATGGAAACCCGACATGTTGATGCAAGACCTGCGCTACGCGCTGCGCGCCCTGCGATTGTCACCAACCTTCACCGTCATGGCGCTGCTCACCCTCGGCATCGGCATCGGTGCCAACGCGGTCGTCTTCGGCATGCTCGATTCGGTGCTGTTGACGCCCTACCCCTTCGAGAGCCCCGAGCAACTCGTCGACGTGAACAGCGTCCTGTACGACCGCGGTGGCGCGCGCAGCTCTCTTTCCTACCCCACTTATCTCGACATCCGTGAGTCCGGCATCTTCGACGACATCTCGGTGTGGGACTGGGAGCCGATGAACCTGCGCGGCGACGACGAAACGGTGCTCATCGGGGTCGGGCAGGTCACCGCCGGCCTGTTCCACGTGATGCGCGTCGAGCCGATCATCGGGCGCACCTTCACCGACGAGGAAGACGTGCCCGGACAGGGCGGCGTGTTGGTGCTCACCGAGGGCTTCTGGCGTAGCCAGTACGGCGCCGATCCCGCCGTCATCGGCCGCACCGTCCAGCTCGACGGCCGGCCCCGCGTGATCATCGGTGTACTCCCCGAGGCGTACACCTTCCCCGACGAGATCGAGGCCTGGGTGCCACTCGGGGTGACCGAGGAAACCGCGCCACGATCCTCCAACTGGCTCGGCTCCCTTGCCCGCATGCAGCCGGGGTGGACCATCGAGCGCACCAACGCGGCGCTACGCCCGCTGGCGCAGCGAATCGAGCAGGAGCACCCCGATTCCGCCAGAGACCGCGGGCTGACGGTGCGATCGCTGCGCGACCGGCGCGTCGGCGAGGTGCGCCCGATGATGTACATCCTCCTGGGCGCGGTCGGCTTTCTCCTGCTGCTCGTGTGCGCCAACGTGGCCAACCTGCTGCTGGCCCGTGCGTCGGCACGTGAGCGTGAGATCTCGGTGCGCCTGGCGCTGGGAGCGAGCCGCACCCGCCTGGTTCGCCAGCTGTTGACGGAAAGCCTGCTGCTGTCGCTCGGCGGCCTGGTGATCGGCTTCGCCTTCGCCAACTGGGCGGTCAGGAGCCTGCTGGCGAGCATTCCGCTGGAGCTTCCGGTGTGGATCCAGGTCGGTACCAACTGGACCGACGTGGCGTACCTGGCGTCGGTGGCGCTCGCCGCAACCCTGCTGTTCGGCCTGGTACCGGCACTGCAGGCGAGCCGAGCCGACGGTCGCGGCGCCCTTGCCGAAGCCTCGGGGCGCGCCTCCGGCGGCCGGCGGCGGCGTCTGACCCGCAACGCGCTGGTGGTCGCCGAGGTGGCGATATCGCTGATGCTGCTGGTCGGTGCCGGGCTGATGGTGCGCAGCTTCTCGCAGCTGTCGGATGTCGACCCGGGCTTCGCCACCGACCACCGCCTGATGGCGACCATGCAGATGCCGCGCGGCAAGTACACCACCTCGGAGGCACGCGCTGACCTCTATCGCCGCATCATGGAGGGACTTGCCGCCATGCCCGGAGTGGAGGATGTCGGCGCCATCAACCGCATGCCATTGCGCGGCAGCAGCAATACCCAGTGGTTCATGGTCGAAGGTCAGGACTCCGAGGAGGCCCGTCGCAACCCGAGCGCGCTGCACAACGCGGTCAGCCCGAGCTACTTCCGCACCATGGGTATCCCGTTGCTCGCCGGTCGCTTCTTCGAGGATCGCGACAGCGCCCAGGCGCCGCGCGTCGTACTGGTCAACCAGCAGG
>JASFRZ010000343.1:0-5681 GCA_050114655.1 Acidobacteriota bacterium
GCGAATTGCGTCGTGGTTCCGCTCTCCGTTGCGACATTCACCGCGACCCTGCGGAAGACGCTGAAGTCCTCGATCAGCAACGGCGCCGTCGGATCGGTATTCGGGCGGAAGCGCAACTCGGCGATGAACTCTTCGCCGCCCGGCAGCGTCGTCGTTCCGTAGGCCGAGGTTCGCAACCAACCCGAGCCGACCACGCTGTAGCCGGTATATGGCAGGAAGTCACGTACGTCCGCCAGCGCCCGCTCCACGTTCGACGGGACGTCCGCGGACGGGCTGCCGCTGCGGTTTGCGGCCAGAACGACAATCTGGAACGACCGGGTCACCGGCAGGCGGTCGAATTCCGCCAGCAGCGCGCGGATACGCGCGATTACCTCCGGCGTGGCGCTGACCGCCAGCATGCGCTCGTCCTCGAGGTAGCGGATATCGCCGCATTCGCGCTCGGCGGAGCGGCAAACGCCGAGGGCGAGCTGGTGGGCACTGTCGAGGCTGACATTGGTCACCTTGATCAGCTCTGTGGCCATCTCCGGCTGGTCCTGGGCCGCGGCGTTGCCGGGGACAGCAAGGGCAAGCACCGCGGCGATGATGGCCAATGCCGACCACTCGGCGAGGCGGCGATATTGACGGAGGATTGTCATCGGGTCTTCTCCTGCCGGGGCTCTTGCCCGGCGATCGGGGATTCGAAGTCGGGGTCGAGAGTCCAGATGATGCGGGTACCGCGCGGCGCGACGAACTGCACGGTGCGCGTCTGATGATCGGGAGGGGAAGGGACGTCGGGGGCCGGGGCGGCGAGCACCGCGGTGCTTGCGGTGTCCGCCGGTTCATCGATGTTCGCCGGTTCGGCGGCGCCTTCCGCCGCGACGTTGCCCGGCGCGGCAGGCTGCGCGACCGTGGTGTTCGGGGCCGCGTCGGGATCGGGGGCTACGGTCGCGGGGTCGTCAATCGGAGGGCGGCCAGGGGTGGTGTCGGCGCCGTGGCGAGGGGCGGGCGTCGTTGTTGTCGCGGCGACGGAATCGCTCGTGCCGACCGGCTCGACTTGCAGCGACCACATCGCCAGCCCGATGGCGGTCACCAGAACGACGGCGGCAAAGGACGGCACCAGCCACGTGGGGCGCGGTGTGCTCCAGCCCGGGCTCCAAGCATTCGCCCGCCGGCTTTGCTCCGCGGTGGCAATGATCCTCTGGCGCAGGTTGGCGCGCTCGATCGGGTCCAGTCCCGACCGCTCGGCGGCGGCGGGATCGGCAGCACGCAGCAGGTCGCCCAGCGCGTCGTTGTCGGCAGTATCGTGGTTCCCAGGGGTCTTTTCGTTCATCGTTCATCGTCTCCCGGGGTCAGCAGGCGGCGCAGCTTGCTGCGTCCCGTCGACAGGTGCCAGCGCACCGTCACCTCTCGCATGCCCAGCTGCGCGGCGATCTCACCGCGGCTGTGTCCTTCGATCTCGTGCATCACGACGATCGCGCGGGTGCGCGGCTTGAGCGTTCCCAGCGCGGCGCGTACCGCCTCGCGAGCGTTCTCCAGCGCCTCCGGGTCGTGCGGCTCGCCGACACTCCAGCGCGGTGCCGGTCCGGCCTCCCGGCGCACCTTGAGGCGGCGCCAGCGGTCACGGCACAGGTTGACCAGCACCTGCACCAGCCAGGCCTCCGCAGCTTTGTCGGCCTCCGGGATCGACTTCGGCCGGCGCGCCGCGCGCAGGAAGGTCTCCTGCAACAGGTCGCGCGCCTCCTCGGGATCGCGCGCCATGCGCATGGCGAGGGCGAAGAGCCGCGCCTGATGGGCATCGAAAAGGTCTCCGATGCGCTCGGCGGCGCGCGACTGCCGGGGGACGTCGAGGGAGGTCGAGTTGATCGTCGCTATCCTTTCCACACCCTCAAGTACGCGCCATGGTGGCGAACTGTTGAGGGGCGGGGCGATTTTTCGGTGCGCGGGGCAATTATCGACGCCGGGCGCAGAAAGACCCAGCGGGCGGCCCAGTCCCCGGTAACAGAACGTTCGACAGCGTCGGCACGCACCGGCGCGAGACGCTGACGGGTCGCGGCCGCTGTCGGCACGACGGTTACCGCAGGCGGTAAGCTCCTTTACACTCAAGGAGTGGGTCCCCGTCAGCTCTACCGGCCCCGGGGCCGTGGAGGGTTCGTCATGCACCGCACCTCACGCACCGCGCCGCTGATGGCGGCGTTGTTCCTGCTGTCACTGATCACTCCCACGTTCGCTTCGCCTCCGGCAACCGCGCTCTCCGCGTCGGCGCTTGCCGGGGTGCAGCAAGGTGGCGGCGAGGAATCGTGGAGCGGCCTGATCGCCGGCTCGCTGGAGTTCTACGTCACCTTCACGCCGGCGCCCGGCGGCGGCTACACGGCGACACTCGACATCCCGGCGCAGGGGCTCGACGGCTATCCGGTCAGCGACGTGGTGTACACCGACACCGAGATCTCCTTCTCGTTGCCGATCGCGCCGCCGAGCGGCGCGGTGTGGCGCGCCACCCGCCAGCCCGGCGCGGACACTGCCGAGGGTGAGCTCGAGCAAGGTGCCACCAAGGTGCCGATCACGATGGAGCGGCTGGCGGAGGGCGAAGATGGAGGGCCGGTGCGGCCGCAGACGCCGCAACCGCCGTTTCCGTACGGCGCCCGCGATGTCCGCTATGTCAACGAGCGCGACGCCACCGAGCTCGCCGGCACGCTCACCGTGCCGGAAGGCGACGGGCCCTTTCCCGGCGTTCTGCTGATCAGCGGCTCGGGGCCGCAGAACCGTGACGAGGAGCTGCTCGGCCATAAGCCCTTCTGGGTCCTCGCCGACCACCTGTCGCGCCACGGTATCGCCGTGTTGCGCGTCGACGATCGCGGGGTGGGGGAGAGCAGCGGCGATCTGGCCAGCGCCACCTCGGAGGACTTCGCCGGGGACGCGCTCGCCGGCGTCGAGTTCCTTGCCGCGCAGCCGGAGATCAACGCTGCTTCGATCGGCCTGATCGGGCACAGCGAAGGCGGCATCATCGCTCCGATGGTGGCGGCGCGCTCCGATCAGGTGGCCTTCATCGTGCTGCTGGCGGGCTCCGGTCTGCCCGGCTCGGAGCTGATGGTGATGCAGCTCGAGGCGGTGCAGCGCGCGATCGGTCGCCCGGAGGACAACATCGCGCGCCAGGCGCAGGCGCAGCGCCATTTGCTGCAGCTCGCCGGCGAGGGTGCCGGTCTACCGGAGCTCACCGATGCGGTGGCCGAGTTGACCCGCATCCAGATCTCGGCGTTGCCCGAGGCGCAACGGCCCAGCGACGACGATCTCGAGCCCGCAATCGAGGCGCAGGCGCGCCAGCTCACCGCGCCCTGGTGGCGCTTCTTCCTCACCTTCGATCCGCGCACCGCGCTGCGCCAGGTCGAGGTGCCGGTACTGGCGCTCAATGGCTCGCTCGACACCCAGGTGCCCGCCGGCCCCAACCTGGCGGCAATCCGTGGGGCGCTCGAGCAGGGAGGCAATCCGGACTTCACCACCGAGGAGCTCGACGGCCTCAACCACCTGTTCCAGAGCGCGCAGACCGGCAGCCCGACCGAGTACGCCAGCATCGAGGAGACCTTCTCGCCCGTCGCCATGGACACCATCACGAATTGGATTCTGCAGCGGTTTGCAAGCGCGACCCCGTAGCGGTCGATGGAGCTGTACGAGGCACCGTGAGCGCCACGCGCCGAGGTTGACGCCCGTACCCGCAGCTACTAAGAAGTCCCTCGATAGCTGTCACTACGGGATCGGAAGGATGGCGATGGAACCGCTGCTCGGTCCGCGCCTTTTACTTCGAGGACGGATCATGCGCCACGCTTTTCGTACGAGTACCCCGCTTCGCGTCATCACCTTGGCGACGGCCGTGCTGTTCGCTGCCGCCGGAGGTGCGGCAGCGGACCGCGCCGGTGCCCTGCGGCCGGACAGCGAGGCCGGCACGCCGGGAGACACGGCCCGGGCCCCGGTCACTGCCCAGACCGGCCCGAAGATCTACATCTCCGCCGACATGGAAGGGCTCGCCGGCGTGGTTACCGGCGAGCAACTCGGTCCCACCGGCTTCGAGTACCAGCGCTTCCGCCAGTTCATGACCGAGGAGGTGCTCGCCGCCATCGAGGGCGCGCGCGCCGGCGGCGCCGGCGAGATCCTGGTGTCGGACTCGCACGGTAACGGCCAGAACCTGCTCATCGAGATGATCCCCGACGATATCGAGATCGTGCGCTCGTGGCCGCGTCCGCTGATGATGATGGAGGGCATCGACGAGACCTTCGACGGCGCCATCTTCATCGGCTACCACGCCGGCACCACCAACCCTGACGGCGTGCGCGCACACACCATGTCGAGCGCGCGTCTGACCGACGTGCGCATCAACGGCGTCTCGATGCCCGAAGCCGGCATCAACGCCGCCATCGCCGGGCACTTCGGCGTGCCGGTGATCATGCTGTCGGGCGACGACGCGATCGCGGCGGAAGCGCAGGCGATCATCGGCGACATGGAGACGGCGGTGGTCAAGCGGGCGATCTCGTTCCACGCCGCGCGCACCATGACGCCGGCTGCCGCCCAGGCGCTGATCCGCGAGACCGCCGAGCGCGCCGTGCGCCGCATCGACGAGTTTCGTCCGTTCACCGTGGCGACGCCGATCACCGCCGAGGTGCGCTTCAAGAACTACCAGCCGAGCCAGCTACTCGCCCTGCTGCCGATGTTCGAGCGTCCCGATGCCCACGCGGTGCGCTTCACTGCTGTCGACATGACCGAGGCCTCGGCGGTGTTCGAGTTCATCCTCGACTTCGGCGCGGTGATCGAGCCGTGATCGAGCCGTCGCCCGAACGCGCCGACCGGCGCTGCCGCGGCGCGCGTTCCATCGACGCCGCCGGCCCGGCGATGCGACGCGCGGCGCTGCTGCTGACCCTGGTTGCTGCCGGCCTGGGGGCGGCGTGTTCGAACGCCTCGGTGGCCGGCGACGAAACCGGTCTCGCGCCGCTTGTCGGCGAGTGGCGCGGGGTATTGCTATCGCAGGGCGGCGAGCTGCCGTTTCGCCTGCGCGTCGGCGCGGAGGGGAGCGCACCGCCCGCTGTGGTCATCAACGCGGATGACGAGCGACCGCTGGCATCGATCACCCGTCAGGGTGCGGCAAGCTACACCCTGCGGTTCTTCGACGACGACGACTCCGAACTGGTCGCGAAGATGTCGCCCGGCGGAGAGACGCTGAGCGGCTACTGGCGCCTCGCATACAGCCCCGCCAAACCGCCCGATGTGCCTTTCGAGGGGGTGACGCAAATGCCTTTTTCGGCGACCAAGGACGACGCGCGACGATTCCAGCGTAACGACCCGACGCTCGAGACCGCCTCGGCGGCGGCAATCGCGGCACTCCCCGAGCTCGATGGGAGCTGGGATGCAACGGTGAACGGCGCGCAGACCGGGGAGCTGATGTCGGTGACCTTTCGACAGGACGGCGAGCACATTGTCGGCGAGTTGATCCACGGCGCGCCGCCTTTCGAGGGCATCTATCGCAACGGCTTGCTGCGCCTGTCGTTGTTCGACGGCTACCGTGCACTGCTGCTGCACGCTCGCGCGACACCCGACGGCACGCTCGAGGGAACACTCTGGATGGCGGACCGGGGAAAGGCTCGCTGGTCGGCGCGGCCGGTCGAAGGGCCGCCTGCGGGCGTGGCGCGGTGAGTCCGGAGCGATCGAACGCGCCGGATGTA
>JASFRZ010000344.1:0-5679 GCA_050114655.1 Acidobacteriota bacterium
CGCGGCAAGGAGGACGTCGCCGCCCGCGTGCTCGACCTGCTGACGCCGCTCGGTTTCGGCCAGCGCGCCATCATCGTGTCGCCGCCGCGCGCCGGCAAGACGCTGCTGCTGCAGACCATCGCCCGTTCGCTCGAGGCCAACCACCCCGAGGCCTACGTCATCGTGCTGCTGATCGACGAGCGCCCGGAAGAGGTCACCGACATGCAGCGCACGGTGGGCGGCGAGGTGGTCGCCTCGACCTTCGACGAGCCCGCCACCCGCCACGTCGCGGTGGGCGAGATCGTCATGGAGAAGGCGCGCCGCCTGGTCGAGCACGGCACCGACGTGGTGATCCTGCTCGATTCGCTGACCCGTCTGGCGCGCGCTCACAACACCGTGACGCCGGCCTCCGGCCGCGTGCTCACCGGCGGCGTCGACGCCAACGCGCTGGAGAAGCCGAAGAAGTTCTTCGGCTCGGCGCGCAATATCGAGGAGGGCGGCAGCCTCACCATCATCGCCACCGCGCTCATCGAAACCGGCAGCCGCATGGACGAGGTGATCTTCGAGGAGTTCAAGGGCACCGGCAACTCCGAGGTGGTGCTCGAGCGCAAGCTCGCCGACAAGCGCATTTTCCCGGCGATCGATATCAACCGCTCAGGTACGCGTAAGGAAGAGCTGTTGCTCGATGAGAAGGAGCTGCAACGCGTCTGGATGCTGCGCAAGGCGCTCGCCGCGGTGCAGTCCGATGAGGCCATGGAGCTGCTTATCAAGCGCCTCAGTCAGACCAAGAACAACGAAGAGTTTCTCGCCACGTTGAGCGAGTCCGGCGTCTCGTAGGCGCGACCTTGGCCTGGATCGGGGAGATTTCACCGGGAGACGCGGAGGGGCAACTCGCGTCGCTGTACGAGCGCATGGCGGAGCCCGACGGATCGGTCGATCACATCCTGCGGGTCCACGGCGTCCATCCCGCTTCTCTCGAGGCGCACTACGAGCTCTACGTGCGCGCGATGAAGGGACCCTCTCCCCTGACGCGACGGCGACGGGAGATGATCGCCGTGGTGGTTTCTGCGCTCAACGAGTGTCACTACTGACTGACGCACCACGCGGAGGGCCTCCGACGACTGACCCAGGACGACGCGCTGGTGGCGGCGCTTAGCGCTGACTGGCGTGACGCCGAGATGTCTGCCGCCGATCGCGTCATGCTGACCTTCGTCGACAAGCTCACCCGCACGCCGCAGGCGATGAGAGAGGACGACGTGGCGGCGCTGCGCGCGCACGGTTTCGATGACCGATCGATTCACGACACCGTGCTGGTGGCGGCGTACTACGCTTTCGTCAACCGCGTCGCCGACGGCCTCGGCGTGACCCTCGAGCCGGGATGGGAGGCGTCGTGATCTGGAGTCTGCTGCTGGCCGCGGTGGTGATCATCGTCTGGGCAGTGGTCACCTACAACGGCTTCGTCCAGCTGCAACAGCGCTCCGAGCAAGCCTTCTCCGACATCGACGCACAACTCAAGCGCCGCCACGACCTCGTACCGGCGCTGGTCGAGACGGTCAAGGGCTACGCCGGGCACGAGCGCGGCACCCTCGAGGAAGTCGTGCAGCGGCGCAGCGAGGCGACCGCGATGGAAGGGGGCATGACGCCTTCCGCTGGCCGTGCGCAGGCGGAGAACTTCCTCGCCCGAGCACTGCGCGGGGTGTTCGCGCTTGCCGAGGCTTACCCGGACCTCAAGGCGAGTGACCGCTTCGCCCACCTGCAGCAGGAGCTGGCGCAGATCGAGGACGACCTGCAGAATGCCCGACGCTACTACAATGCCGTCGTCCGCGATTACAACACCGCGCTGGCGCGCTTCCCGGCGCTGCTGGTCGCCGGCTCGATGGGCTTCCGCCGACGCGAGTTCTTCGAGCTCGACAGCCCACTGGAGCGTGCCGCGGTGTCCGTCGATATCGGCGGCAATTCCTGACATCATCTCCCCTGCCCCGGTATCGCCGCATTTCGGCGTGGCGCACGGTGCTGCGCCGGCGGAAGTGCGCGCCCGGCGAATTGGACTCTCACCACGGCCTGCCAGCCACGGAGGTTGCCCTTGCACGCACCGCGCAGCGCCACGCGCCCGATCGTCCTGTCATTCGCCCTGCTGCTGGCGGCCTTCGTCACCGCTCCTCCGGCCGGTGCCGTTGCGGGCATCGCTCGCTCCTACCTCATCGAGGACTTCTCCGCCGTCATCACGGTGAGCCCGGACGCCGACATCGAGGTCGAAGAAAGCATCCGCTTTCGCTTCGACGGCTCCTTTCAGGGCATCTACCGCGACATTCCACTGCGCTACTCGGACAACCTCGGGTTCGCCTACCGCCTGCGCATGACGGTGCTGTCGGTGACCGACGGTGCGGGTGCGCCCCTGGAGTACGAGGAGAGCAACGCCGGCGGCGGACGCCGCCGCGTCAAGGTCTGGGTCCCGGGCGCCCAGGACTCCTCCCGCACCGTGCGCATTCGTTACCGGGTGCGCCGTGCGCTGCGCTACTTTCCGGAGCACGACGAACTCTACTGGAACGTTACCGGCAACGACTGGGGCGTGCCGATCGAATCGGCTTCGGCGCGTGTTCTCCTGCCGGAGGGGCTGCAGGACTCCCCACGCGTGGCGGTCTATGTCGGCGGCTACGGCAGTCGCGCAGGTGACGGGGCGACCGCGCAGGTGCGCGGCAACGAGGTCGAGGTACAGACCGATAGAGGCCTGGACTACAGCGAGGGCTTGACGATCGTGGTGGGCTGGGGCAAAGGCCTGGTGTACGAGCCCGGCACGCTCGCGCGCGCCGGGTGGCTGCTGCGCGACAACTGGGCGCTCGGCATCCCGCTGCTGGTGCTCTTCGGGATGATCAGCGTGTGGCGCCGCTTCGGGCGCGATCCCGACCTGGGACGTTCGGTAATGCCGCTCTACAAGGCACCCAGCGGTCTCACCCCTGCTGAGCTCGGCACGCTGGTCGACGAGCGTGTCGATCAACGCGACATCGTCGCCACGGTCGTCGACCTCGCCGTGCGCGGCTACCTGCGCATCGAGGAGAAGACCGAGGATGGCTGGTTCCGCGACACGATCACCACGACGTTCGTGCGCTTGAAGAGCCCCGATTCGAGCCTCAAGCCGCACGAGCGCGATGTGCTCGAGGGCCTGTTCGAGTCGGGTGAGAAGGTGACCATCGATGATCTGAAGAACGAGTTCTATACCCACCTCGACGAGATCCGCGGGCACCTGTACGACGGGCTCGTGCGCGACGGGTACTTCCGCAACTCGCCGCACAAGGTGCGCGCTGCGTGGCTGGTGATCGGGATCATCGGGATGGTCGGCGCCATCCCGCTCGGAGCCGGCAACGAGAGCCTCTCCCTCGGCCTCGGCATCTTCCTCTCCGGGCTCATCGTGATCGCCTTCTCACGCGCCATGCCGGCGCGCACCCTCGAGGGGCGGCGCAAGTGGTACGAGGTGAAAGGCTTCGAGGAGTTCCTCGGCCGCACCGAGGGCGATCGCCTGCGTGAGCTGCAGTTCGACGTCAGCAAGTTCGAGGCGTTTCTGCCCTTCGCCATGGCACTCGGCGTCGCCGAGCAGTGGGGGCGGGCGTTCGAAGGGATCCTTCAGCAGCCCCCCGACTGGTACGTCGGCAGCGGCAGGACGTACTTCTCACCGTCGCATTTCTCCCAGCGCATGAACGCCGTGTCCAGCTCGGTGGGCACCGCCATGGCCAGTGCCCCGCGCAGCTCGTCGGGGAGCAGCGGATTCTCCGGCGGCAGCTCAGGCGGGGGCTTCGGTGGGGGTGGCGGGGGCGCTTTCTGAGCACACGCGGGGTGCGGCGGCTGGCGGCCGGTATGGGGAGTTAGGTGGCGCGAGAGTGTACCGGGTCAGACGTCGCGTGCCGGTAGTGTCCAGGCGAGTATGGTGCCGAGCAGCGGCAGCAGGCCGATGACGAGCAGTGACGGCCCGAGTCCGTGGAGGTCCGCGACGCGACCGAAGACCGGCGCCACCAGACCGCCGATACCCCAGGCGAAGCCCATCAGCAGGGACGACACCGTGCTGCGGTGGTGCGGCACCCAGGACTGCGCCAACACGACGGTGAGGGGGTTGGAAAACAGCAGCACGAAGAAGGCTGCGCTCAACAACGCCACGCGCGCGGCGATGGTCGGCAACAGGAAGGCAACGACGAACAGCGGCAACGATGCCGCCATCGACAGCCGTATGATGGCGCGCTCGCCGAAGCGATCGCCGAGCAGGCCACCGACGATGCTCCCCAGCGAGCCTGCGGCGAGAAAGAGGCTCAACGCCGTGCCGGCGGTCCTCACCGACATCCCGCTGTCGATCAGGTAGAGGGGCAGGAAGCCGACGAAGATCAGCTGAACCGTGCCGCGCACGACGACGAACAGGTACATATTGAGCAACGGGCGCCAGCGCGCCCGTAACGCATCACGTGCGCGTCCGCGCTCGTGGTGCGCCGCGTGGAGACGCGCGGGTGCCATGGGGATGAGCAGCAGGGTGGTTACGAGGCCGGGCACGCCGACGTGCCAGAGCCCCTCCCAGCCCCAAAGGGCGTAGGTCCAGGCAACCAGCGCCGGGCCGAGAGCGAATCCGACGTTGCCGGCACCGATGAACAGTGCCATCGCCAGGCTGGGGCGATGCGGCATCGTGTCGGCTGCTTGCGTGGCTCCTTGGGGGTGAAACGCGGCCACCCCGACCCCGGCGAGAAAGAGGAATCCCAGCATGGCAGGGTAGGCGTCGACCAGCGGTACCGCGCCGAAGCCGACGGCTGCAATTCCCGGTGCCAGCGCGATGATCACGCCCGATTTGATACGGTCAGAAAGGATGCCGTAGGCTGGCTGCATGATCGACGCGGAGAAGGCGAACACCGCCGCGCCCCACCCCACCTGTGCGAAACTGAGCGCGAAGCGCTCGCGCAGAATGGCGAGAACCGGCGCGTAGGCACTCGAATAGGCGTCGATCACCAGGTGGCCGAGCGACAGTACGGCGAGCGCCCCGAGCCCGCTGGCGGCGACGCGCAGCGGAAACCCACGCGGGCGCGCTGGGCTGTCGGGCTGACTCATCGGACCTCCGCCGCGTCGACGCGGCTTGCCGGGGACGGACGCGAAACTATAATCCGGCAGCATAGCGTCCGCCGCCGCGCGGCGCGCAACGTCGCCATAGGAGCTTGCCCGTGCGCATCGGTCCGTACAACGTTGAGAGCTTCATCGACGGCCGCTTCGGCCTCGATGGGGGTGCCATGTTCGGCATCGTGCCGCAGCCTCTGTGGCGGCGCACCAATGCTCCCGACGACCGCAACCGTATCGAGCTCGCCGCTCGCTGCCTGCTGGTTCGCGGCGGGGGGCGTTGCCTGCTCATCGAGACCGGTATCGGCGACAAGTTCGACGACAAGCGGGTGGATATCTTCGCGGTGCGCCATCCTGGCGGCGGCCTGCCGGCAATGCTGGCGCAGCGCGGCGTCGCCCCCGGCGAAATCACGGACGTCGTCTTGACCCACCTGCATTTCGACCACTGCGGCGGCACCACCCGGGTGGTCGACGGGAGGCTGGAGCTGACCTTTCCCGGCGCCACGTACCATCTGCAGCGGCGCCACTGGGAGTGGGCGCAGGCGCCGACAGCGAAGGATGCGGGATCGTTTCGCAGCGAGGATTTCGCGCTGCTCGCCGAGGCTGACCTCCACCTGATCG
>JASFRZ010000345.1:0-5668 GCA_050114655.1 Acidobacteriota bacterium
GGCGCATCGCACTGGGTCGAGCACATGAACTTCAAGGGCACCGAGGGCATCTCGCGCGAGGATCTCAAGGTCTGGATCGAGCGCGCCGGCGGCATGTGGAACGGCTACACCTGGATCGATCAGACCACCTACTTCGAGACCCTGGCGGCCGACTCGCTCGACCTGGCGCTGCAGATCGAATCCGAGCGCATGACGAGCTGCGTGTACGACCCCGAGGAGTTCGAGTCGGAGCGCACGGTGATCATCTCGGAGCTGCAGGGCAACGAGAACAACCCGGCCTACGTGCTCGGGGTCGAGGTGTCGGCGGCGGCCTTCCGCGCCCATCCCTACGGCTGGCCGACGATCGGCTGGCTGTCGGATCTCGAGACCATGCAGCGCGACGACCTGTACGGCCACTACCGCCGTTTCTACGTGCCCGACAACGCCACCCTGGTGGTGGCGGGCGACATCGAACCCGACACGGCGATGGCGCGGGTCGAGCATTTCTTCGGCCCCATCGCCGCCGGCGGCGTCGAGCTGCCGCGCGTTCGCACGCGCGAGCCCGGGCAGGAGGGCGAGCGGCGCGTCGTGGTCGAGCGGCCGGGCACCACCCGCTACCTCGAGGTCGCCTTCCACGCGCCGGCCTTCGGCGACGACGACTTCGTGCCGCTGCTGGTGGCGGACGCCGTGCTGTCGGGCGGCAAGGGCATCAACCTGTGGGCCGGCGGCTTCGGCCGCAACGCGCGCACCACCTCGCCGCTGTACCAGGCACTGGTCGAGACCGAGCTGGTTGCCGGCGTCTCCAGCGCGCTGCTGCCGACCGAGCAGCCTTATCTGTATGGTGTGTCCGCCACGGTGCGCGACGGCGTCGCCGAATCGGCGGTCGAGGAGGCGCTGTTCACTGCGCTCGACGCGCTGGCGCAGGCCAAGCCTTCGGAGCACGCGCTGCGCAAGGCCAAGAACCAGCTCTTGACCCAGCTCGCCTTCGACGATGAGGGCGTCACCCGGGTGGCCCATCAGCTCGGCTACTTCGCCACCATCGCTGACTGGCGCCGGCTCGCCGGGATCGAGGAGCGCATCGAGGCTGTCGGGGCGGAGGCCGTGCGCGAAGTGGTGGCGAAGCGGCTTCCTGCACGAAAGCGCACCGTGGGTTGGTTCCGACCGCAGGCGTTGTCATGAGCGCGTCAGCCGGCGGGTTTCACCCGCAGCGTTTCGTGCTCGACAACGGGCTGACGGTGCTACAGCAGGACAACGCGACCTCGCCGGCGGTGAGCATCAGCATGCACCTGGCCGCCGGAGCAGCATTCGAGAGCGCGCCGCGCACCGGTCTCGCCGGGTTCACCGCGGCGATGCTCAAGCGCGGCACCGAGCAGCGCAGCAAGACGCAAATCGGTGAGCATCTCGATTTCACCGGCGCGTTGCTGTCGGGAAGCGCGGCACGCCACACCGCGAGCGTCGGGGCGAAGGCGCGCGTCGCGGACTTCGAATCGACCCTGGAGTTGCTGGCGGAGTGCGTGATGACGCCGACGTTCCCCGTCCCCGAGGTCGAAAAGCTGCGCGGTGACCTGCTCACCGCGATCCGCGAGGATCGGGACGATACACGCCAGATGGTCAGTGATCTGCTGCGCGCCGCCATCTACCCCGCCGATCATCCTTACGCCTGGCGCCTGCTCGGCACGGAGGAGACGGTCGCGGATATCGATCGCGACGATCTCGTCGCCTTCCACCACGCGCACTACGGACCCGGAGGGGCGGTGCTGGTGGTCGTCGGCGGGGTCGCTCTCGACCGTGTTCGCAAGGCGGTCGGAAACACCCTCGGCGGATGGGTGGCGTCAACCGGGGCCCAGGGGCCTGACGGCGGAGGTTTGCCGGCCGCGCTACCCAGGATCTCCGACGTCGCGGGACCGACCAGCCGTGAGACCGTGGTGCACACGATGCGCAACAAGGCGCAGGCCGACCTCGCCATCGGCCATCCGGGTTTGCGGCGACTCGACGATGACTACTACGCGGCACGGGTGATGAACATGATTCTCGGCAGCTTCGCCATGGGCGGGCGGCTGGGGCGCATCATCCGCGAGGAGAAGGGCATGGCCTATTACGCGTACTCGGCGATGCAAACCGGTGTCGGCCCCGGTCCGTTCGTGGTGCGCGCCGGCGTGCACCCGTCGAACGTCGACGCGGCGACCGCCTGCGCCCTCGAAGAGCTGGAGCGCATCGGCCGCGAGCCGGTGAGCGCCGAAGAGCTGTCCGATGCCAAGTCGGCCATGGTGCGCTCGCTGCCGCGCCAGCTGGAGACCAACGAAGGGATCGCCGGGGCGCTGCACTCGATCGAGCAGTACCGCCTCGGCCTCGACTACATGGATCGCTTTCCCGGATTGATCGACGCGGTCGACGCTGAGCAGGTGATGGAAGTGGCGGCGCGCCGGCTGCATCCGGATCGCTGCGCGGTGGTGGTGGCGGGGCCGTATCCGCTCGAGGACGTCGCCGTGGCGACGACCGCGAGCGCCGGGAACGGGGAGGACTGAGCATGGCATCTCGGGAGGAGATCGTTACCGCGCTCGACGAATTCCTGGCCATCGACGGCATGCACGACTCCTCGCTCAATGGCCTGCAGATCGAGGGCGCGGCCGAGATCCAGCGGGTGGCGCTGGCGGTAGACGCGGCGCAAGCGACCATCGACGCCGCGGTGGAGGCGGATTGTCACATGTTGCTCGTCCACCACGGTTTGTTCTGGGGGCCGCAGGTCGCCTTGCGGGGCGTCATGGGTCGGCGCGTGCGCGCCGCTTTCGCCGCCGATCTGTCGCTATATGCCGCCCACCTGCCGCTCGATGCCCACGATGAAGTGGGCAACAACGTGCTTCTGGCGCGCGCTCTCGGCGGCAGCGTCGACGGCAAGTTCGGCGAGTACGAGGGTGCGCCCATCGGCGTGCTCGCACGGCTCGCGGAGCCGGTCGATATCGGCGGGCTCGCAGGCCGCCTCGCCGCCGCGGGCTGTGAGGAGCCGCTGATCTGGTCGTTCGGTGCCGGGGAGGTCTCGCGCATCGCAGTGGTCACCGGTCGCGGCGGCTTTGCGCTCGCCGAGGCGGCCGACGCCGGGGCCGATTGCTTCATCACCGGCGAGCCGATCCAGGAGCTTTATCACGCCGCCCGCGACCATCGCATTCACTGCCTGTTCGGGGGGCACTACGCTACCGAGACGTTCGGTGTTCGCGCCGTCGGCGCGTGGCTCGTCGACAGATTCGGTGTCGAGGCTGTGTGGATCGACCACCCGACGGGAATCTGACCGGCGGCGTCATGGCCTACGCCCTGCGACGCCTGGAGAGCCACGCCGATTACAAGGCCTGCGAGCGGCTGCAGGCGGAGGCGTGGGGCTTCACCGACGGCATCGACGTCATCCCGTCGACCAACCTGATCACCGCACAGAAGTGGGGCGGCCTGGTGCTCGGCGCGTTCGACGAGGCGGGCGAGCTGCGCGGTTTCTGCTACGGCTTCCTCGGTCGCGACCCCAGGAGCGGACGGCTGGTGCACTGCTCGCACATGCTTGCGGTCGACGAGGGCGCCCGCAATCACGGCCTTGGCGCGCGCATCAAGTGGGGGCAGCGCGACCACGTCCGCGAACAGGGCATCGACACCATCGTGTGGACCTTCGATCCGCTCGAGTCGGTCAACGCCTGCCTCAACTTCGCCAAGCTCGGCGGGCTGGCCGACACCTACTGGGTCAACCTGTACGGCGAGACCACCAGCAGGCTGCACGCCGGCACCGCCACCGACCGGCTGTCGCTGCGCTGGCTGATCGACTCTCCGCGCGTCGAGCGGCGCGCTGGCGGTGCTCGCGGCGCGATAGTGGAGGCGCTGCAGGGCGACGCGATCGACGCCCCCTGGGCGCTGCAGGCCGATGGCTGGGGACCCGGGGAGCCCGACCTCGATCTCGACGCGCCGCGGCTGCGCTGCCAGATCCCGGTGAGCGTGCAGCAGGTCAAGGAGCACCAGCCCGGCGCCGCGGTGGCGTGGCGCGAGGCCACCCGCGCGGTGTTCACCCGCTACTTCGAGCGTGGCTACTTCGCGCGCGAGTGCGTTCACATCCCCGGCCGGGAGGCCGAGGGAGAGGGCAGGACGGTGTACCTCTTCGAACGCGGCGACCTGGAAACCGACGGCACCCGGGAGTAGACATGCACATCGATGCGCTGGAGCTGTTCTGGATCAAGATGCCGATGGTCGGCAAGTTCACCACCTCGTTCGGCACCACACAGGAGCGCGAGATCCTGCTGGTCAAGGTGAGCGCGGGCGGTGCCGAGGGGTGGGGCGAGTCCGGTGCCGACGGCGTGCCGTTGTACTCGTACGAGACCGCGCGCACCGGCTGGGGAGTGATCGAGGACTTCATCGCCCCGGTGGTGCTCGAGGAGGAGTGGCCGGAGGAGGGCATCGCGTCCGCGTACGCGGCGAAGTTCGGTCACTGGCGTTGGCACCCGATGGCGCGCTGCGCCGTCGAGGAGGCGCTATGGGTGCTCGAGGCGCAACGCCGTGACGCCTCGTTGCAGAGCCTGTACGCCGACGGGCGCAGTACGCGCGAGCGCATCCCGGTGGGCATCTCGCTCGGTATCCAGGATGACTTCGAGGTGCTCGCCGAGCAGATCGACGCGGCGCTGGAACAGGGCTACCAGCGCATCAAGCTCAAGATCGAGCCCGGCAAGGACGTCCGGGTGGTCGAGCCGGTACGCCTGCGCTTCGGCGACATCCCTTTGATGGTCGACGCAAACTGCGGCTACCGCGGCGAGCTCGACGCGCTCCAACAGCTCAAGGAGCTCGACGGCTTCGGCCTCCTGATGATCGAGCAGCCGCTCGCCCACGACGATATCGACGGCCATGCCCCGTTGCAGGCCGAGCTCGAAACGCCGATCTGTCTCGACGAGTCGATTCACTCCTTGCACCACGCCGCGCACGCCATCGACATCGGTGCCTGCGGGCTGATCAACATCAAGGCCTCGCGCATCGGCGGCCGTGCCGCCGCCATCGCCATTCACGACCTGTGCGCGGCGCGCGACATCCCGGTGTGGTGCGGCGGCATGTTGGAGTCGGGCATTGGCCGGCTGCACAACATCGCCATGGCCTCATTGCCCAACTTCCGTATGCCCGGCGACCTGTCGGCCTCCAAGCGCTACTGGAAGCAAGACATCATCGACCCGCCGGTTACCATCGACGCCGAGGGTCACGTCACCGTGCCGACCACCGTCGGCCTCGGCCACCGGGTCATGCAGGATCGTATCGAGGCGCAGGTAGTACGCCGCAAGAAGTTCGAGCTCTAGCGCGGGTCATGCCATCAGCGTCTCGCGGCCCGGTGCAGCGCCCACGCCTCGTAAGACAAAGCAACGCCGGGCACCGCATCGCGGTGGCGAGGCCACGCGCGGGCGGCGCCCGGCGATCTGAGCTGCGGCGCTACCGCGGGTAGCGGCCGCAGGCCGTCAATTCAGCGAGCAGCTGCCGTTTTCGGTGAAGAACGCGCCGTTCAGCTTGAGGATCGTCTGCCGATCGTTGCTGTCGATCGCCGCGTTCATCATGTCGATGATCTCGTTGGCCGTGTACGGCGCTGCGAAATCAGGGTGCGTGGCGTTGAGCAGCCCGGCGATGGCGTGACGCATGACGATGCGGATCGCGCCGTCGACACCGGGACCGCCCGGGAAGCCAAGGCCTT
>JASFRZ010000346.1:0-5645 GCA_050114655.1 Acidobacteriota bacterium
TACGTGAGTACGCCTCCGGCAGCCCTGCGGGGCCGCGCCTTGCATCCACCACGTTCTCGCTCCCACTGCTACTGCGTCGCCGGATTGTTATGGAGGTAGGCGAGCATCGCTGCGCTCGTTCGCCAGGCAGTCGGTCCGCTATTCGCCGAGCTCATCCATTGTTTGCACGGCTCTCCGTAGGTGGGGGATGACGATCGAGCCGCCGACGATGAGGCCGATGTTCATTGCGTCGAGGAACTCAGGCTCGGTGACCCCTTCTTCCTTGCAGCGCACCATGTGATAGGTGATGCAGTCGTCGCAACGCAGCACCAAGGAAGCAACCAGACCGAGTAGCTCCTTGGTCTTGGCATCGAGCGCACCATGCTCGTAGGCACGCGAGTCCAGCGCGAAAAACCGCTTGATCTCACGATGGTCAGTGCTCAGGATGCGCTCGTTCATTGATTCACGAAACTCCCGAAACTCCCTCAATCGATCAGACATTCACCCTCCCCGGATCTCCTGACATCAGCAACAAAGGAACCTGCAAAACGGTAGCAGCAGGAGCGAGAAGGTAGTGGATGCAAGGCGCGCGACCAGAGGGATGACGGAGGCGTACTCACGTACGTCGGAGGCAGACCGAGGGGTCGCAACGCCGCAGACGCCGCGTTATCGCTCCCGCCAACGACTAATCACTTCGAAGCGCCAGGGGACCACCACGCCGCTCTCAGGGGCCGCGGCGCAATCGGCGAGCTCCTCGGCGATACGGCGGGCGAGGGGCTCGTCGAGCGCCAGGATGGTGGCGGCGACGTGCTTGCACAGCCGGCGGGTCGGGGCCTGCGACTGAAAGTCGCGGCAGCCGTGCTGGATGCAGCGCGCGGCGACGTTGATCACGACGTTGTACTTGGCCACCGCGGCGATGATCAGCTCGCCGTCACCGAGCAGGAAGTGCACCTTGCCGGCCAGCGGGATCGAGCGCTTCAGACGCCCGGCTTCGGTGCAACCAGAGAGCAGCCCGGCGAGCTCGTCGCCGGACGTCGTCCCTTCATCCGCAGTGCTCACCCGAAGTTTCCGCGGGCGAGGGCGACGAGGTCGGCAATCACGGCGTGACCGGTGGCACGGCGGCCGGCTCCGGGCCCGGCGATGACCACGTCGCCGAGCGCGTCTGTTTCGAACACCAGGAGGTTGCCGGGTCCGGTGAGCGAACCGAGCGGATCGGTCCTGTCGACCAGCTCGGGCTCGACGCCGGCGCGCCAGCCCGCGTCGCTCTGCTCAACGCGCGCCACCAGTCGCCAGGTCTTGCCGTCGGCCAGCGCCGCCTCGATGGCATCGGTGGAGATATCGCGGATGCCGACGCGCGCCACGGCGTCGATCTCGAGTTCGGCGCCGAGCACGCAGTTGGCGAGTATGAGCGCCTTGGCGGCGGCGTCCCAGCCGTCCACGTCGCCACTCGGGTCGGCCTCGGCGTAGCCCCTGCTCTGTGCATCCGCGAGAGCATCGTCGTACGGTACCCCACTCTCCATCTGCGACAGGATGAAGTTGCACGTTCCGTTGAGCACACCACGGATGCCGCGGATGCCGGCGCCGGCGAGGCCCGTCTCGCACAGGTTCAGAACCGGCGTCCCGGACATCACGGTGCCCTCGAAGCGCAGCTGCACGCCGGCGGTACGGGCCGACGCGGCGAGCTCACGGTAGGCGAGGGCGATCGGCCCCTTGTTGGTGGTAACGACGTGCAGGCCGGCGCCGATGGCCGCGCGCACGTGGTCGAGCCCGGGCTGGCCGTTCTGCAAGTTGGTAGGGGTGAGCTCGACGAGCACGTCGGCGGCGCCGCGATCGAGAACCTCCGCCAACCCTGCGACCGCCTCGGCATCCGGATGCTCGCTCAGCGATGTGCCGCCGTCGGCGAGACCCAGCAGTTGCTCCGGGTCGAGCCCGCCGGCACGAAACACGCTGCCGACGAGGGGGTCGACGACCGCGACGATGCGCGGGGAAGCACTGTGCTCGGCGAACGCCGGGGCGGCGGTGACCAGCGACTCAGCCGCGCCGCGACCTACGGTTCCGAAGCCGACGAGGATCAAGCGCATAGCGGGAAAAAAATATGGTCCAGGTGATTTCCACGATCGCCTCCCGCGAAGTCTCTTAAATCCCCGCGGGGCCTCCGACAGCTTCGCTCAATCGAGGGTCTCACCTGGACCGAGTCCAACTTAGCAGCCGTCCGCAGCGTGTCAACAAGATTCAACCCGACGGCCAATCATGCTTGTGCACGGCTTACAAAAACTGCTCAGCGATGTGGAACGAATGGTCAACGGATGAAGGGCATGTCCATCTTCGTGTAACCCGCCGGCGGCTCCCAAGTGTCGGCGCCGAAGCTGGCATTCTGGTCGATGGCCTTCAGGGTGGCGGTGGTCTGCGAGCCGCCGTCGTTGGTGATGACCTGCACCGGGAAGCCGTCCGGAAAATCGACGGCGGACATCTGTGCCTGGAACTCCGCGAGCGGGTTCGCCGCCCCGGCACCGCCGCCCGCCATCTGCATCATCGGGCTCTCCAGGAAAGAAGACATGGAGCTCGCCACCTGCTGCACCAACGTCTCGAAGTCGGCGTCGACATCCTGCGACATCCACATCGTCATGTCGCCTTCCCGATCAGGGTGCTTCACCAGCACCTCGTAGGCGCTCCACTCGCCGACCTGCTTGGTGTTGCCGGTACGGGTGAAGGTCGGCGGCTGCATGGCCTCTGCTTCCCGCTCCATCTCTTGCGGCATCTGACCCATCATCGCCGCCAGCTGCTTCATCATCTCGGCGGTGAACTCCATGTATTGCTTCTGGGGGTGCTGGATCATGAGCATCTTGCCGTCTTCGCCACCGATGTTGACGATCGAGATGCCCTGTTCGGTGTCGAAGCGCAGGCGATCGGGTGCCATCGACATCTTGATGAGCTGACTGTTGCCACCGCTCTCGCTCTGCACTTCGAGATAGACGCCGCTCTGCGGCGCCGTTGCCAGCGCCGGTACGCTCGTCAGTAGCAGCAGCGCAACCGCTGCCAACACGATTGACCGCAAGGTGGTCCGTGTGGTCATTACCTGTCTCCCTTTCGGCGCCATCCTCAGGGGGACGGCCGCCTTCTCGAGGATTCCGACTCGGATGTGCCGCAGCGCGACGATCAGTCGCGCGCTGGTAAGCAATTATCCCACGGCGGCTTGCAGCACCTGCTCGACGGCCGCCGCTTGATGGTCCCAGGTATACCGGTCCCGCGCCAGCGAGCGCGCGGCTTCGCCCATGCTCCGCACTGCGTTCCGGTCGCGGTCGAGCGCCCGGAGCACGGCGGCGAGCCCGTCGATGTCGCCGGCACGATAGAAGCGCGCCACGTCGCCGGGCAGCAGCTCGCGCAGCTCGGCGATGTCGGCGGTGACCACGGCCAAGCCGGCGGCAAGGTACTCGAAGATCTTGATCGGCGACCAGAACCAACCGAGCTCGAGCGCGCTGAATTGGTCCGGAGCAAAGGGCGCGACGCCGACCTCGGCGCGGGTGAGCAGCTCCGGGATGCGGTCGTGCGGAACGCGGCCGGTGAAATCGATCTGCTCTTCAACCCCGGCCCGCCTGGCGGCGTCGCGGGCACGCTGCCAGCGCGGCCCCTCGCCGACACAGGTGACGTGCACATTGCCGCCCAAGGCGCGGCACGCTGCCACCGCCGCGACCAGGTCCTCGGCACCGTGCCAGGCTCGGAAACTGCTGACGTAGGCACACCGCAGTGGGCCGTTGTCATCGCCGTGCTCGCCGGGGATGAAGCGCTCGATGTCGACGCCGTTGACGATGACCGTCGCCTGCTCCTGGTATTCGGGCGGCAGCAGGTGACGCGACGTGGTGTACAGCGCCGCGCTCCGCGCAAGCATGCGCCGGCGCCAGCGGTCGACCGGACGGATCAGGCTCAACCGGTCGAGCCGGTCCCGCAGCGAGCCGGGATAGTCGCGCGCCGGCGAGTTGACCTCCAGCACCGCTGGAACACCGAGTGCATACGCCGCGTTCACCGCCGCCCCGCCGAAGGTGTAGAAGCGCTCGACCACCACGTCGGGGCGCAGCTTCACGATCAGCTCGCGCAGCTCACCGGTCGCGGTCCACTCCAGTAGGGTCACCGGGAGCGCGCGGTGCAAGGGGTGCAGCACGACGCCGTCGAGGTCCGCGGCCGCCGCCGAATCCGACGGCAACGCGGCGAGGTGCACCCGGTGGCCGCGGCGCGCCAACGCGCGGCACAGCTCCAGCGCGTGCACGCTGCCCCCGTGGGTACCGGGGATCGGTGTTCCGGCGGCGGAGTAGAGAATGTTCACGGAGCAGGAGAGAGGGAAAACCGGGTTTTTTGTGGCGGCGCGAAGGGGGTGCATGCAAAGCACCGGTGCGTCGCCGAATTCTACCAGCGTCCGGGCGGTCCTCGTTGCGCACGGGCGGCATCGCCGCGGCGCTCGCTGTCTCGTCGCAGCTCCTGTGTCACCATGGCGCGATGAAGCGTGGTAGCGATGACGGTCTCGAGCTTTCGCGCCGCGAGCTGGCGCTCGGCGGCCTGGCCCTGCTGCCCGGCGCCGAGCTGCTCGCGCGCCACTGGAGAGCGGTGATGGCAACGCAAGACGAACGGATTACGCTCACTTCGATCGACGGCCTAGCGGTTGGCCACCACACGCGCGACGACCGGCCGACCGGCTGCACGGTGGTCGTCGCCGAGGAGGGCGCGGTCGGCGGGGTGGCAGTGCGCGGTGCCGCCCCCGGGACACGCGAGATCGCCCTGCTGAGTCCGGAGAATACGGTAGAGCGCGTGCACGCCGTCGTGCTCACCGGTGGCAGTGCGCTCGGGTTGGCCAGCGCCGACGGCGTGGCCGGAGTGCTGCGCGGCCGCGGCATCGGCTTTCCGGTCGGCGACGACGTCGTGCCGATCGTTCCCGCGGCGGTGCTCTTCGACCTCGGCCTGGGCGGCGACAGCCACCCCACCGCCGAGGACGGTGCCGCCGCGTGCCGCGCGGCGTCGCGCGCCGCACCCGCGGAAGGCAACGTCGGCGCCGGGGCCGGCGCTACGGTCGGCAAGCTCATGGGCTCCGGCAGCATGAAGGGGGGCATCGGCACCGCCGGCTTCCGCTTCGACGACGGTACGGTGGTGGCGGCGATGGTCGCGGTGAACTGCCGTGGCGACGTGCGCGACCCACGCACCGGACGGCTGGTGGCCGGGGCCCGCGGCGGCGACGGCAAGACCTTTCGCGACGTGGAGGCGGAGATCCTCGGTGGCGCTGACACCGTCGCGGCTGCCGGTCAGAACACCACCATCGGCGTGGTCGCCACCAACCAGGCGCTTACCAAGGTCGAATGCTCGCGCCTGGCGAGCGTGGCGCATGACGGCCTGGCGCGCGCCATCGTGCCGGCGCACACCCGCTTCGACGGCGACACCCTGTTCGCGCTCGCCACCGGAACCACGCCGGCGCCGCAGGGCACCGGGGACTTCGACCGCCTGGAGGTTGCCGCCGCGGCAGCGGTCAGCGCGTCGATTCTGCGTGCCGTGCGCGCCGCCGAAGGCTTGCCGGGTATCCCCAGCGCGCGTGACATCGGCTCTGCCTGAAGCGAGCGCACATCTTGCCCCGGTCTCGCCACCCCGGTACGATCTGTTGATCCCATCAGCAATTCGACGGAGCGCTT